>JBFHJA010000251.1:0-6763 GCA_041596165.1 Draconibacterium sp. | reverse complement strand
TCAGCTACAAAATCTCGAAGAATATTGATTGTTGGTTCAAAATTGCTAACACATCGTGGAGCGACCGCGAAGTGATAAGTTCAGGTTACAACGAAATCTCGGGAAACAACAAAACCGAGTTAAAATTTCAGCTGAGGTTGAAAATTTGATTTTGAATTTATTACTTTGCCGAGTTTTTAAAAAACATTGTCATGTCAGATTTACCGCATCTTGATTTTGAAGATATCCGCCCTTACTCCGATAAGGAAGTAAAATCGAAAATTACTCTAATGGTTAAAGACCCCGTTTTTGACGAGGTTCTTATGCACGTTTTTAAATTTAGACCCGTTGTGGAAATGGTAAAACTGCAACTCCGTATGTTAAGAACAATCAAGCAGTTACAGGGTACTTTCATATACGATTTACTTCGAAATGTAATCAACAAATCATCAAAAGGGTTAACATGTTCAGGAATAGAAAACCTGGACAAAAAGAAACCCTATCTTTTTATTTCAAATCACCGCGACATTGTACTGGATGCGGCCTTATTAAACTACCTGATTTTCGAGAAAGGGATGAATACAACCCTTATTGCAATTGGGAATAATCTGCTTTTGTACAATTGGATTGAACATGCCGTTAAACTTAATCGTTCATTTATCATAAAACGCAATTTGCCGCCCCGCGAAATCCTTGATGCCTCCCTAAAAGTGTCGCATTTTATCCGGAAATCACTTCTCGAAGATAAACTTTCGGTTTGGATTGCACAACGCGAAGGCCGAACAAAGGACGGGTTGGATAAAACGCAGGTGGCCGTGTTGAAAATGCTGAACATGAGCAACCAAAAAAATATTTCAGAAGGATATAAAGAACTCAATATTGTACCGGTTGCCATTTCGTATGAAATTGAACCTTGCGGACTTGCCAAAATAAAAGAGCTGATTAAAAAAGAACATTACGGGCAATCGAAAACAAGTAAAGACGACTTGAAAAGTATGTCGATGGGAATGTTTAATCCCAAAGGTAGGATGCGTTTTACTTTTGGAAAACCTCTTGAGATTGACATTGAAGAAGGAAATTCGAAATCGAAAGAGCTGCAAAACAAAATAGCCCATGAAATTGCCGAAAAAATCGATCAGCAAATTTATGCCAACTATAAACTTTGGCCCAACAACTATATTGCTTACGACATGTTGATGCAAGAACATCGATTTAAAAGTAAATATACCCACTGGGAAGAACGAAAATTCAAAATAATGGTTGAGCAAGCCATGGTTAATATCGACTTTCCGATTACTGACATTCAGGAAAGGTTTCTGAAATTGTATGCCAACCCGGTTATTAACAAACTCAAAGCCACTAAAATATAAATGCAATCAGTTATTTGGGACTGGAATGGGACTCTGCTCAATGACATTGATTTTTGTGTTTCCACCATTAATATATTACTGAAAAAAAGAGATTTACCTTTATTAAATCTTGAGTCATACAAGGAAGTTTTTTCATTCCCCGTGAAAGATTATTATCAGGTTATTGGGTTTGATTTCGGAAAAGAAGATTTTTCGATTCCCGCACGTGAATTTATTGATTTATATGACAATGGAGTAAGCAACTGTTTACTGCACAATTCTGCAATTGAAGTTCTAAACCATTTTAAAAACATGGGTATAAAACAGTTTGTGCTTTCAGCAATGAAACAAAATATGCTCGAACAAACCCTGAAACAACAAAATATTTATCACTTTTTTGAGGGAGTTGCCGGATTGAACGACCATTACGGGGTGTCAAAAATTGAACGGGGCCAGCAACTGATTACTGAATTTAATATCGAAAAGTCAAATACCCGGATTATCGGTGACACAATTCACGATTTCGAAGTGGCTCAAAGTCTTGGTATTCCGTGCATATTAATTGCAGATGGTCATCAATCAGAAGTACGCCTAAAATCAACAAACTCAAAATTGGTTGAGAGTTTGAAAAAATTAATGGAAACAGGAATTTTCGAATAGCTTTTGAGGATTTCTTCCGATATCTGCTGTTGACAGGGATGGAATTCTTTTTTCCCTAAAAAATATCTCTTTTCTTAATGTCCTTAATAAACAACTGCAAGTTGGTTTTTCCGCGATAATCGTTTTCTGCAATTGAGTAACAAATATCAAAAGGAGAGCCTGAAGTTATTAAATCGTAAGCTTGAGATTGATTAAATGCAATACCGGCAAACAGACCTGAATTTACATCGGGTTCTACCAAATCGAGTTTCAGGTGTTCCTGGTTCTTCCCAACCCGTCGGCTTGTTCCGGCATCATAAACATCTTCAGTAACAAACACCGGCGCCATATTATGTGGTCCAAAAGGTGCAAATTGCTTTAAAATGCGGTAAAACCGGGGAGTAATTTCACTTAAAGTAATTTTTGCATCAACCTCAATAGTTTGGGTTTGCTGCATGTCGGTAATCTGATTTGTTACAATCTCCTCAAACCGCTGTCTGAAAGCAGGGATATTTTCGATTTTGAGCGTCAACCCGGCGGCATACATGTGTCCGCCATACGATTCGAGCAAATCGCTGCATTTGCCAATTGCTTCATACAAATCGAAATCTCGAACCGAACGCGCTGATCCTGTTGCCAATCCATTCGATTCAGTTAAAATAATAGACGGCCTGTAATACTGCTCGGTAACCCTCGAAGCCACAATTCCAACAACACCTTTGTGCCAGTCTCGGTTATACAAAACGGTGCTGTTCATATTCTTCAACACTTCGCTTTTTTCAATCATATCAAGCGCTTCCTGCGTAATATCGCGGTCAAGCGTTTTCCTGATCTCATTGAACGAGTCTATTTCCTCACCTATTAAATCCGATTTTTCTTCATCATCTGAAACAAGAATCTGGACTGATTTTTTTCCATGTTCAATCCTTCCCGAAGCATTTAAACGCGGACCAATTTTAAAAACTATATCGCTGATTGTGATTTCAGTATCCGCAATACCAGCCAGATTAATAATTGTTTGCAGCCCAATTCCCGGATTTGTGTTAAGCTTTTTCAAACCGTAGTATGCCATTACCCGGTTTTCGCCCACGATAGGCACAATGTCTGAAGCTATACTAACTACCAATAAATCAAGCATATCATAAATCTCGTCTTGCTCTATATTATTCTTCTGACAGTAAGCTTGCAACAGTTTAAAACCCACACCACATCCTGAAAGTTCTTTATTCGGATAGTTGCAATCTGGTTGTTTCGGATCTAAAACAGCAAATGCCGGGGGAATTTGTTCGCCCGGATTATGGTGGTCGCATATAATATAATCAAGACCGCGCTCTTTTGCATCAGCAATTTTTTCGACAGCCTTTATACCACAATCCAGCGCAATCATTAGCGTAAAACCATTTTCGATGGCATAATTAATACTTTTGGGAGAAATCCCGTAACCTTCACTGTACCTGTCGGGTATGTAATATTCTATTTGTTCGATCCGTGATTTTAAAAACGAGTACATCATTGCAACCGAAGTTGTGCCATCCACATCGTAATCACCATAAACAATTACTTTTTCCTTGCTGGAAATAGCTTGTTCAATCCGCGAAACGGCTTTGTCCATGTCTTTCATCAGAAACGGATTGATCAAATCGCTCAACCTGGGCCGAAAAAATGCCTTGGCTTCATTAAATGTTGTAATTCCCCTTTGAACCAGCAAACGCGCGATGACCATATTTACATTCAGCGCTGCAGAAAGGTGTTTCACCTCATTCAAATCGCCCTGCTTTTTTAAATTCCAGATTTTATCCATACTTTTTTTATGATTTGTCAACTGACAACCGACAAAGATATAAAATGGCTTGTGATATATTAATTTAGAATCAATCTTTGGAGAAAATTTTTTAATTAGTCTTGACATTCAGAGTTTTAAGCCTAAAAACAATATCCTTGATTTTATTATCTTTGCGAAAATTTTTTATACCCTCCAAAGCTCCCTCAAGGAAGGAATAAGAAGCGAGATGATTATTAGAAGTTTGAAATTTTACAAGAATTAAATAGTAGAAAGAGCATGAGTATTCAGGAATTAAGCGAACAGGAAGGGATTAGAAGGAATTCGTTGCAAAAAATGCGTGAACTGGGTATCGACCCGTATCCGGCAGCGGAATACAAAATAAATGCAACTTCAACCGAAATAAAGAAAAATTATAGCGAAGAAAAAAAGAACTATCAGGACGTAGTTTTGGCTGGTCGAATAATGAGTTTCAGAATAATGGGGAAAGCTTCGTTTGCCGAATTGCAAGACCACAACGGGCGAATACAAATTTATGTTAACCGCGATGAAATTTGCCCCGGCGACGACAAAACCTTGTACAACGACGTATTCAAAAAACTGCTCGATATCGGCGATATTATTGGTGTTAAAGGTTTTGGTTTTATTACCCAAACCGGTGAAACTTCAATACATGTAAAAGAATTTACGGTTCTGAACAAATCGTTGCGTCCACTCCCGGTAGTAAAAGAAAAAGAGGGTAAAACTTACGATGCTTTTACAGATCCTGAGCAACGTTACCGCCAGCGATATGTCGATTTAATTGTAAATCCACAGGTAAAAGATACGTTTATGAAACGTACAAAAATCGTAAATACAATGCGGAATATGTTTAATGAATACGGTTATTTTGAGGTCGAAACACCGATTCTGCAACCTATTCCGGGCGGTGCAACTGCTCGGCCATTTATTACCCACCACAACTCGCTGAATATGCCGCTTTACCTGCGAATTGCAAACGAACTTTATTTAAAACGCCTTATAGTTGGCGGTTTTGAAGGAGTTTATGAATTTGGCAAGGATTTCCGTAACGAGGGGATGGACCGCACCCACAACCCCGAATTTACCGTGATGGAAATTTATGTGGCCTACAAAGATTACAAATGGATGATGGGTTTTACCGAGGAGATTTGCGAACGGGTTGCTCTTGCTTTACACGGAAAAACAGAGGTTCAGGTTGGAGAAAATACTATCGATTTTAAAACGCCATACCCACGCGTTACGATGACCGAGGCGATAAAAACCCACACCGGTTACGATATTTCGGGGAAAAACGAAAATGAACTTCGCGAAATTTGCGATAAACTGGGAATTGAAACTGACCCAACAATGGGAAAAGGAAAACTCATTGACGAAATTTTTGGCGAAAAATGCGAACATAATTATATTCAACCTACTTTTATTACCGATTACCCGGTAGAAATGAGTCCGTTAACAAAAAAACACCGCGAAAATCCGGAATTGACCGAGCGTTTTGAGTTAATGGTAAACGGAAAAGAACTGGCAAACGCTTATTCAGAATTAAATGACCCAATAGATCAGCGCGAACGTTTTGAAGACCAGCTAAAACTCTCGGAAAAAGGCGACGACGAAGCCATGTTTATCGACCAGGATTTCTTGCGTGCATTGGAATATGGTATGCCACCAACCTCGGGAATGGGAATCGGTATCGACCGCCTGACCATGTTTATGACAAACAGTTCATCCATTCAGGATGTGCTTTTCTTCCCGCAAATGAAACCCGAAAAGAAACAGGTTGAACTTACCGAAGAAGAAAAAACTGTGCTCGCTCTTTTAAAAGAAAAATCGCCAATTGGATTGATCGAGCTTAAAGAAAAGACCGGATTAAGCAACAAAAAATGGGATGTTTCGATAAAAGGACTTACAAAACATAAACTTGCCCAGGTTACTAAAATTGGGGATGATTTGGTGGTGGAGTTAGTGTGAGAAAGTTGGAATCTCAAAGTTGAAGAAAATATTGAATTGATAAAAAGCCTTCAGTTGCAAGAACTGGAGGCTTTTTGTTTAGGTGATGAGGTTTCCGAACCGCATTTCTCATTTCAACCCGAGTGCCTTAATTCATCATCCAACCTACCTTTCAAAATTATATTAACTAATGATTGATAGGAAAAGTCCCGATTTCTGGCCATCTTTTTGAAATCATCCAGCATATGTTTCGGCAGTCGCAATGAAATTGCTTTAGTTTAAGATTTGGAAATTTTTACCTTTTTTGCCTTAACCTAATCAATAAATTCGCTTGTATAGTTTTCCGCCCAAAATTCTCTTACCTCTTCTTCTAATATGTTTTATACATTTGTTGAAGTAGATTAAAAATTAAATTTTAAACATGAAAACTCAAAATCTAAAAACCCTTGTCGTTGTTTTATTAATTCTACTTTCTTCGATACCAGTAAAATCACAAACGCAAAAACCAATCCGGCTGGCGGTTGCAGGAATGACACACGGACACATTTCGTTTATTTTGGGCAGGCCAGACAAAGGCGATTTTGAGCTTGTTGGCGTTTTTGACACAAACAAAGAGTTAACACATAAATTATCTGAACGTTATAAATTCTCACAGGATTTGATATTTCATGACCTGGAACAAATGCTGGATAAGGTAAAACCGGAGGCAGTAGTTGCTTTTGGATCTATTTTCGATCATCTGGCAGTTGTGGAGGCCTGCGCTCCCCTCGGAATTCATGTGATGGTCGAAAAACCACTGGCAGTGAGTATGGAACATGCAAAAAGAATGACAGAACTGGCTGAAAAACACAACATATTTTTGCTTACCGATTTTGAAACTTCCTGGTATCCAACTACTGCAAAATCGATAGAAATGGTCCAAGATGAAAATTTTGTGGGCAAACTAAGGAAAGTTGTAATCCATGACGGCCACGAGGGACCAAAAGAAATTGGTTGCGACAAAGTTTTTTTGGATTGGCTGACTGACCCTATTTTAAATGGTGGTGGTGCC
>JBFHJA010000250.1:0-6778 GCA_041596165.1 Draconibacterium sp. | reverse complement strand
GATTTTCCAAGGGCAATTTTTTCTTTGTCAACGTCAGTAATCCTCGAAGTTAGGCTTTTCCCATCCAACTTATCGATAATCATCCCAACTGCACATGTATTGTGGGTAATCGGGTCGATTAGAATGAATGAGCCGGTTTGCCTGTTATTTTTGTATGGATCGAAAAATAACGGTTTTGATGTGGTTATGATAACCCGACCAATTTCGTTGAGGTTGAGATGCCCAATTTGCTGTTTTTCAAGTGAATTTACATCAACTCTATATTTAACCTGATCTATCCGGGCTTTTGTTGTATTGGTTGTGTGTTTGATATAAAACTGAGTTGTAAGGTTCATTGGCGTAACATCCATCCAAACCAACATTGCCTCAAACTGGCGTTCCATGCGGGGTTGGTTGTCGGGGTGCACAAGCATATCTCCACGCGAAATGTCTATTTCATCTTCTAAAGTAACTGTAACTGATTGTGGCGGAAATGCATAATCCAACTCTTTGTCGTAGGTTACGATAGATTTTACTTTCGAAGTTTTTAATGAGGGAAGAACCAGTATTTCATCTCCTTTTGAAATGATTCCTGATGCTACTGCCGCTGAAAAACCACGGAATTCGATATCCGGACGAAGCACAAATTGAACAGGATAACGCAAATCAGTAAAATTCCGATCGCTTGTAATTCGTATGTTTTCAAGAAATTGAAGCAGTGATTGTCCTTTGTACCAGGGCATTCTTTCGGAGCGATCGACTACATTGTCACCTTTTAATGCCGAAATAGGAATAAAAGTTACATCGGGAATATCCAATTGTGTTACAAATGAATCGTAGTCAGCTTTGATTTTATCATAAACTTCCTGGCTGAAATCCATCAAATCCATTTTATTGATGGCCACAACAACGTGTTTTATTCCCAATAAGGATACCAAAAATGTGTGCCGACGAGTTTGAGTTATTACCCCGTAACGGGCATCAATTAAAACAATTGCAAGATTGGCAGTTGAAGCACCCGTAACCATATTCCGGGTATATTGTTCGTGTCCCGGTGTATCGGCAATAATAAATTTCCGTTTGGCAGTTGAAAAATAACGGTAGGCTACATCAATTGTAATCCCCTGCTCGCGTTCGGCTTTCAAGCCATCCAATAACAGCGCATAATCAATGTCTTCACCAGCGTGACCAATCCGCTTGCTGTCGCGTTCCAATGCTGAAAGCTGGTCTTCGTATAACATTTTGCTGTCAAACATCAATCTTCCGATCAAAGTTGATTTTCCATCATCAACCGAACCGCAGGTCAATAAACGAAGTAAGTCCTTTTTCTGATCCTGGTCGAGGAATGCTTTTATATCGAGAGCGGAGCCCCTTTCATTTTCCCCGTGAGGGGAATGATCGTTTACTGAAATATTGTTATCTGGTTTAATATTTTGTTGATTATTTTTTGAAACTGACATAATTTCGAGATTGAATTTATTAACTGGATTGAATCTTAGTCCCCCCCCCCTTGGGAGAGTTATAGGAGGCTACTTTAAAAATACCCTTCCCTTTTTTTCTGTTCCATACTTCCTTCCTGGTCGAAGTCAATAACACGGGTTGTGCGTTCTGAAACTGTAACTGTCATCATTTCTTCCACAATTTCCTCAATTGTTTCAGCATTCGATTCAATTGCACCTGTGAGTGGATAACAACCCAGAGTACGGAATCTTACTTTTTTCATTTCTGCTTTTTCTGCCATTTCTTTTGGCATCCTGTCGTCGTCAACCATAATTAGGTTTCCATCAACATTAACTACCGGGCGTTCTTTTGCATAATAAAGCGGAACGATTGGGATGTTTTCCAAGCGAATGTATTGCCAGATATCCAGTTCAGTCCAGTTTGAAATAGGAAAAACACGGATTGATTCACCTTTCTGAACACGGGCATTATAAATATTCCATAATTCAGGTCGTTGGTTTTTGGGATCCCACTGGTGAAATTTATCGCGAAACGAGAAGATACGTTCTTTTGCACGTGATTTTTCTTCATCGCGACGGGCACCACCAAAAGCAGCGTCAAACTTGTAATGGCTCAATCCGGCAAGTAAAGCCTGAGTTTTCATCACATCTGTATGTACTTTGCTCCCATGTGTAAACGGTCCCATCCCGCTTTCAAAACCTTCTTTGTTATAATGAACAATAAGATCCCATCCATTTTCTTTAGCATACTTGTCACGGAATTCGACCATTTCCTTAAATTTCCATTTCGAGTCGATATGCATTAATGGAAAAGGAACTTTGCCCGGGTAAAATGCTTTTTCTGCAAGGCGCACCATCACCGATGAATCTTTACCTATGGAATAAAGCATTACAGGATTTTCAAATTCAGCGGCAACTTCACGAATTATGTGTATTGCCTCAGCTTCAAGTTCACGCAAATTAGTTAAACTATATTCCATCATTTGATTTTCAATAGATTATTAAATCTTTATATATTTTAAAGTGCGCAAATATAGGTTTTTTTGCGCTACCATTTTATAAATTAATAAGGGTTTATTGGATTGGAGTTATACTTGATGAAAATTTAAAAACTATAAAACAAAGGAATAAGAAATAACGAAATTATAAATACAATGATGTTCAAAGGTATCCCGATTTTCAGGTAATCTTTGAATTTGTAATTGCCAATTGCCTGAACAAGTAAATTAGTTTGATACCCTATTGGCGTTGCAAAACTGGCAGAGGCAGCAATAGCAATTGCTACAAAAAATGGTTTTGGATCAACATTTAACTGAGTTGCAGCCGAAAGTGCAATTGGAAATACAATTGCAGCAGCAGCATTATTTGTAATTATCTCGGTGAAGATGGACGTAATAATATAGATTGCAGCTAATACTCCAACTGGTCCCAGTCCTTTCCCGATATTAATTGTAGCATGTGCAATTGCATCGGCAGCACCCGAATTTTGTAAGGCTTTGCTTAAAGCAAATGAAAATGCAATGGTTATAAGCACATCCCAGCTTATTGCTTTTGTGTATTTTTGATGAGGCATAATTTTAAACCAAACCAGTAAAACAGCGGCAACTGCCGAAAAATAAAACATGTCAAACGTAATACCTTTAGGTGATGTGAAAAACTGGCCCAATGTGGCACCTGTAACCATAATCAGTAAAATAATGAACGCCATCCATTTCTTCCAGAAAGTTCCGGTAGTTTTATAATCGCGAATGTACGAAGTGAGGTAAAATATTTTTGAATCGCCCCATGATTGAATGAATTTCTCTGTAGTAAGTAAAATTAAATTGTCGCCTTCTTTTAATTCAAGGTTTCCAAGGTTTGTTGTAATCCGTTCGCCGTTTCGGTGAATGGCAAGTACTACAGCCTGGTAGTGTTCGAAAATATTGTATTCAGAGAGTGTTTTACCAACACCAGGGAAACGGGGTGAAATTACTGCTTCATATTGTTTTAGTTCGTTTTTTGGGAAGTTTTTGACCAGCTCAATTCCATTCAGTTTAATATTCTCATTGGCCAGAATGTAATTCAAACGATCCGATTTTCCTTCAACGTGCAACTGGTCGTTAACCAATAATGTAAAGGTTCCTTTTTGAGTTTCAATAATATTGCCATTCCGTTCAATGCTCCTCACAAATAAACTGTTCAACTCTTTTAGTCTGCCGTTTTTTACTTCAAGACCAATTAAATTACTGCTTTCGGGAATAACAATATCGTATGAATAATCTTTGTATTCAGTTCTGCTTTTTGCATTGAAAATAATTTTTTTTCCAGGTAAAAGCAGGTTGCCTGCAATTGAAATATATAACGTTCCAACGGCAGTAACAACAATCCCAATTTTTCCGAGCTCAAACATGTTAAATCCCCTGTAGCCATTGTCGATTATCAAACCATGAACAACAAGGTTGGTAGAAGTACCGATAAGGGTACACATTCCCCCCATGATAGTGGCATACGACAAAGGGATTAGAAATTTTTGTGATGAAAGATTGAGTTTTTCAGTCCAGTTTTTTATGATTGGGGCAAAAATTATTACAACCGGTGTGTTATTCAGAAATGCTGAAATAAATGAAACAGGTAGCATAATCCGTGGAAGCAGAAAAACCATTTTCCCTCTTTTCCGGGGTAGATACGACTGCGCCAGTCTGTTTAAAATGCCTGATTGCCTGACACCTTCACTTACTATAAAAAGGATTCCCACAGTAATCATTCCTTCATTGGCGAATCCTGCCAAGGCATCTTTATCATTAATTATTCCAATAGCCAATAGAAATGTTGTTGCAGAAAACAGGATTAAACCCGGCCGCATTACTTCTTTGTACAAGGAAATAATCATAAAAACAATTACCCCAATAACTATATATCCTTCAAAAGTTAACATAGAAATAAGGTTTAATTGTTTCGATCATAAAAATTACGGTGATTTGATTGTGCCAAAACTAATGATTAAATTTTAATAGCCGAAAGGATTGAAGTAATCTTTAAATGCCATTTTTGCACAAATAGATAGTTGAATTTTTAAAATTGATATTTTTTTTGAAAAAAAACGATTTGGGTTTGTGTAAAAAAAAATAAATACTACTTTTGCACCCGCCTTTGAGAAACAATGGCACAACAAGGATGACTCAGTAGCTCAGCAGGTAGAGCACATCCCTTTTAAGGATGGGGTCCTGGGTTCGAGCCCCAGCTGGGTCACCAAATCAAGGAGAAGTTTTAACTTCTCCTTTTTTATTGTCTTCTGATTAATAGATGATTAGTGACATACAGATAAACCAACTCCCCAACCCAATGTAATATCAATTTACGCCAACTTTCGTATTGGAAATTTACGGTCGGCAATTTCCGGGATATTCTGATAGTGATTAAGCCAAATCAAAAGGAAAGACCAATGTTTGTGCAATAAAATACAGTGTGTAAACATGGCAGATTTGCTGCTGATCCGGGATTCTGGAAAAATAAAAGAAATAGAAATCTATTTTAAATAATAAGGTTTTAAGGAATTCTAAAAATACGTGGATGTTCATGTCAATAAATATTTTAGAAAAGTGATTAAATTAATTTTGAATAGAATTGAGCTACATTCTGGCAAGATTCCAATTATCCAGATTGTAAAACAAAAATTGATTATTTTTAGCATGTAATTTACAACCTGCGCTTAAACCAGGTGGAATAAGAAAATAACATTTAACCAAAAATTTAAAAAATGAAAATCATCGGAATAGCTTTAATATGGGCTGCTTTTTTATTTACAGCTTGCCAGAATAAGACACCACAAAAAACTGAAACAAAATTACCCAATATCGTAATTGTTTATCTTGATGATTTAGGTTATGGCGATGTTGGAGCCTATGGTGCAACAGAAATTAAAACACCAAATTTCGACAATCTGGCTCATGGTGGTGTAATGTTTACTGATGGTTATGCAACTTCGGCAACTTGTACCCCTAGTCGTTATGGTTTGTTGACAGGTGTTTATCCTTGGCGCGAGAAAGATGCAAAAATACTCCCCGGAACTGCACCTCTTTTAATAGGAACCGACCAGTTAACCATTCCCAAAATGTTAAAAGGAAAAGGCTACTACACTGGAATTGTTGGGAAATGGCACCTCGGTTTAGGAAGCGGGAACTCCGATTGGAATCAGCATATTACACCCGGTCCAAATGAAGTAGGGTTCGATTATTCCTACATTCTGGCGGCTACACAGGACCGTGTTCCAACTGTTTATATTGATAACGGTGATGTTGTTGGCTTAGATCCGAGTGATCCAATTTTGGTTGATTACGATAAAAATTTCGAAGGTGAACCAACTGGTTTGGAAAATCCGGAATTAACAACGATGAAATGGCACCACGGTCATAACAACAGCATTGTTAACGGCATTCCGCGAATTGGTTTTATGAAAGGTGGCGAAAAAGCAAAATGGTCGGATATTGATATGGCTGACCACTTTCTTGCGAAAGCCCGTGAATATGTACAAGCACATAAAAATGAGCCATTTTTCCTGCTTTATACCATGCAGCAACCACATGTACCACGCACTCCAAATCCACGTTTTGAAGGGATGTCGGGAATGGGACCTCGTGGCGATGCAATTGTTGAAGCCGATTGGTGTTTGGGTGAATTCGTAAAAACATTGGAAGAAGAAGGTTTGCTTGAAAATACATTGATTATTTTCTCAAGCGATAACGGCCCGGTGTTAAATGACGGGTATTATGATGATGCTGTGGAAAAAATAGGAACCCACAAACCTGCAGGAAACCTGCGCGGAGGAAAATACAGTTTGTTTGATGCAGGAACCCGGGTTCCGTTCATCACTTACTGGAAAGGAAAAATACAACCTGCAGTTTCTGATGCTTTAGTATGTCAGGTTGATTTACTGGCTTCTCTTGCTGAGCTGGTTAACAGCGCAGATACAACACAGGACAGTCAGGATTTGATGAATGTATTTTTGGGAGAAAGTAATACCGGACGCGAAGAATTAGTCCTCGAAGCGACAAGCCGCACTGCCATGCGCAAAGGCGACTGGATACTCATTCCTCCGTACAAAGGAGCGGCAATAAATGAACAGGTAAACATAGAATTGGGCAACGAAATCAACTGGCAACTCTATAATTTAAAAGACGACATTGGTCAACAGAAAAATCTTGCAAACGAAAACAAAGAAAAACTTCAGGAAATGATTCAATCTTTTGAGCAAATCAGGGGAAAAGAATATACCGATGTTCAGAATCTGGAGTTAAAGTAAGTTGAATGTAGTGTCCGCTGTATGATTATTAATTTGACAGTTTAACTAAGGTTGTTACCGG
>JBFHJA010000249.1:0-6804 GCA_041596165.1 Draconibacterium sp. | reverse complement strand
CAATTGTCTGAATTTCCAACCTGTATCGTCGTTAACCGGTCCCTGTGTTTGTTTGAAAATAATTCCTATGACATTTTCCTTAGGGTCAGCAAAATATTGTGTGTTAAAATATCCACCCCAATCGAAAGTTCCGATGCTACCTTGCCCTCCCTTGTCCTGTCCTACGGAGGTAAGCACACCAAAAGCCAGTCCGTAGAATCTTTCCTGTCCCCCGAACAAAGTACCCGTTTGATTACCCATGATACTTTGAATGGTTGTTCGGCTCAGCAAGCGAACTCCATTATATTCGCCATCATTAAGGTACATTTGAAGGAAAGTTGCATAGTCTTTTACGGTGCTTGTGAGTCCTGCTCCACCAGCAAAAAATGTTTTTGCTCCTTTAACAGGGTAATCGATATCGTATAAAGTTTCCGGGTATTTTTCCCACTTGCCATCTACTTTGTGTTGAACCGAAACCAAACGGGTTGCTTTAGAATCGGGCTGATAAAAACGAGTATCGTCCATTCCCAGCGGGTCGAAAATTCGGGTTTTCAAAAATTCATCAAAAGGCATTCCTGAAACAATTTCTATAAAATAACCAAGTACATCCAATCCTTCACCGTAAGTATATTTTTCACCTGGATGATGATGCAATGGCAACTTTGCCAATTTCTTTATATTCTCCGCAATGGTTAAATTAGTGGTTGTCCAGGCATCTACAATTCCTGCTTTGTTATAAATCATTTTCATACGTTCATCCCCATCAATAAAACCGTAACCAATACCTGAAGTGTGTGTTAATAAATGCCGGATTGTTATTTCATTTTTAACTGGTGTTCCTGTCCAGGTAGTGTCGTTGTATCGAAAAGTATTCAAAACCTGAGCGTTTTTAAATTCTGGAATGTACTTCGAAATTGGATCGTCCAATCTGAATTTTCCCTCTTCCCAAAGCATCATCACGGCAGTTGCGGTAACTGCTTTTGTTTGCGAGGCGATTCGAAAAATATCATCGCGCTTCATTTGTTTGCCTTCTGTATTATTTGCCATTCCGTACGCTTTCCAATGCACAATTTTTCCGTTTCGGGCGACAAGCGAAACAATTCCGGGGAGATTTCCATTTGTAATTGCCTCTTCACACATTTTATCGATTCGTGCCAGACGTTCAGGTGAAATACCTGCAGATTCGGGATTTGCCTCGGTTAAGGACTGCGATTTTTGGGTGGATTTTGTTTGGGCGTTCAGATTTAGGACTCCTATCAAAATAACAAGAGAAAATACAATTATCTTCTGCATAACTTAGATTTTAGTTTGAACGCATGAAGATACAACTTTTTAAGAATAAGGATTGAAAAAGCAGGTTAGTCCAGTGTCATTTAAATTAAATGAAAAATCCCGGGGTCAATACCCCGGGATTCAAACTTAACCTAACTAAACCAAACTTATGAAAAATGCAGCCTGATGCTGCGAAGTGTCATTCTTGTTTTTACGATAATTGTTTAAATTATTTCTGTAAAAAATCTAATAACTAAAACACAAACAACATGCCAAAACAAAAAATAACACTTTCTTTTAACAAAAATTCACAAACTGATCAGAATTACAACAAAATTCAATATCTTAAAAAATAGATATATTTGCCAAAAATTCGGGGAACAGTAAAACAGACAAAATATTAACAATAATTCAATGAATAAAATTCGCAACTTTTGCATCATCGCTCACATCGACCACGGGAAAAGTACTTTGGCCGACCGTCTGCTTGAATTTACACACACAATCGGCGAGAGGGACATGCATGCACAAGTACTTGATAATATGGATCTTGAGCAGGAACGTGGGATTACAATAAAAAGTCATGCCATTCAAATGGATTACGAGCACGAGGGAACACAGTATAAGTTAAATTTAATCGATACGCCCGGACACGTAGATTTTTCATACGAAGTTTCTCGCTCAATTGCAGCATGCGAAGGCGCGCTTCTGATTATTGACGCAACACAGGGAATTCAAGCTCAAACCATTTCGAATCTGTACCTCGCAATAGAGAATAACCTTGAAATTATTCCGGTGCTGAATAAAATGGATTTGGAAAATGCCATGCCAGAAGTTGTTGAAGAGCAAATTATCGACCTTGTAGGTTGCGACCATGCAGATATTATCCATGCCAGCGGAAAAACCGGAATGGGTATTGAAACCATCCTTGATCATATCATCAAAAAGGTACCAGCGCCCAATGGCGACCCGGAGGCACCACTTCAAGCGCTTATTTTCGATTCCGTTTTTAATTCTTTCAGGGGAATTATTGCTTACTTCAAAATTGTAAACGGGCAAATAAAAAAGAAGGATTTGGTGAAATTTATGGCAACAAAAAAAGAGTATTTTGCCGATGAAGTTGGAGTTTTAAAATTAGGTTTATCGCCCCGTGATTCTTTGTCAACAGGCGATGTTGGATATATTATTTCCGGAATAAAAACAGCTAAGGAAGTAAAAGTTGGCGATACAATAACTCATGTAAAAAATCCGTGTTCAAGTCGGATTGAAGGTTTTGAAGAGGTTAAACCTATGGTGTTTGCAGGAATTTATCCGATAGATGCCGAGGATTATGAAGATTTGCGAAACGCAATGGACAAGCTCCAGTTAAATGATGCTTCTCTGACTTTTGAACCTGAATCATCGGCAGCGTTAGGATTTGGATTTCGTTGCGGATTCCTTGGATTGTTGCACATGGAAATCATTCAGGAACGGCTGGATCGCGAATTCGACATGAATGTAATAACCACTGTTCCAAACGTTTCATATTTAGCACATTTAACTGACGGATCAACTGTGACTGTTTACAATCCCTCAGGAATGCCCGCGTCGACCACAATTGATGAAATTGATGAACCTTACATTCGTGCTAATATTATTACTGCATCGGAATATATTGGTCAAATAATGGGTTTGTGTCTCGATAAAAGAGGTACACTTGTAAACCAGCATTATCTTACAGCGGAACGCGCTGAATTGGTTTTCAACCTACCACTTGGTGAAATTGTTTTCGATTTTTACGATAAACTTAAAAGTATCTCCCGTGGTTATGCTTCTTTCGATTATCATATAAGTGGCTACAAACCGGCAAGATTAGTTCGGTTAGACATTCTTTTAAATGGAGAAATGGTTGATGCACTTTCAACTTTGATACATTTCGACAATGCCTATAATTTTGGAAGGAAAATGTGCGAAAAACTTAAAGAGCTCATTCCACGCCAACAATTTGACATTGCAATTCAGGCTGCAATTGGCGCTAAAATTATTGCCCGCGAAACGGTGAAGGCTGTCAGAAAAGATGTAACCGCAAAATGTTATGGAGGTGATATTACACGTAAACGTAAATTACTTGAAAAACAGAAAAAAGGGAAAAAACGGATGAAACAAATCGGGAATGTTGAAGTTCCGCAGAAAGCATTTTTGGCAGTATTGAAACTTGATTAGTTTGAAATTTAACAAGAAGCGGGAATCTCTTCAAAACTGAAAAGATTCCCGCTTTTTTTGTGCAAAAGAATTGGATCCGGTCAAATTCGACACCCAAACCAATTATAAAAAATTTAGCACCCTACTCAAAAATTACATTATAAGTTTATAACCCTTCCCGTGAACGTTTATAATTTCAACTGTTGGTTCATCTTTTAAATGCTTACGAAGTTTTGTGATATAAACATCCATACTCCGGGCGTTAAAATAATTGTCATCAATCCAAATTGATCGCAACGCGTAATTTCTTTCCAGTATTTTGTTGGCATTTTGGCACAGCAACTTCAGCAAATCCGATTCCTTAGTTGTAAGTTTCACAATCTCATCTCCTTGCGCCAAAGTTTGTTTCCTTGTATCAAAGGTGTAAACCCCAAGTGTGAAAACAGGTTGTGAATTCGCTTGATTTTCCTGCGAGGTACGCCTTAGAATTGCTTCAATCCTCATGATCAGCTCTTCCATGCTAAATGGTTTGGTAATATAGTCATCTGCTCCCAATTTAAAGCCTTCCAAAACATCTTCTTTCATGTTTTTAGCAGTAAGAAATATAACCGGGATATCTGGATTTACTACCCTAATGTCTTTTGCAAGAGTAAATCCATCTTTTTTAGGCATCATGATGTCGAGTATGCAAATATCATAATGTTCGCGCATAAAACCTTTGTATGCTGCTTCTCCATCCGGATATAAATTGGCATCGTAACCTTTTGCCACCAAATACTCTTTTAACAATAATCCTAAATTCTCATCGTCTTCTGCCAGTAATAATTTTGTTTTTTGCTCCATGGTTAATTATTTATTTGTGGGAATAAAATAGTAAATTTTGTTCCTTTATTTACAACACTTTCTACTTTTATTTTTGCGTTATGCGAGTCTATAATTTTTCTAACATAACTTAGTCCAAGGCCGAACCCTTTCACATTATGAACGTTACCAGTTGGCACTCGATAAAACTTGTCAAAAATTTGAGCATGATGCTCTTTTGAAATCCCAATTCCTTTATCCTGCACCGAAATGGCCAATTCTCCTTTTCTGTTTTCTGTTGTTATTTTTATTTCAGGTGAATCGTTACTGTATTTTACGGCATTATCGAGCAGATTAAATATTACATTCGTAATGTGTACTTCATCTCCATTTACAATTGGATTTTCCGCAAGTTTTTGTGTGATTAAATTTCCGTTTTTATTTTTAACCCGTAATTCAAAATTTGCTGCAACTGTATCAATCATTTTATTAACATCAAACTCTTTAAATTTGAATTTCAGTTTACCTTCGTTAAAAACCGCCATTTGCAGCACTTTTTCAACCTGATAGCTAAGACGTTTACTTTCCTGATTAATGACCCTCGAAATATGCTCAATGGTTTGCGGGGTGTTTGTTATACTGCCGTCTTCCAACATTTGGCTGGCCAATGATATTGTTGAAATTGGCGTTTTCAGCTCATGAGTCATATTATTTATAAAATCATTTTTAATCATCGATAATTTCTTCTGCTTAAAAATGACCATAATCGTATAAACAAAAATTGCAATTAAAAAGGCTGTTAAAATAACTGTTGGAATAACTGTAAAACCAGTTTCACGCAGAAGATAACCCGACCTTTTTGGAAAATATACATAAAGATAATTTGGTTTTGCCCCGTTTTGATCTTTTTGAAAAAGTGGCTGATTATATACTTTTCTTCTTCCCGGATTAAAATCGGCATCGCCCATTACCATTTTGTCCTTGCCAAGGTTTGAGTTTTTGATTGCATATTTATAATCAAGCTCAATTCCGCTTTCGCCAAATGTATAAGCAAGAACTTCTTTCAAAAACACTGAATCAATTCTTTCACGAATTGGTCTCTCTTCCAAAAATATTTTATAATTCTGATACCAGTTAATATCATTTAACCATTGTTTTCTCCTCTGTTCCTGGTTTTTCCGATATTCTACCAAACTTTCAATTCCGAGCAACACTCCATTTTGCACTTGTAATCCATCTGCATTTGTATTTGATGTATCTGGCACGCTAAATTGAATTTCACCCTGATACTCCCGCATTATTCCATTCTGAGAATATTGCGAACTAATACTAAGCGAAATACTATTTTTACCGTTGTTTGGGAAAATATTAAATTTTTCGGACGATAAACCAGGTCCAGGTAATTGATTTGACCGGGCACTGTTTCGTGCTATATTTGTTTCATTCTGATCCAAAAAAGCAGAAACATCATATAATACATTTCGCACTCTCTGGTTAAATTGCTCCTCCCTGATATCAGATGCCGTTTTTATCATCTTGGTTTGAACCAATATCAAACCGCTAAGAACAAAAACCAACAGAATTATTAATGTGATAAGCATTTTTCGACTCATGCCGCAAAGATAATTTTATTGAAATGCCATGATTTCAAGGCTTAACATTATTTAACACCAAATGTTAAATTGTAATCTTTATTAACCAGCGAATCAATAAAAACGACCGGAATCAATAAAAATTAATTCAAAATAAAAGGCACTTATTGTTCATTTAGAGTTTTAACTTGTCCCCAATACAACTTTTTCAATTATTTCAGGAAAATATTTATACTCCAATTGATGTACTTTTGAAGCAACATCTTCTGCACAATCTGTGGTTAAAACTTCACATTTCGCCTGAAAAATGATTTTGCCCTCATCATAATTCTCATTTACAAAATGTATGGTAATACCAGATTCTTTTTCATGATTGTCAATAACAGCCTGATGAACTTTTAATCCGTACATTCCTTTCCCTCCATATTTGGGCAAAAGTGCCGGATGAATATTGATAATAGGGAAGTTATGAATCAAATTAATTGGAATAAGCCATAAAAAACCGGCGAGAACAATAAGGTCAATATCGCGTTTTTTGAGTTTTTCAACCACTTTTGAAGTATGCTGAAACTCATCTTTTGTAAAAACAAACGTTTCTACACCCAAACTCTTAACCCGCTCCAAAACAAAGGCATTTGGGTTGTTTGACACAACAGAATCAACCACAACTCCCTGATTATCTGAAAAGTAATCAATGATATTTTGTACATTAGTACCCGATCCTGAAGCAAATAACGTTATTCTTTTAACTTTCATTTTAACAATAAATTAACAACTGGAATAATTGAATAATATGTTCAAATCTAACGGTTTGAATCTTATGGTTGATAGTAGCTTATTATCTTTTTTATTTTTTTTCTTTGAGATATACATCGTAAATGTATTACTTTGCACCGAATTATTTGAAAACAAATTTAAGTATTAATTAAAAATTACAATTATGTCTGACGTTGCAGCAAAAGTAAAAGCTATTATCGTT
>JBFHJA010000248.1:0-6831 GCA_041596165.1 Draconibacterium sp. | reverse complement strand
TGCGATGTGTCAGACCCGGCTTCATATTGTTATAAGCCTGATGCGCATACAAATGATATATAAAGTGGTTAATTCCCTGACAGAATGCTTCGTCCCCCATGCTTTTTATCAGGTAGGGGTGGTCGACCCAGCCCCTTGAGCCTGTGAAAGCTTCTGCGCCAACCCGGGTTTTACCGTATGTATTGGCCACCGAAGCCAACCCTTTCATCGAATGATACCAGTAGTCCTGAAAGGTGGGGAATTTGTCTATTATTTCCCTTTCTGTCCAAAATTCTCCAATGATTAAATCGCTGTTTGCTGCATAATCGAAGCTGTTTATACATAACCTGCCATAAGGCTCATTGGAATTTTTCATGCCGTAAGGAGCAATTAATTCTTTGAGCCTGATGATATAATTGTCCAATGTAACTTCACTCACTGTTTTGCGCAAATCCCACAAAAAACGCTCTGTCATTTGTATGTTATCAACAGCATAGCCTGTGAGCACGGGCAACCAAGGTCCAATATCGTAGCCTCTTCGATTCTTAAATTCTTTTGCAAAACCCAATGTCCAGTTTTGTCCGTGAGCCTCCCAGCTATCAATATGTATGTACTTTAATGTCCTTCCGGCCTTTTCCCCTGCAGCTTCGATGATTGGTTTTAACCGATGCTCGAAATGTGTATTGATACCCCTCGGGTGCAGCCTGTCGCATTCTAACCCAACGGCAAGATAAGGAGATGGCCTTGTGATATGGTAATTGCTTGCATAGCCCAACCGGATTATGGTCCATTCTCCTTCAGGAGCATCCCATATCAGTTTTCCGTTTGCATTCATTTGCTCCGATAAATGGATTATCTCATCTGCTTGCAATGCCGACAAGTCAGCATTAAAGTCAAGCTGGGGTAGTTGTGTTTTCCAGCCACGCCCGTCGAAGGCCATTAAAGGATCATCTGCTACACCTTGAAGTACAGGTATATTAATCAATTTTTTTGCTATCTCCTCTTTTCTATTTTCGGGAATGATGGTGGATTTTTTGAGTTTAGCCGTAGGAATCGCAAATACAGATATATCCCGGTAAGAGTCTGTTTCATCAACGGCCTTTGTTACTTTAGGATTCATCACCTCGCCGGGACGTAACCAAAGGGGTTCGAGTGTTTTATCAATTTCCGGTTTTTCCATTTTAAGGATTAACCTTTTGCCTCCTTGTACTTTTGTATCGCTCCAAACCAGTTTCTGCATTGAAATGTCGGGGGTGATATGAGGGCCTCCACTTCCATATCCAAAATCTATGCTCATGGCAAATTCCATATCCAGCCTGTCTGCTTCTGTAATGGCCCATTGTATTGCTTCGTGCCATTCTTTCGTTCCTGCTTCAACATTGCCTTGTGGCGCCCACCAGGGCCCGCTTACTTCCATCCATACTACACCGTTGATTCCAACTTCTTTCATGGCTTCAAGGTCTTCTGTAATGCCTTTATGACTAATATTGCCGTTTATCCAAAACCAGAAAACCCAGGGTTTTACCGAATCGGCAGGAGTGGTAAACGATTGTTCCAGGTTTGTTTCTGAATTATAGTTTTGCTGTGATTTACAACTGAATAATAAACACAGCAAAGACACAACAACTAAATGAAGTTTTATAAGCATAATTTTTAGGTTAAAATTCGAATTACTTTATGTCGAATAATTAATCCAGTCCCTTAATTGGGGCACATTTTTATATTTGTGGTTGTTGATCAAATCGTTTTAAAAAGAATGCCCCTTTTATCCTTTTCTTTGAAATTCTTCATTTTATAAGTTTGTAATTTGCGTTCTGTTAAATCATTAACGAGTAGTTTTTTATCATTATTTATGTTTATGCAACTTCCATTAATTTGGTTTCATTTCCCCGAACATTACACTGTCAATATAATTACTGATACTTTTAGTTTCTACCGAAGGTTTTATAATTATATAACTGTGTTTTCCGGTTTTATCATTCATCCAACTATTGCTCCCGTCGGAATGTACAATACAATTTCCTCTAACAGAAGAAAAGTAATGTTTGGTTGATTTAATTAACTGCAAAACAGCTAACTGATCCCAGCTTTGCCGACCTTTAAAATTATTATACAACTCATATGCACGGTAAACAGGATGGTCAGGTTCAAGTTTATCTTTTAACCATTCCCCGCCGGTAATTACCAGATTTCCGGCCTCCCATCCGCAAAAAACTACTTCTTTTTCGAAATTATTTACACAATAGACTGTTGATTGGGGATCTGGCCGATAAAAGTTAGCCTCTTTACCTTCAGGAAACTGTCCACCCATACATATCCATTTTTTAACTTTTTCCATCACAAGTTGGCTTCCATTAAGCGGTGATAAATGGTCTGGTTCCGACTGCAACAACCTTTGCAAACTGCTTAAATGCCCAATCGTAACAATTATAACCGATTCTTTTGAACTTTGGGACAGTAATTTACGGTATAGTTGAACAGCTTCTTCTGCATGTTCCCAGGATTTTATTTTAGATGGATATCCGTTTGCTATATCTTTAGTATAGCGGGAATGGTTGGTTAGTACGGGTTGATCTTGTAAAAAACCTACAGGTATTTCGGGGAAACCATAAAACGTGTTCAAAGCCGCCGCACAAATCGGAGCATAAGGATCGTCACTTGTAACAATTACGCCAATCAAATCAATTTCTCCAACCTTGTTAAGGTTCAATAACATGGCGAGAGCGCCAACATCGTCTACATCGGAATCTAAATCTGCATCGATTATGACCTTTATTGGCCTACCGGCAAAATTGTTTACCCCTTTACTGTCATTGAAGCAGGTAAAAAGTATCAATATTAAAAAGATTGTACTTCTTAAATTCCGTTGATTTGTTGTTTTCATATTCTAATTATTTCCATTAATGTTTCGTTACAAGCATTCTATTTTGGGAATCATTTAATGCATTTGAATGATTTGCAGTTTGTGCAATTCGTGAACCTGCAACTATTGTCAGCAAGCATATTAATGATGTTATATTCATGATTATCAGGTGAATTAGAAAAAGGTTAGATCAATTACTTTTCAGGAACTATCGCTCCGTTATTCACCAGCATTTCCCTTATTTCATTGATGGATACTTTCATTGGTGTTATTTTTTTTCGAACGGCCAGGGCAGCTGCAACACCAGCTGCCTGCCCCATTGCCATACAAGAGGCCTGAACACGAAGTCCCGAGTTTGCCAAACGATCGCTGGAAACACATCTGCCAGCCACAAGAATGTTTTGGCTTCCTTTAGGCACAAGAGCAGACAAAGGAACAGTTGGTACCGTTCCTTTTGCCAATGGCTCGGGTTTTACACCATCTTTTGTGTGTAAATCTACCGGATAAAAAGCGTAACAAATTGCATCTTCAAAAATCCTTCCGGCAGTATAGTCATCTACTGTGATAATAGTTTCGCCCTCAATGCGGTAACTTTCGCGGAAAGCCGTTTCCGGTTGTAAATGCATCAAACGTTTTTTTTCGTTTCGCACTTTTTCAAGAATGGCCTTGCGCCCAGTTAGATTAGCAGCTGTTACTGTTCTCGAATTGGACGAATTAGCTCCGTGCACATAAATGGCATTCAGTGTGCCGTTTCCTGTACCGTTGTGGCGGCCAGGATTATTTTCTTTATCCAACTGAAACAGCATGGAACCTGGTTGTGTTTCTACCTCCCTGAGTCTTGGAAGATTTAGCAATCCAACTACTTCTGCTCCGCCAGTACAGTCAATTATTTGCTTACACAACACCCGGCGACGAGTTCCAAAACCTACACAATCGACCTGCCAGCCCTCTTTTGTTTTTATAATATTCTGAGGAGATTCATAGTAAGCAATTTCAACACCTGCTTCCGCGCATTTTTCCTCAGCAATTATAGCATATAGAAACTGGTTAACATGTACCTGATGTCGCCAGTGCCTAACCGTTGTATTGTTTATTTCCATTGAAAAATCGGGCAAAGTACCACCATCCAGGAATACAGAATCGACTACCAATTCCCAACCAATACCTGAAATTATCTGTTTCCCCCATGCGTGAAATAAACCGGGGAAAGCAACACCGCCGGTTGTTGTAGTTCCTCCAAGTTGAGCTCCACGTTCAATCAGAAATGTTTGTGCACCTGCCCTGCCAGCCTGAATTGCGGCAATAGTCCCGGCAGTTCCTCCTCCAACAACCAGCACATCAATTTCTGTAGTTAAACTTAATTCCTCGTTACCAGATGCTTGTTGCATGGTAATATGTTCTGCGCCAATTACCTGGTTGGCCGAAGCTGCCATTGCGATCCCGGCTGCTGAGTATTGAATAAATTTTCGTCGTCCTATATGATTCTTCATTATAATATTTGAATTAAAACTTTAAAAAAAATCCCTGCCCTTAAAGTACAGTTAAATCTGAGTTTAAGAGCAGGGATATATTTTATTTTAGATAATAGTAATATCAAATATCAATTAACTGGTAATACTATCTGTCCCAGCCAGGGTTTTGAGCCATTTTTACATCTTTATTTCTGTCGATTGCACTTTGTGGTATTGGCCATAAATTGTAATCGAAAGTGAGTGTTAATGCAACATGTGGAAGCAAGGCATATTTACGAATCCTGTCAACAGCAACAGTGCCTCCCATTCTTAACAAGGTGGCCCATCTGTTTTCTTCCTCAAAAAGTTCTCTTGCTCTTTCATCTAAAATATAATCGACATCAATATCGCCTGCAGTAGCCATAATATCACATTGCGCGCGTGCCCTGATTTTATTAATGTCATCGGCTGCTTTTTGATTTTCACCTTTTCGGTGATATGCTTCTGCCCTTAGCAGAATTGTTGCAGGTAAACGTATGGCGTATATATCGCGAAACATATTACTTCTGTTTTCACCCTGGTCAAGCCCCTCATATATATCGGTATTCACCTTGTAAAAGATAGGGAAAATCCATCCACGACCTACATTGGTTGCATCAATTACCTCCTGAGGAACCTGAGTTCCATAAAGAGGATCTCCAACCTGGTTATAGAATATTTTACGACTAATGTTATGTTCTGCATTGCGTTGGTCGCCTGCCGATATACTTTCGTCCCAAATTGCAAACTGAGTTAAAGGAGTGGGTGCATAAAATGCAACTCCCCTGCCACCTGCGTCTTCTCCAACACCACCGTTGGGATCACCGGGCCCACCGAATCCTTCAATTGCTCTGTAAACCGGTCCAAAATATCTTGGATATTGCAAACGCGAGTCCCCATCTTCAGCCAGGTAGGCATCAAAATCAAATTGAAAAGTCCAGATGCTTTCCATATTCCCATCCGAATAGTTTTGGTTGCCAAGCCTGAATAAATCCCACCAAACATCGGCACCACCGGTTACTGTGTTTTCTTCGTTCATGCGGGTTCCAAAGCGCTCAGTCATTAACGAATAAGTGCCACCATCAATAACATCGGATGCATATTTAATGGCTTGATCGTATGCTGATGTATTGGATGTTTCGATGCCCAAAGCCAGGTAAAATTCAGCCAGGTAATGTTGGGCAGCACCTTTTACCAATCGACCTCCCTTAGTTGTAGTTTCTGGTAAATCGTTGACAATAGCTTCCAGTTCATCAATGGCAAACTGGTACGTGGCTTCACGAGTAGCTCTTTCATAATCGTAGCGGGGTATTTTTGCCAATTCAGTTACAATTGGAACTCCACCAAAAAATTCAGCCAGCATTCCATGACAATAAGCCCTAAAAAACCTGGCCTGTGCAAGAATATATGCTTCTGAGGCTTCAGATTCAAAAGATACACCTTCCAAAATATCAGGGGAAAGAACTGTATTGGCATTTTTAATGGTCTGATAATAAAAGTTGTAAATGGTTCTAAATTGCCCACTTTCAGCATTAATCTTGCTATAATCGGTAAAGCTTGTTGAAGAGCGAAATTCAGGTGCATCAAAAATATCGGTTCCAAAGCCCAATATTTGTGCGTTTTGGCTTAAGCTGCGAAATGCACTGTACATTGTTATCAGCACCTGGTCGAGCTGTGTTTCTGATGAAAATATATTATCTGTTGTATAAAACGTTTTTGGCTCTTCGGTTAAGAATTTTTCATCATTGCACCCTATAGAAGTTAATAATAACACTAATAGAGTGAAAACCTGTATTTTAATTTTATTCATTTTCATTTTTCCTATTTTTTATGTATTAGAAACTTACTTTTAATCCCATTGAATAGATCCTTGGAACAGGATAAGTGCCGCTATCTGCAGAAATTCCTCTTTCCGGATCTCCTCCACCAAACCAATTGGTAAATGTATAGAGGTTTTTAATGCTTGTATAAATCTCAAGAGAATTTAAGCCAATGCTGCTACCGATTCCTTTTGGAAAATTATAAGATAAGTTTACATCCTGGATTTTCACAAAACCACGCGATTGCAGGCCTAAGTAACGGTTGCTATATGCATCTGCCCGCAAATATTTTTCGCTTTTGTTTTCAGGTGTCCACCAAGGGTGATCGATTTCATTTGTATCGTACCTGTCTTTGAAGGAATTATACCGCGGATTACTACCCAGGTAATAATTGTCTTTGCCACCGCCGAAAATACCGGAGATCATAACATAAAAGCTAAAGTTTTTATATTCAACTGTATTTGAAAGGCTAAGTCTGAAATTCTCTTTACTGTAACCCAATATTTTCCGATCGTAGTCTGCTGTGATTTTTCCATCCGGCACACCATCCGGGCCACTTATATCATTAAACATTGCATCTCCGGCTTTGCCACCTATATTGGCTAAATATTCTGTATCATCTTCCTGAACAACACCGATATATTCATAACCGTAAATAGGATCCAGCGATTTTCCAATA
>JBFHJA010000247.1:0-6845 GCA_041596165.1 Draconibacterium sp. | reverse complement strand
TGATAGAAATTCGACCTGATCGGATTCTTGTCTTTGAGTTGTAATTTTCGATTGCCCGGGTTTTCTTCGTGCCAAATCATTTTGAATCTGAGATATATCCAATTCAAGTCCGGCCGGGCAACCATCAATAATTCCACCAATACCCCGACCATGTGATTCACCAAATGAGGTTAAACGAAATATGTGTCCAAATGTATTCATAAATGTAAAAAACCTCGTTTCCCAAAATAACTTATGAAAACGAGGTTAAAATAATTAAATTGAACTAATAATCAAAATAGCTTTTAGCAGCCACAACCGCAACCGCCTTGTGAATTCTCTGTGCCGCAAGATTCTTCATCTCCGCAACCGCCAGAACCACATCCGCCGCCGCTTCCGCAACCGCAACCGCCGCCACCCGATAAAATTTGGGCAACTTCCTCCTCGGATGCTTCACGCACAGCCACTACCTTACCTGCAAAAAATAAATCTTCGCCAGCAAGCGGGTGATTAAAGTCCATTTTTACAACCTCATCACTAATTTCCAATACCAAACCATTTAAACGCTGACCATTGCTGCTCATCATTGGAACTGTATTTCCAACCTGAATCAATTCGTCATCAAATTTTCCATCTACCAAAAAAACATGTTTTGGTAACTCAACAACTGCATCTTCGTTTAAATCGCCGTAAGCATCATCTTTACTCAACTTTATAGTAAATGGTTCACCTTCGTGCAAACCTGCAAGTTGAGATTCAAACTTTGGCAACATTGCACCAGCACCATATAAAAACTCCAATGGCTGTGTCTCCGTTGCCTGCTCTACCATTTCCCCATTTTCATCGTCAACATGCAAATTGTATGTCAACGTAACCATTGCGTATTTTCCTATTTCCAACATTTTCAATTATTTTTAAAATTTCAGATTTGGTGCAAAATAAGTCATTTTATAGAATACAACAAAATACCAGATTGTCTTATTTTGATATGTTAACAAAAAATCACATAAAATAGTTGAATGGCTGTAAAAATAAAAGTTGAAAAAAAAACTTTTTCCCTGTTTCGATATCGTTCTTTGTACAAATACTCTAATTAAAAGACAAAAAAAATATCAACAAAAGCGTTTAATCTATGTTAATGTTCAAAACTAAAAATTCAACAATGAAATATTTTATTGCACTCATTTTATTATTTAATTTCCTTTTTAGTTCAACAATTTCAAAGGGACAAAAAGATTATGATGCCGTTATTACCGGACACGTTGTATCAAAGGGGGAACACATTCCGTTTGTAAACATCTTTCTTGAAAACACAAACTATGGTACCACAACCGACATAACCGGCCACTACATGCTCATAGATTTACCGGTTGGAGAATATACACTTGTTGCTAAAATGGTAGGTTACAAAATCGAGAAACAAGTTGTAAAGCTTGAACCGGACAAGACCATAGAAGTAAAATTTGAATTGGAAGAGGAGTTTATAAGGGTTGACGAAGTGGTGATTACCGGCACAAAAACATTTAAGCGCCAAACAGAAAGTGCTGTTATTGTAGGTGTTATGGATTCGAAAACAATAGAAAATGTGGCTGCCCAAACAATTTCTGAGTCACTGAATTTTCAGCCGGGATTGCGCATGGAAACCGACTGCCAGACTTGTAATTATTCACAACTCCGAATGAATGGATTGGGCGGTGCCTACAGCCAGATATTAATTAACAGCCGATCGGTTTTCAGTCCGTTAACAGGTTTGTACGGGCTTGAACAAATGCCAACGGAAATGGTCGAACGCATTGAAATTGTTCGGGGAGGAGCGTCTGCATTATATGGTTCCAGCGCCATTGGCGGAACTGTAAATATTATCACAAAAATGCCGCAACGTAACTCGTATAAAGTTTCCGTAAATGAAAACTTGATTGGTGGAAACACCAACGATTTTTCGGTGAACGGAACATTAACAGCACTCTCACAAAAAAGAAATGCAGGAATGGCTTTGTACACTTCGTATAAAAAACGGGATTGGTATGACCAAAACGGTGATAATTTTTCAGAACTTCCAGAATTATATAACAATTCGTTTGGAATTAATTCATTTTTTAAGTTAGACGAGAATCAGAAAATTGAAGCAAGTTATTCAAGTATGCACGAATTCAGGTATGGCGGAGAAATGATTAAAGAGCCATCTTACCTTGCTGAACAATCGGAAGAAAGGACTCACAATATTTTAACGGGTGGTGTTGATTATGAACTAATAAGCAATGACAACCAAACTACTTTTGCAGTTTATGTCGCTGGTCAGAATACGGACAGAAAACATTTCACTGGCATTTCTCCTGATGATGAAATTGGAAAAACTGAATATAACAGCAACCCGCCTTATGGCACCTCAAAAAACTACACATTCCAGGTTGGATCGCAGGTAAACCACACGCTTTCCGATTTTATTCAAGGAATAAATGTGCTCACCTTTGGGGCTGAGTATGTTGTGGATGACGTTTATGATGAAATAAAAACATACAATTATTTAACCGATCAGAATTCGCGAAATTTTGGGACTTTTATTCAAAGCGACTGGGCTATTAATGGAAAAACCACATTGCTTACCGGAATAAGGGCAGATAAACACAATTTTGTGGATAACATGATTTTTAATCCCCGTGTTTCGTTTCTTTTCAAACCCAACACAAATGCCCAGTTGCGTGTTTCATGGTCAACCGGATTCCGTGCGCCGCAAGCTTTTGATGCTGATATGCACATTGCTTTTGCCGGCGGTGGAATTCAAACCGTTCAACTATCTGATGATTTGAAGGAGGAAAGATCACAAAGCTGGACTGCCTCGCTCAACTGGGACAAACCCACAGAAAAACATATTGTTGGTTTTACTCTCGAAGGATTTTATACGAACTTGAAGGATGCTTTTGTATTACAGGAAATTGGTACCGATGAAGATGGCAATTCAATAATGCAAAAACAAAATGGGGGTAATAGCAATGTAATGGGCTCGACACTTGAATTACGGTCGAATTACAACCGAACTTTTCAGGCAGAGGCGGGATTAACACTTCAAAAGAGTTTGTACGATAACGCGGTTCAGTGGTCAGAAGAATTGCCCGGTGAAACTGAATTTTTACGTACCCCAAATTTATATGGCTACTACACTTTGACATGGACTCCGACCGAAAAATTTAAAACCATATTGTCAGGAATTTATACCGGAAGTATGCTTGTCCCACATTACGGTGTTCCCGGAAATATTGGGACTATTCAACAGGATGAATTATTCGAAACACCCAATTTTATGGAAACAAATCTTAAAATTTCATATACGGTATCTTCAAAGAGACTGGATTCGTCTATTGAATTTTTTGGAGGGGCAGGGAATATTTTCGATCAATACCAAAATGATTTTGATTCGGGAAAATACCGTGACAGCGGATATATTTATGGTCCCGCAAAACCACGTAATTTCTACTTTGGAATAAAAATCTTCAATTAGAAATTTTTAATTCGACCACAGATTATCTGGAAAAGCCCGGATTACTTATTTCAATTCTGTGTAAATCAGAGTAATCTGTGGGAATAAATCGATGAATTAGCTTTTCCTAATTCATCGATTTTAAAAGTTGGGTTTTAACCTGCACATCTTGAGTAATGGCAAAAACAGAAATGGTTGCTCCCGTAATCCCATCGATATTTTTGTTCACAAGCAAAGTATCTTTCCCCGAGAAACCTATAAACTGTTTCAGCCAGCCTTTTGCTGTTATTTCATAGCCGTGGGTAGCCTGATAATTATACACTTCAACCATCCGTACCGTTTTTGCCGAATCAAAAAATATGAAATAATCGAAATATTCCGATTCGAGATTTGCCGAAGTATTTGTGTTACTACTGCATCCACCGGTACGGCAACTGTTTACCCTGCCAACATAAACATATTTCACCTGATTCGCTTCCCTACCCTTCGACACACTGTAAAACTTACCCTGCAATTCTGGAGAAGTTTTAAATCCCGATTTAATTTCCTTAAGTTGTGAAATATCAGAAATGCCATTTTTCTTTAAATTACCAATTAAGCGTTTGTTTTGATAGTCAATATCACCTTTGCCGGAAGCAGAAAATCCAACAATCAAAGCAAAAACAAGTATTAAGTTTTTTATCATTACTGATATTTATTAAAACATGATTCCAAACCCGGCATTAAAGGTTTTTGCATACTCATCGGCAGCACCGTTTTTAACAAATTGCATATCGGCTTTAACAACAGCACCCTTTGTTAAGAAGAATGAAATTCCTGTTGTATAAACACTTTTCTGATAGGCCAGATTATCACTGATATTATTAGCCACTGTAAAATGGGTATCGTAATTTGAGTAGCGTAAAAAAGGGATAAACTGCATTTCGGTTTTCGCATTTCGAAATAAATTATACCCTAAATCAATATAATAACCAAACATTGAGCTTCCCAAATTACCACCCCCCTTACTTTTAGTAAATGCGTTGTATTGTTCAGTGTTCGACAAGTTTGTGTAATACAACTGACCGGTTAATTTCAATCCTTTTATTGAATATCGGGCATCGACACCAAGCATGGAAATTCCAACTACCGACGAATCTGCTTTTGCAATCGCCGCGTTATCATTTTTTTCGATTCCGCTATAAAGTGTACTCTGTGTATTTCCAAAATAACCTGCAAGTCCGATATTCAATCCGCGAAACCCAAAATATTCAATTTTACCACTTAGATTTGGTGAACTTATATAAGATTCAGCTCCTTTCTGTCTTCCGCTGCGTAATCCGCTTGAACCACCAATATGTGCAGAACCATCGAAACCGTTAAAACCATTCATCACATAAAGTTGGTATTTCAATGAAACCGGTAGAATAACGCCTGTTATTCCCACGCCAATTTCACGCCAGGTTGTGGGTGTGATATTATTGTCGATTTGAGGCCGTTCAACTCCGTTAAAAGTGGTTGGCTCGTGGTATTCGTTTATAATACCCATGGGTGTTAAAATTAAACCGCCACGAAGGTTTATATAATTATTGAGTTTGTATTGCAGAAAAGCCTGCTCAACATAAAACTCTTTTACATGCTCAAATTCCAGTTCGGTAACAAATTGAAGTCTGTCGTTAAACTGATATCCCATCATCATTACAAAGCGGTGCACATCCAAAGTTCCGTTTTTCATTTCATCCGCCGAAAGCGGTTGATTGTAATGAACTTCACCATAACCGCCAATCTTCAGATTTCCGCTTGTCAGCAACATTTTTTCGGCGCTGTTGGTATAGAGATTTGAGGGCACACTATCGGTTTGGGCATTTAAAAACACTGCTGAAATCAGCATCAAAACAGTAAATAGGATAATATTTTTCATATCAATTTTTAGTAAATGATTTATGAAGGCAAAAGTAGCAGGAGCAGCAGGAGCTGACAATCCCAATTAGTTGGGGTTTTTTAACCTTGAAATCACAGATACTAATGAATAATGAGATATTTGAACAGACAGGTGATTAATAGCAGAAAACTGAAACTGTAAGAAATTGAACATACATAATTTACCACATTTGATATTTTCCAAATCTACTGTTTGCGTTTAAGGAGTATTTTAACCGGGTGTGGGTTACAAAAATAATCCACATGTTTTGTTTTATCAGACAGCTCCGTCCGCAGCTGGAGGACACCCTTTATTTTGTATGAATGAAAGGCAGGGAGAATATGCACTTCAATGTTTATGCATTTCTACAAATCATACAGAGAAACATGTGTTCGTTTGCCCTGGCCAACATTTCCAAATCAAATCGTATTTCATTTTAAATTAACATTTGCTGATAATTTTTGGATTATAATAAAAACTAGCTACATTTGTATCGTGTTCGACATTTACGCACACGACTTATAAATTTTAATGTATGAACAATCAAATAGAAACAACATTAACACAAAATATTTTCAGAATCCTTTTGGCCATATTTATGGTTTATGCAGGGTTCAGTCATCTAACTTTTAATAGAATAGATTTTCATGCACAGGTACCCGATTGGCTTCCGTTAAGTAAAGACCTTGTAGTAATATTATCGGGGATAGTAGAAATTGGGTTAGGTTTGGGACTGATGCTTTGGAAAAATCAACGTGCAAGATTCGGTTGGGCACTTGCACTATTTTTTGTATTAGTATTTCCCGGAAATATTGCGCAATACATGGACAGTAAAGACGCTTTTGGAGTATTAGATTCAGATGGGGCACGTCTACGACGTCTGTTTTTTCAACCCGTACTTATCGCCTGGGCCGTATGGTCGGCAGGATCGTGGAAATCATGGAAAACTTCAAAAACAATAAAATAATGGACGAAAACCAATTACAATTAAGTAAACAGATTTGCTTTCCGGTCTATTCGGCTTCCCGTCTTATTACTAAAGCATACAAGCCGTACTTAGATGAAATGGGCCTAACTTATCCTCAGTATCTGGTATTAATGGTATTGTGGGAAAACGATGGACTAACTGTAAATCATATTTCAGAGAAATTACTTCTTAACACAAATACCATTTCTCCTTTGCTTAAACGCATGGAAAAAATGAAACTTCTGAAACGTAATCGCTCCATTGAAGATGAAAGAAGTGTTATCGTTCAATTAACGGAAAACGGAAAGCAATTAAAAGCTATGGCACTTCCTATTCCAGAAAAATTATTCAATGAATTAGTATCATACAATATAAAAATTGAGGATCTGCTTAAATTGAAAGATATACTTGGCGAATTGATTTTGGTACTCACCAATAAAAATGAATCTTCAGAAAAAATAGAAACAGATTGAATTTATATAAAGACAAGTTGACAATTAGATTACAATGTAAATAAAAAAAAG
>JBFHJA010000246.1:0-6895 GCA_041596165.1 Draconibacterium sp. | reverse complement strand
TGAAGTTAACATCTGTTTTGTTGTCTTTGAGTTCAAAACCAAAAGTAATTTCACCAATCTTTTTTGTTTCTCCAGCTTGCAACAGGAAATCAATCCTGTTTGAACCATCAGAAACAGCCAGTATTGAAACTACCGGGCTACCATTCGGATCAGCTACCAAAACCTCTTCGGCAGAAGGCATGTAACCAGCATTTTTAATGTTAATCTGTTGTCCATTAATATTTATGCTTTCCGAAAAACGGTTTGCTGTATAGGGTGAAAACAGAACCTGTTTCTCCGCAACTACTGTTTGATCACCTTTTTTAGCCTTTATACTGATGAAATTTGGTTCTGAAATAATGGTATTTGACGATTCTCCCTCGCGAATGTGCATAGTACCTTCGTAACCGTAATAACGGGTTATTGCGGCACCAATGAAAATAATGACAAATGAAAAGTGTAAGAGAACTCCGGGCCATCTTTTTTTAGCAATTAACTTATTTGTAAAGATGCTCCCGATTAAGTTAATGCATATTATTAACAATAAAATTTCGAACCATTTTGAATTATAAATAAGAATTTTTGCAGTAACGGTACCGTAATCGTTTTCAATAAAAGTTGCATATGCAATTGATATTGCAAAAATTACAATTAATATTCCCGTAAAAAGCATGGAGAAAAAAAGTGAACCTAATTTTTTCATTGTTAACAGTTTTGTAGCATTAATTTTGACAAAGAAAGCAATTGAAAAGTAAAATTCATTACATAAAAAAACTCCTTTGCTTTAATGGATTAAAACAAAGGAATTTTTATACAGTTTAAAAAAACCAATCTATTTTTTTATAGTTGGATCAGGATGCGAGATTATTTTATTGAACTCAGCAAAATTCCATGGTTTTTTGTCTTTTGGATGACCTTCCGGTTTTTTGCCCAAATGACAAGCTTTACAGGTTGCTTCAGTTGGTTCAATCATCCCCTTGGCAAGAGATTGTTCCTTGTTTTTCATAACTGATGCAGTTTTGTACATGCTACCTGGTCCATGACATGATTCGCAGGAAACACCTTCGTCAACCTTAATAGTTGCCAATAAGCCTTTGCTTACACTTCCTGCGGTGGAGTGGCATTTTAAACAAGCATCATTTTTTTTGTCAGCATCTTCCAGTTTTGCATAAGCTTGTGAATGACTGGTTTTTTGCCACTGAGCATATTGTGCTCCTTTTTCGGGTTTGTTATGACACATTTTGCAACCGTTGGCTCCAATATATTTTGCCTGAGCAAAAGAAGTAGAACCGATTGCAAGTGCAAACCCTAATACAAACATAAATTTTAAGTACTTCATTTTCTTTGATTTTAGAATTATTATAATTGTTTTATTTCAAACTAGCATTTCAAGCATTTAATAATTTGTTTATATAAATATGCATTAAAATCTTAATCCAACCAAAAATATCAACCCCCAAATACCATTTTAGTGTGTTAATACAGTGCAGAATGGCATAATGAGCAGTGTTCAGTTTTCCATGCACCATCAATGTCAACCGGATGCTGAAATTCAAGTGATTCTCCGGTATTTGCATAAACCATGCTGTCGGCAATTCCTTCTGCTTTTATATTGTGGCATAACCTGCAATCTTTCGAAATCACTTTACCCGAATCGGTTATGTGCCTGTCGTTGTGGCAGCGATAGCAACCATCTGATTCCATGTGACCGAGATTGTTTGGATATGATTTCCAGTTTGATTTCATAAATGGAAAAATATTGTTAGCATATCCGTTTTGAATTTCAGCGATTGCTTCTTCGACCTCATTTTTCCGGTTTTCCAATATTTCAGGATAACTTGATGAATAATAGTCTTTCACGGTAGAACTTATCGCCATGAAAGCGCTGTCTTTTGTAGAATAATCAACGTTCAAGGATTGCATTGCAAGCATTTTAATGCCTGGTAGGGAACTGGATATTTTTCCACTCTCCATTGATTTGTCAACGAAGTTTTGAGGAGCATTATAATTATGTGATGGCCTGTTATGGCAATCAAGACAATCCATTACACGGGTTTCCAGTGAATCAATCTGCTGCTGCGTTAAACTGACATAGCTGTCCATGTAAACATAGCTTTCACCGGTTTTGGTATTTGTGTATTTAACCCAAGGAATCTCTTGTCTGTTTGCCGAAGTGGTTTTGTATTCAATTTTTACATCGGGGCTAATGTGCTGGTGAATGCCTTTCTCTATTCCATCAGGAGTTGATTTGGAACTGGTTTTTATTAACATCTGAAGAATTACTTCCGTATTGTCTTCATCGGTTAAATATGAATATTTTACGCGAAGTTTATCATCATAAAACTTGTCGGGCCAATGGCATCTTTCGCAGGTTTCCTGGGCAGGACGAAGATTTGCAATAGGAGTAGGAATTGGTTGTGGATATTTATTGGCTAATACCGAATAAACCTGATATAAACCTGAAAGTTTACTTTTTACATACCACCCGGCACCTTCTCCTACATGGCATTCAACACAGGCAACACGTTCATGCGACGAACCATGGTAAGTTGTATACTCGGGTTCCATAACCGAGTGGCAAAGTTTGCCACAAAATTCAACCGACTCGGTATAATGAAATGCCTCGTAACTTCCAATTGATGAAATAATAAGCAGAAATATTGAGCCGACAGAGAAAATAATAGCTGCATTACGTGTTGATGGGTTGTTGAAATCAACTACAGGCCAGTCAAGTTCTTTTCCTTCCTGTCTTGCTTTTCGTGCTTTTACCCGGTTTATCCGCATCCCAATTGGAATAAGAATTAACCCCCCAACCATAAACACAGGTAAAATAATATAAATGAATAACCCGATGTATGAACCCCCAAAATCAAAAAAGGTTGTTAACAATGCCAATACTGCTATAGACACGAGATTAAAAATAGCCAAAACAGCACCACCAATCGATATCCAGTTTTTTATTGAAGAGGGTAATTTCATGATTTAATTTTTACAGTTTTAAACATTCATTTTAACGGTAGTAAATTTGTGAAAAATTGATGATAAGTTCAACAGCCACAGGCAATTTAGATGAGTTCTGTATAAGGTTTTATGTTTTGAAATTAAGTTTATTTTAATTGTTAAAATCATTTACCCATTAATGAATATTGTGCCAGCCGGTAATTATACTTTTGAAATTTTCGATTGGAGATTTGCCAATAGAAGCCACGTAAAGATGTATTACAAGAAATATGGATATAAAGAAACCTGCTGCTGAATGTATTATAGCTGTTAAAAATACTCCACTTAAAGAATAAACTTTTTCAATTATTATCTCGGGGAACAAAAGTGCGAAACCTGTGATTATTACTAATGGTACGATAAAGTACATTACCGCAACATAAGCATATTTTTGCAAGGGGTTGAATTTTCGTTTCTCAGAAAGTGGGTAGGGAGCCTTCATCCCACGGAACATCCCAAAAGCATAATAATAAGCTTGTTTCATTGGCCGTTTAATAAAACCCATTGGTTTGATTAAATAAAACTTAATGTTTTGAGACACAATGTTGCCAATAAAGAAAAGCAAATAATTCAATGAAACAACTACTCCTGAAATATTGTGGATGTTGACTGCCCATTGGAAACTTATAAAAGATGAGTCAACCCCCGATTGCATTGAAATTCCTGTAATAATCAACATTATGATTCCAAGAGCATTAATTGCATGCCAAATGCGAAGCCAAACAGGATAGAAATAGAGTTTTGTATTTTTTGTGTCCATTGTTTCTATTTTTTAAGAGATCTGAAAATTAGGTGAATACAAACAGCTCCAATTGTTAGGAAGAAAATGATATAACTCAGTTTTTTAAGCAATGGAAACTGTTGTGAACCGATGACATAAGAAGGATTAGAAAGAATAAATTTAACGGAACCATCCTCTGCTCTTGCCTGCAGATTGGTATATTTATAAAGTGATGCTTTTAACCGCGAGTTTGCATTATGGCATTCAGCACATTTCCTTACAGCCAAATCCTTGCTTAATATGTTGTGCGAAACATTCAGACTGTCAATAACTTCTGTATGGCATTCGATACATCTAACATGTTCAAAGTGAAGCGCTTGATTTGGCAGCCAATCATGGATTTGCACTATTCTTGGATTTTCATGTCCTGCAACAAGTTGATATTTATTCATATCGTTGTGGCACGAAAGACATATATTATTGCTGTATTCAACAATCTCAAGCACATTTGCACTATTCCTGGCTATCGGGCGATACGTATGTTGATCATGGCATTTTCCACAACTGAAATCTTCGCCGCTAATTCTAAAATGTACGCTTTTCTGAAATTCCTCATCTATTCTTTCGAATTGATATGTTGCATAAGTTGGGTCTCCACCATGGCAATCGAGGCAATTGGGCAATGGATCCAACTTTAAATTAGCCATATGGGGGTATGTTGAATATTCATAGGAATGGCAATCCATACAATCGAAACTTTGGTGAACACCAGCTTTCAAACTAGTTGTGTCTAAAATGTAGTAAGGATTCATTAATTTTTTCTGTTCTTTCCCGATTACTTCATTGTGAAAAGAAATAATTTGAGTTGAATGACATTTTAAGCAAGCATGATTTTCTGCATCATCATATACAGATTGAGCTTTCAACCCAAATGAAGCTGCATAAAATAATAGTGAGATGAAAATTAATCGTTTAAACATGTTTTAACATTTATAAAATTGGTTGATATTAATGAAAAATGGTAATATCATTTTAGAAAGATATTACCATTTCAAAACATTTTAGGTTTTATGCTAAAAAGCCCAAAGCCTTGTAATAGTAAAACCAACAGCAATACCTTCTTTGTCAAATTTTGCACTGTTATTCATCATGTTGTCCATTGGCAACATTCCGGGGGCATTACTTACATAAATCTGGAATGCATGCGTATAAGTCGAAATTTGCCAACCAAGAGCAATTGTAGGTTGATAATCAGGCACTTCAGTTTGTTCTGATAATGACTGGATTTCCAACGGTGCATTATAATTGAAAGTCAATGATGATTGCGGACTGATTTTGACTTTTGCCAATCCGTGTAATCCGATCAAATCATGATCAGCATCCCATTTTGCCATATTATAATGTGTAAAGCTGGCAGCTCCCTGTACCGATAACCATTCACCAAGTTTTCTGCTTATCATTACCTGTCCAAAGTACGACCATCTGTCGGTAAATTTAATTGATTCAGCTGTTGCATTTGCTTTTGAATCAGTTACTTTACCTGTTTCAAATGCATCTACATTTCGGCCATCAATTGAGAGTACACCATACACTGCAACACTTACAGGAACTTTATTATCGCTTGTTTGCTTAATAATGCTGTATTTTGCATTCAAATCAGTGGCCATATTGCTTTTTGTAATACCGGCACCAATTTGCAGGTTATTCATTGGAACATAATCTAATCCAAGCCTGATATTTCCGGAAGCTCCGTAAATACCCAGCAAATCAGACATTCCATTGTTTATTGGGCCAAATTTGTGTTGAATGGCAAAACCCAGCGTTTTTTTGTCAAAAATCGTTGTGGTTTGGTCATCAACAATATAATTGCTCTCAAATGTTGTTACCGGGTAACTTTCGGTTTCTTCCTGTGCATTTGTATAACTAAAAACAAATCCTGTTAATAGTAAGAATAGTATTGATTTTTTCATTTTTCAAACTTTTTAATAGGTTAATTATTTTTAGCTCCCTGCTCAATCCACTTTAAAATCTTTGCGGCTTGCAAAGAGTTATACTTTTTCCTTGTGTGCGTGTTAGTATCCGGATGAGTGTATAAATAAATTTTACTTTGGTTGGGAGTTGTATCGATATACCGGCTGCTGTTTATTGCATTAAAAGCTTTGTCAGGGGTTAAATCAGGTGATTGTTTTCCTGTAACATGGCAAGCTGATGTAGTACAATTATTCCCACTATTGAAAATTGGGAGAATATCGGCTGAAAAGCTAACCACAACTGTTGAGTCAGGGTTATCAATATCTGTATCCGGATCTTCAAAGGGAACAATAAAATTATATTTACATTGACTAAACAGCAATGTAACAACAAAAACTGCCAGCAATAATTTTAAGATTTTCATTTGTTTTTTATTTTGAAGTTAAATAGGAAAAACCTAACGATGACTATAATTAATAACAGATATTATTTACATCACATTTAGTTTTTCATGAATTTTCAATTTTATAAAAAAAGACTTCTGTTTTGTTAGAAGTCTTTTCTTATTGTATTCTAAAAGTGTTAGTATGCTTTAAGCGCTTCCAAAGTATTTGTTAAAATTGCTTTTACATATTTCGGATTGTGAACACCATAACTACGATCATATTTAATACCAAAATAGTTATATACTGCCTGTGCCTGAACCATTGGAACTGTGCCGGGTACTGGAGAGTAGTGGACTCCATCTTCTTCAATGGTTTCCTTGATAAGACCCAATGCAAGTAATTTTACGTTAAGTTGATCCAGTTTTTCTTTTGTATCGGTTTGTATTCCACCATAATTGTAATTTGTGATTGGAGTACCACCATGACAATCATTACATGCTTTTAAATTTGGTATAAAAGAGTGGCCTCCTTGTTTCGCTGTAAAAGTTCCCATGTGACAACCTACGCATGAACCGCCATCCATTGTAAGGTGATCGGCTGTTCCTTTTGTTGGATAAGATACAGAACCCTGAATTTCAGCTAATCCATTTCCGAAAAGAATATTTGACTGTGCTGAATAATGAGGGTATGTACGTGCACCCACGGCATAAGTTTCTCCCGGTTTATCTGTACCTGGTTCTGCGCTTCTTGATTGGTGGCAGGTCGCACATAAGTTGCTGTTTCCTTTTAAATCCATAACGCCATTGGCTGGAGCAATAGGAACAACCGGGTCAATCAT
>JBFHJA010000245.1:0-6956 GCA_041596165.1 Draconibacterium sp. | reverse complement strand
TTCAAATCATATCTGTCCATAATTAATCAATAATCATTAATAATTAATCAATCAAAGCAGTTCCCTCGGATCCGTAATAATTCCTGTTACTGCTGCTGCTGCTGCTGTTAACGGACTTGCAAGCAATGTTCTTGCACCTGGTCCCTGGCGACCTTCAAAGTTTCTGTTTGACGTTGATACTGAATATTTTCCTTCCGGAATTTTATCGTCATTCATTGCCAAACAAGCAGAACACCCGGGTTGTCGGAGTTCGAATCCAGCTTCTTCCAGAATTTCCACAAGACCTTCTTCACGAATCTGGTTTTCAACTTGTTTCGAACCTGGAACTAACCAAGCTGTTACGTTATCAGCTTTTTTCTTTCCTTTTACAAATGCGGTAAATTGCCTGAAATCTTCAATTCTGCCGTTAGTACAACTTCCCAGAAAAACAAAATCGATTGTTTTTCCAGTCATTTTTTCGCCTGGTGCGTACCCCATGTAGTTCAGCGATTTTTCGTAAGTCGATTTATCGCTGCCTTCCATACCTTTTGTTGTTGGAATAGTTTGCGAAATTCCGATACCCATTCCCGGGTTGGTTCCGTAGGTAATCATTGGCTCAATATCAGCTGCATCATAAACGTATTCAGTATCGAAAACTGCATTGGCTTCCGATTTTAATTCTTTCCAACCGGCAACAGCTTTTTCCCATTCTGCACCTGCTGGCGCAAACTCACGACCTTTAATATAGTTGAAAGTTGTTTCATCGGGGGCAATCATACCACCACGGGCGCCACTTTCAATACTTAAATTGCAAAGCGTCATGCGACCTTCCATTGAAAGGCTTGTAATTGCCGAACCATCATATTCAATAAAGTGACCGGTTCCACCGCTTGTGGAAATTTTAGAGATAATGTAAAGTGCAATATCCTTTGCAGTTACACCCTTGTTTAATTTACCATTAATGGTAATGCGCATTTTTTTAGGTTTCGGCTGCATTATACATTGACTTGCCAAAACCATCTCAACTTCGCTGGTTCCAATACCAAAAGCAATAGCACCAAAAGCACCGTGGGTTGAAGTGTGGCTGTCTCCGCAAACTATTGTCATTCCGGGTTGTGTTAAACCCATTTCTGGTCCGATAATGTGGACAACGCCGTGCCCTTCACTTCCCAAGCCATGATACACAATATCGTGTTCAATGCAATTCATTTTCAGCATTTCAACCTGGTGGCGTGAAAGTTCATCTTTTATTGAAAGGTGCTGATTGATTGTTGGTACATTGTGGTCGGGTGTGGCAGTGGTTTTGTCGGGACGGAAAACTTTCAGCCCACGTTTTTTTAAACCCAAAAATGCCACAGGGCTTGTTACTTCATGAATTAAATGGCGGTCGATATATAAAACATCCGGACCTCCTTCAACCTGTTTTACCACGTGGGCATCCCAGATTTTATCAAACAATGTTTTTTGCATAATTTACTTTATTTTATTGGTTAGAGACGTTGCGTGCAACCCCTCTACTTTAAACTTTAAACTCGAAACTTTAAACTCTGAACTCTGAACTCTGAACTATTCCGCGATTGGTAATTTATTAATAGCATCCAAAAATGCCTCCACTGATGCAGTAATAATATCGGTATTTGCACCAAAACCATGGAAAATGGTTTTGTCGTATTCAATTTGCATGTGCACTTTTCCAACGTCATCACTGCCACGTGTAATTGCCTGAACAAGAAATTCTTCGATTGTAACCTGCCTGTGAATGATTTGTTTTACAGCTGTAATTGCAGCATCTACAGGGCCATTTCCTGAAGCAGTAGCATCGAATTTCTCGCCAGCAATATCCAAACGCACTGAAGCCATAGGTTTCAGATTTTTGCCAGTCACAACCTGCAGGAAATCCAATTTAATACGTCGTTCCTGACGGGTTGCATCGCCTACCAATAAAGCGATATCGTCATCGCGAAGATCTTTTTTCTTATCGGCCAGTTTTACAAATTCTTCGTAAACATCATCCAGTTTTTCCTTTGTCAATTCGAAACCAAGTATTTCAAGGCGGTGTTTTAAAGCTGCACGACCACTTCTGGCAGTAAGCAAAATTGCTGATTCGTTGATTCCAACATCTGTCGGATCCATGATTTCGTAATTTTCACGATGTTTCAAAACACCGTCCTGGTGAATTCCTGATGAATGTGCAAAAGCGTTGCGGCCAACAATTGCCTTGTTGGGTTGTACAGGCATATTCATTAATGTTGAAACCAAACGGCTTGTTCCGTAAATGTTTTTTGTATTCACACCGGTTTCAATTCCCAAAACTGCATAACGGCTTTTCAGGATCATAACTACCTCTTCCAGCGAAGTATTACCGGCACGTTCACCAATACCGTTGATTGTAACCTCAACCTGGCGAGCTCCATTTATAACACCAGCAATAGAATTCGCCGTTGCCATCCCCAAATCGTTATGACAATGGGTTGAAATGGTAGCTTTGTGAATACCACTTACATTGTCCATTAGGTATTTTATTTTTTCGCCATACTCATGAGGTAAGGTATAACCGGTAGTGTCAGGAATATTTACGACAGTTGCACCGGCTTTAATAACAGCTTCAACAACACGTGCAAGATATTCATTTTCGGTGCGACCGGCATCCTCGGCATAAAACTCAACATCCTCGACATATTTTTTTGCATATTTCACGGCTTCAATAGCACGCTCTATAATTGCATCGGGATTTGAATTTAGTTTATGATGAATGTGGAAATACGAAGTTCCAATACCAGTGTGAATACGCCCTTTTTTAGCATATTTTAGGGATTCGGCTGCAACGTCAATATCTTTTTGAACTGCGCGGGTTAAAGCACAAATGGTTGGCCATGTAACCGCTTTTGAAATTTCTACTACCGATTCGAAATCGCCGGGACTTGAAATAGGGAATCCTGCTTCAATGACATCAACTCCCAAATCCTGCAATGCCTTGGCTACCTCAATTTTTTCGACTGTGTTCAACTGACAACCCGGGACTTGTTCGCCGTCCCTCAATGTTGTGTCGAAAATAAAAAGTCTGTTACTCATTTTGTATTTATTATTTATTACTGATTATTTATTAGTTGGTGTAAGGAAGCACATTGTGAGAAGCTAGAATCCTGAAGTCGAAATCCGGGGCAGAATAAAAATTCCATTTTGATTATCTTTTTGTGTTCCATTTTATTTTCGATTATACTTTTTATTAACTAAACTTTACTGTCTTCCGATGTATCATATTCTTCTACGAAAAAAGCCATCCTCTATAACTGAGAATGGCCTTATTTGTTTTAAAAATATCTTTATTTCTACATACCATTCTCAGTTCTTCTCAATGAGAAGAATAATACCTAATAGTAGGTTGAGAATAGATATATTGAACGTTGAATTCATTTTTACTTACAATTTGGATGCAAATATGAAAAATATTTTTTAAAATGAAAATTTAATGTACCCTTTTATTGATGAAAATTAATAAAAAGATGGAATTGTCTGAATAGGAGGACTGGGGAAAGGTGAACGAAGTCCGAAAAGAAAGTGTGAAGTTCACCATACCTTTATAAAAATAACTATTCAATTTCTTATTATCATCTTCTAAATTTTCAGTTCTTGAGAGAAGTGGTAACCCGAAGGTTTGGATCCTCAAACCAGCTATTCTTCAACTGACTTTGCACTGTCAGTTTCCACTTTTTCTTCTTCCGGTTCCTGAACTATTTTTCTATCAAAAATATCGTATTTCGAAAGGGGGCGAAGATATATTTTCCAATCGAAACCTTTGAGTTTTTTGTCTTCCTCGTTTAATTCGAGCAGTGGTTTAAGTTCTCCTTCGGGGGCTTTCAAAAACGATATTGTATAAATCTTACCTTCCTTGAACCGAATTGATATTTTACTGCTTTCTGCCCGGTTTAATCCAATAATATGTTCCTTTTCACGGGCGTAATACAGTGTTTGCCCATTCCCGTCCACTTCAATATTGTTCAACTTATTGTTAACAATGTAACCGACCATTTCTTTACCTTTTATCTGGTCGTACATGTTGGAGTCTTGTTTCGAAATAATAAAACTGTTTCTTGTCAGATGCAATTCATTGGGTGCATCCTGAAATTGTTTCATCTCAATTAAATCGGCTGTAAGTTGATGGATTTCAGACCAAATAACAGGGGAGTTGTGTAGTTGAATTAAGGAATCGCGGGTAAAATATACCATCGAATCGCATAAACCCTGAAGGTCGGTTCGAAAAAAACGGACTTTATGATAGCCAAAAACTATTTTCTCATCCGGAACTGTGTCTGGCATGGTTCTTAAAGTGTCGGCATGTAAAAACAGTGTGTCGCGTTCATTATAATTCATATAAACTGCCGAGTCGGTAACCAATGCAGTTTCAAGGAAATCATTATATTCAGCAACATTTCCGGTAATAATTGAACTATTCTCCAAATCTGTTATTCTGACTGAGCCAAGTGCTCTTCCTGATTTATTTTCCTTGTTGTATCGAATATAATTGGCTGAAATATTTTGTGTTTCATTTGAAATAACGGGTTTTTTGAGAAGCTCAGCTTCTCCGGTATTGGAATCGTACCAGCCATTCTCGGCATAAAGTGTATTTGCCGAATCACGAATTGTGGTTGGACCATTGATAAAAATACGCTTGGTTACGGTGTTATAGCTCACACTATCACTATTCATTGTAAACTTGTCGTTTACAGCAACTACATCTTTAAAAAGATGCAGCATATCATCGTTTACATGATACCTCCCAATTTCACTTGTTATGGTTGTGGTGCTATCGATTATTTTCCCTTTATCGTTGTAATAACTAATATTGGTAGTCAAATCGTAATCAAGTGTATCCGTGTAAATTGTAGTTGATTTATTTATTAGTTTGACATTTCCCCAGGCACGGGCAAAACTAATATCGCCATCATAATAAATTTTGTTGGCATATAAGTCCAGTGTATCGTCCTGTTTTATGTGCACGCGACCAAATGCATCAACACGATTAGTTCCGGTGTATGTGTAAGCACTGTCGCACCACATTAAAATATTTTTATGACTGATATGTACGGAATCAACCAATCTTTGGGCATTAGAAGCAATTTGTTCGCTGGCTTCAAGAGAACCGGCCCGAATAATTTCAACTCTTTTTTTCTCCTGAGAAAAAGAGAAGTGTGAAACAAGAATCAACAAAACGAGTAACTTCCATTTCACATTCCGGAAGTTCGGAATAATATGGAACGCAATTGAAAGCATTAAAGCAGTTTTTCGATGATATTATCAACCGAAATCCCTTCAGCTTCGGCTTTGTAGTTTTTTATGATACGATGCCTCAGAATTGCAGGTGCAATTGCTTTTACATCTTCAATGTCGGGTGAATATTTGCCATGCAATGCAGCATGGGTTTTGGCACCCAGCACCAGATACTGAGATGCCCGCGGACCAGCTCCCCATTTTAGATATTGGTTTGATATTTCGGCCGCAAGCGATGTGTCAGGTCTTGTTTTTGCTGCCAATTTAACTGCATATTCAAGTACGCTGTCGTTTATTGGTATTTTACGGATCAGGTTCTGGTAATACATTATTTCTTTACCCGAAATCACTGGTTTTAAGTCGATTTCGGAAGTTGAAGTCGTGTTTTTTACAATTGTTAATTCATCTTCGAATTTTGGATAATCCAACCACACAGAAAACATAAAACGATCGAGTTGGGCTTCGGGAAGAGGATAGGTTCCTTCCTGCTCAATAGGATTTTGTGTTGCCAAAACAAAGAACGGATCTTCCAGTTTAAATCGCTGTCCGGCTGTTGTAATTGCCCTTTCCTGCATGGCTTCCAAAAGTGCAGACTGTGTTTTTGGTGGAGTACGGTTTATCTCATCTGCCAAAATAATGTTTGCAAACAATGGCCCCTGAATGAACTTAAAATGACGTTCATTGTCCAGTATTTCAGTTCCAATTATGTCAGAAGGCATTAAATCAGGTGTAAACTGAATTCGGTTATATTTTAGGCCCAGGATTTTTGCAATTGTTGTTACCAAAAGTGTTTTTGCCAATCCGGGAACACCAATCAGCAAAACATGCCCCTGGCTAAACAATGAAATCAGCACTTGTGTAACAACTTCATCCTGACCATAGATTACACGGGTTATTTCGTTTTTTAATTCATCAAATTTTTTCTGGAGTGCGTCAAGCGCTTCCACATCATTTTTAAAATTCATCGGGCAAAAGTTGTATGTTTTTCAGAGATTTATTTTATCCAATTTTCAAAATTAAAGTTACAGTTTGCATATGTTGCATCGATGCGAATGTAGGTTTCAGATTGTTGTTTGCTAATCCATTCGTTAAATACTGTTTCTTTCTTTTTAGCAAGGTACATTTCGGCAAGTTGCTGGTAATCGTTTTGGAGATTTGCTTTATGAGAATCGGTTTTTTTAATCACTTTAATAATTTTAAAAACAGGAAGCTGGCTTTCCCTGTCAATAGATTCAAAAGGATTGGAAACTTCGTTCAAATTCATTTTTGTAATGATCTTACTTACGTCCGGATCCAAATCTTCAACGGCAAATTTCGATGACATGGTATTTGGATTGATTACTATACCTGCATTGTTTCTTGAGTTTCTATCAGATGAAAACATTGCAGCAGATTCTTCAAAGGTAATTTCGTTTTTTCGAATCATGTTTGCAAGGCTGTCTAACCTGCTTTGGGCTTTTTCTTTCGCTTCAATAGAAACTTTTGGTTTTATCAGAATGTGTCTAGTATTTAATTTGTCGCCTTTTTTGTCAACCAGCTGAATAATATGGTATCCAAAGGCACTGCGTATAACGTTTGAAACTTTATCGTCTCTCAGGTTAAAAGCAGCAGAGGCATAAGTAGGGTCAAGTTCGGCACGGCCTAAATAACCTATTACCCCGCCATCTTTTGCCGATCCGTCTTCAGAATAAAGAACTGCCATAGTTGCG
>JBFHJA010000244.1:0-6978 GCA_041596165.1 Draconibacterium sp. | reverse complement strand
TTGGGGAAACTTCAGATTGTTCGGTCTGATTTTGCTTTTAACGCCCCTTTTATCGAAGAAAGAAGACTATACAACGTAAATCTTGGTGGCGGCTCGCTGCTTGACATCGGACTTTATCCTGTTTTTGCTGCATTAACTTCACTTGGAAAACCTGATTTCATAAAAACTTTCGCCCATTTTTGTTCAACGGGAACAGAAGAAAGCATCAGCATGATATTCAAATATGCAGGTGGCGAAATGGCAAACCTCACATCAAGTTTTGCCTCGCACTCGCCCACCCAAACCGAGTACTGGTGCGAAAAAGGCTACATGATTCTTAATCCGCGGTGGTTTACACCCACCAAAATTACTGTTGTAAAAAACGGTGAAGAACCGCAGCATTTTCATTCAGGACATTATGAAGGCACAGGTTATCAATATGAAGCTGCGCATGTGATGCAATGCCTTGATACTGGTAAAATGGAAAGTGAAATCATGACCTGGCAAAACAGTCTCGATTTGATGGAAACTTTGGATCGGATTCGCTGGGATGCAGGAATTTTTTTTCCTGAACATGATAAAACTGATGACAAAATGAAGTTGGCTTAGCCGGTTGCAGGAAAAGTTAGGGTTAAATCTTTTCAAACAGGAAAGGTTGAAATTAATATTTATTGATTGCTGCAATTGGTGGTTTGTATTGGCGCATTTTAAACTTTCTATAAGTAAAATTCGGCAATTAAGAACTTCATTAATTCCGAAGGTATGATTCGCACCAGTAAAAACGTTAAACGTTTTCAAACTGCTTGATCGTTAAAATCCGATGAACTATTTTAGCTAAAAAATGTCTCAATAACTAATTCATAATCATATTAAAACATCAATCAATATGAAAAATCTGTTTTTATTTCTTTCCGCATTCATCATAATGCAAAGTGCGAACGCACAAATCAGTGCCAAACTAATGCGTTACATGGACGTATCAGACAAGCAAATTGCCTTTGTTTACGGTGGCGATATTTGGATAGTAGCAAAAACCGGCGGCACAGCTATACAAATTACACATTCGCCAGGAGAGGAATCGTGGCCAAAATTTTCACCCGACGGAAATGAAATTGCCTACACTGCCAGCTACAACGGAAATTCAGATATTTTTGTAATTCCTGTAACCGGTGGAATTCCGGTGCGGCTTACCTACAACTCCTTCTCCGACAGGATGATTGACTGGCATCCCAACGGAAAACAAATACTTTTTGCTTCAGCCCGCGAAAATGGAGTGAATCGTTTAAGTCAATTTTATATGGTGGACAAATCCGGCGGTTTTGCTGAAAAATTGGCCATTCCTTATGGCGAGTTGGCTGCTTTTTCTCCCGATGCAAACAAACTTGCATACATTACCAAAATAACTGAAAACTACCCCTTCAAAAGATATCGCGGCGGATTGACTTCAGATATAATCATTTACGACTTCAAAACAAAGAAAACAGAACGGATTACCAACGATGAATGTAACGACGGAAAACCGGCCTGGGCAGGCAATAAAGTTTATTTTCTTTCGGATCGCGATGAAAACATGCGTTTGAATATTTGGGAATACGACACAAAAACAAAAGAACAGAAGCAAATAACCAAATTCAAGGATTTTGATATTTCGTTCCTTTCGGCAGGACCAGCTGACTTGGTTTTTGAAGTGGGCGGCGATCTTTATTTGATGGATTTAGCCACACAGCAATATAAAAAAGTTGAAGTGAACGTTATCAGCGATTTATCGGTTGAAATGCCAACTTCGAAAAATGTGAGCAAAAACATATCAAACATGACGGCATCGCCGGGCGGAAAACGCATCGTTTTTGAAGCACGTGGCGAACTTTTTAATGTACCTGTTAAAGAAGGATTCACCTTAAACATGACAAAATCGAGCGGCGCTTTCGACCAATCGCCATCGTGGTCGCCCGATGGCTTAACAATTGCATACTGGAGTGATAAATCAGGAGAATATGAAATTTATTTGCAGGACAGTGAAGGAAAATCGGAAGCAAAAAAACTCACCGACCGCAAAAAAGGTTTTGGGTACAATTTGTTTTGGTCGCCCGACAGTAAAATGCTTGCTTTTGTTGATGAAACTAATACCATCTACACAATTGATGTTGAAAGTGGGGAAGTTACAATAGCCGGAAATAACCGATGGAATATAGGTCACGGTGGCAGATCAGGATACCCGGTTTCTTGGTCGCCCGACTCAAAATGGATTACTTTTACTGAGCAGTTGGACAATTCTAATTCGGCGATTTTTGTTTTCAATACGGATGAAAAAAAGAAAAGCCAGATTACAAGTGGATTTTATGAAGACAACTATCCGGTTTTTAGCACCGATGGAAAATACCTTTTTTACCTGACCAACAGAAATATGGATGCAGCCTACTCAGCTTTGGGCGACGGAACATGGATTTATCCAAACGCAACCAATATTGCAGCTATCAGTTTAAAATCAGAAACGCCTTCACTGTTGGTGGCAAAAAATGATACGGTTGCTGTTAAGAAGGAGGAAGAAAAAGATAAGGCAGAGGAAAAGACGAAAGAAGTGGAAAAGAAAGACGGTAAGAAAGAAGACAAAAAAGAAGATAAAACAAAAGTTGAAATTGATTTTAATGGCATTGAAAGCAGACTGGTAATCCTGCCGCCAAAAGCCGGGAATATCAGGGAGTTATTTTCTTTCGAAGATAAAATAGTGTATTTACGTCGCCCAAATACGGGTTCAGATGAATCTTCCTCTTCGTTGCATTACTTTGATTTAAAAGAGCGTGAAGAAAAAGAAATAATGGGCAATATTAGCAGTGTTGTTACAACTGCCGACGGAAAATCGATGCTGGTAAGTTCGCAGGGGAAATACGGAATAATTAGCGCGGCCGCCGGACAAAAAATTGAAAAACCAATTCCAACAGATGGGCTTGAAATGAACCTGATTCCAAAAGAAGAATGGAAGCAGATTTTAACTGATACATGGCGTCGTCACCGCGATTTTTTTTACGATCCAAACATGCAGGGCGTAAACTGGGAAGCGGTCCGCACGCAATACATGAATTTATTGGATGACGCCCGCACACGTTGGGACATTACAAATATTCAACTTAGCATGGTTGCTGAACTAAGTGCAGGTCATACCTATGCTGGTGGAGGCGATGTAGAAAAATCACCCTCACGCGACAACGGTTTTCTGGGAATAAATTGGGAGTTAAACAAGAATCAATATAAAATTAAGCACATTGTAAAACCCGCAGTTTGGGACACCGAAGTGCGCTCACCGTTTGACCAGCCAGGCGTTGATATAAAAGAAGGTGACATTATTTTATCGGTAAACGGTATAAAACTGGATCCTGAAAAAGATCCTTATGCTGCTTTTGAAGGTCTTTCGGGAAAAACTGTTTCATTGCAAGTTTCAACAACAGGAAAATCTGATGAAGCAAAAGAGCTTGTGATCAAATGTTTGACGGAACAGGAAGAAAGTCAACTGCGCTATTTGGAACATCTGGAAAACAACCGAAAAATGGTTGATAAACTGTCGGACGGGCAACTTGGCTATATTTATATGAGTAACACTTCGGCACGCGGACAGCTTGAGTTGGTACGTATGTTTTACGGGCAATTGGATAAAAAAGGATTTATTTTAGATGAACGCTTTAATGGTGGCGGTCAATTGGCCGACCGTTTTCTCGAATTATTACAACGCCCGGTAACTTACAATTTGCATTGGCGACATGGGAAAGACCATACCAACCCGATAAAAACCAACACAGGCCCTGTTGGAATGTTGATAAACGGCTGGGCTGGTTCAGGTGGTGACGGGCTTCCTTGGGCATTTCAGGAACTGAAAGCCGGCCCCATTGTTGGCGAACGCACTCTTGGTATTTTGGTTGGTCCGGCAACCGGGCATCAATTAATCGATGGTGGTTCAATTACAGTTCCTGGCGCACGATTGTATGATAATGATGGTCACTGGTTTTGGGAAGGAGAAGGAGTTCGTCCTGATTTTGAAGTTTGGGACGATCCAAATATTATAATGCAGGGCCGTGATCCTCAAATCGAGAAAGTAGTTGAAGAAGTGCTGAAACTCACAAAAGAAAACAAACACATTATGACTCCCGCTCCACAGCTCGAAGACAGATCGGCAAAAGGATTGGAGAAGAAGAACTAAACAGTTGGTTTGTGCTTATTTAAATAGAATCATTTTTCCGATTTCTATACCTACTAATTTAAAATACAGAAATATAATACATTTGGACACATAAAAAGCATTGGAATAACTCCGGCACTAAAGGGTGCACGGTTTAAATCATTGCAAATTCAAACTTGTTTGAAAAATTTAAGTCAGTGTCAATTTAAACAATCACATTCTTAAATTGATTACCAATTGAATCAACTTGACCTTCGATCTTGATTTGTAAAACTTAAATAAACTATTTTTACAACCTAATTAACTGTTCGCCGACAATATTGGGTGGTTTAAACAGTTTTTGTTTTGCTGTAGATTACTAATGATTCTATTTGTTGAAAAATTAATTACAATCTATTTTATAAAATTTGGCCGGTACACAGAAAGCGATGGATACTAGAAAACAATTTTCATGAAACATATAATCCTAATTACTTTTGTTTTGTTTCTTTTTCAGCAAACCTATGCGCAAACTGCAACCATAAGCGGACACATAAAAGATAAAAAAAGCGGGGAAGCGCTAATTGGCGCAACCTGCTATTTCCCGGATATTAAGAAAGGAATTACTTCGAATGAATATGGCTATTATTCCATTACAGTTCCGGCAGGGTATTATAAAATCAGTTTCTCATATATTGGTTATGAAACCCAGAACATAACTCTCGATTTGAGCAAAAACAAGGTCTTGGAAATTTCATTGGCCGACAACAGCAAACAACTTGATGCTGTAACAGTAATTGGAACACGCAAAGATCACAACATTGAAAGCACCGACATGAGCATGGAAAAGCTCCCCGTAAAACTTGTTAAAAAATTACCGTCGTTTATGGGTGAGGTGGACATCCTGAAAACCATAACGTTATTACCTGGAATTCAAAGTGGCGGAGAGGGAAGTTCCGGATTATATGTCCGCGGTGGTGGCCCTGATGAAAATCTATTGTTGCTGGATGAAGCACCGGTTTACAATGCTTCGCATTTATTGGGCTTCTTTTCAGTTTTTAACTCCGATGCTATAAAGGACATACAGGTTTATAAGGGTGGAATTCCTGCTGAATATGGCGGCAAAGCCTCATCCGTAATCGACATAAGGATGAAAGATGGTAATTCGCAGCATTTAAGTGGTCAGGCCGGAATTGGAAACATTTCGAGCAGGCTCACACTTGAAGGCCCAATAATAAAGGACAAATGGAGTTTTATAGTTTCGGGACGCAGAACTTATGCCGATGTAGTTGGAAGAATGATAGGGATAGAAGAGTTAAAAAACAACCAACTCTATTTTTATGATTTAAACCTCAAAACAAACATCGAATTTTCTCACAAAGACAGGGTTTACATTTCAGCATATACTGGCGATGATTATTTTAAACTTGGCGAATCACTGTACATGCGCTGGGGAAATATAACAGGAACTGCGCGCTGGAATCATATTTTCAACGGGAAACTTTTCTCCAACACTTCGCTGATTTTCTCAAAATACGATTACAGCCTTGGTGTTCCCAGCAATTCAGCCGATCAATTCGACTGGAATTCGCGCATTGAAGACTACAATTTCAAACAAGATTTTTCGTGGTTTTTAAATACAAATAATAAAATCGATTTTGGGTTGAACATCATCAAACATCACTTCGAACCCGGCAATATCAACACAAACGAAAGTTCTTTTTTCGAATCGTTAAAACTCACCAACTACAATGCTGTCAGCAGCTCAGGTTATGTTTCCAATGAGCAAATATTTGGATCACTATTTACAGTAAAATATGGGCTCAGGGTTTCTGTATTTCAACAAATTGGGAGCGGAAAAGTAAGGGAATATGAAAATCCGGCATCTCCAAATTCCGATGAAGTTTTGAGTGAAACTTCTTATTCAAGTGGTGAAAAAATCGGTTCGCCTTTCATCAATCTTGAACCGCGTATTTCGGCAAAATTATCCGTTAGCGAAACAAGCTCCATAAAAACTTCATACAACCGGATGGCACAAAACCTGCACCTGATTTCAAATACTAACTCACCAACACCGCTTGATATTTGGCTGCCCAGCAATAAATATATAAAACCTCTGATAGTAAACCAGTTGGCTGTGGGTTATTTTCAGAATTTATACAATAATACTTTTGAAACATCGGTGGAAGTGTACTACAAAGACATGCAAAACGTGCTCGACTACAAGGATGGCGCCGAACTTTTTTTAAACGAAGATCTTGAAACAGAATTGCTTACCGGAACCGGATATTCATATGGATTGGAATTGATGTTAAAAAAGCAGCAAGGAATAGTTACTGGTTGGGCGAGTTACACGCTGGCAAAATCGATGCGCGAAATACCCGGAATAAATAATGGCAATCCATATCCGTCAACCTACGACCGCACCCACGACTTATCGCTTGTATTAAATTATGATATCAACAAAAAGTTTTCGTTATCGGCAAGTTGGGTTTTTTCAACCGGGAATCCGGTAACTTACCCCGTTGCAAAATATAACGTTCAGGGAAACACACTTTTTTACTACTCTGAAAGAAATAGCAACAGGATTCCGGATTACCACCGGCTCGATTTATCTTTCAACTATAACTTTAAGAAAAATGAATACCGAAAGGTTAAACAATCGCTCAATGTTTCTTTCTACAACGTTTACGCCCGAAGAAATGCCTACTCCATATATTTCAGGCCAAACGAAGATGATTCTGCAATTATTGAAGCAACCCGGTTATCTATTGTAGGCACTATAATTCCTTCAATAACCTATAATGTCAATTTTTAATTTTGAAGGCAATGAATATAAAAACAACCATATT
>JBFHJA010000243.1:0-6982 GCA_041596165.1 Draconibacterium sp. | reverse complement strand
GATGGGATTTGAACCCACGACCTTCGGAACCACAATCCGACGTTCTAACCAACTGAACTACAACCACCGTATTTTGCGGGGGCAAATATAATATTTTATTTTTTTGAAAATCAAAAATTAGTGCAATAATTAAATTTGTGCGAAGAACAATGATTCCTTTCTCTTGAACATAGAAATGCCGGGAATCAAAAATCTCCGGCATTTTTAAGATTGTAATTTTCTTTTTACTCTGTTAAATTCACATAATCAGCTGCGTTCAGAAACTCCAGGCTTTTCTGACAGCTTTCAAGTGGAGGAAAGTTGTATTCTTCAACTTCAACAATACCATATTTTACACCTGCTTTTTCTTTTTCGGCAAAAATGGCTGCAAAATCCATTGTACCGCTTTCGCCAACTTCTGCTTTGTCTTTAATGTGCCATAATTCAAAACGGCTCGGATATTTCTCAAAATAATCAGCAGCAACTTTACCCCCAGCCATAATCCAGTACAAATCCAATTGGAACATTACTTTCGCGGGGTCAGTCAATTCAAGCATCCAGTCGTAAATTGGTTTACCTTCAAACTCGGTAGAAAATTCCTTATCATGGTTATGATAACCAAACCGGATTCCGGCAGTATTACATTTTTCACCAACAGCATTAAAATACTCACAATAACTTTTTAACGCATCCAAGCTTTCATAGGCTGTTCCGCCCATAAAAGGCTGAACAATCCACTTTACGCCAGCAGCTTTGTGTGTGGCGATGCACATATCCCACCAAGCCATTGTTTCGTCCCAAGTTTCTTTTGTTGGAACTACTTGCCCGCAATGCGCACCAAGAAATTGTAAACCATTACTTTCACACAAATTCTTAAATTCAACAGGATCCATACCATAAACTTTACCGTCTCCGTAACCCGCAGTTTCAACAAATTTATACCCCATTTGACCAACCGCAGCAATAGTTCCAGGAACATTAACCGCCATACTATCTTTCACCGACCACAGTTGCAGCCCAATAAATTTTTCTACCACTGCACTTTTTTCGTCGGCTGGCGTTTGTTTTTTTGCCGAGTTGCAGGAAACAAATCCTTGTGAAATAATCATGGCAGCAATAGCTACCAATAAACTTTTAATACTGATTTTTTTAATAGACATTTCTTTTTGATTTAGATGAATTGAATTTGCTTGCAAATTTATTATTCTTACCGGAAAGTTAACAGAATCAACATAAAATAAGTGTTACTTTTAACCATTAAAAAAAACCACTAAAAATGGATACGACAGATATTCTTATCAAAATCCGCAAAATAGTACGCTCGATTAACCTCGAATCAAAAAAAATTCAAAAAGAATATGGTGTGAGCATCCCACAGGTTTTGTGCCTGAATTATTTGCACAGCTCACCCAATTATCAATCTACTCAGGGCGATATCCGAAAATTTATGAACCTCAATTCCAGCACTGCCAGCGGTATAATCAACCGTCTTGAAGCAAAGGGATTGATAGCACGGTTGCCAAAGTCAGGTGATAAACGAGTGGTTAAAATTGCCCTCACTTCCAATGGTGCCAAATTGCTTGACAAAATCCCTGCATTGCTTCACGAACAGCTTTCAGAGAAGCTGCAAAAATTGGACGTCAAAACGCTTGCACAAATTAAAACCAGCCTCGAAATGTTGATTGAATTGCTAGAAATCAGCGAATTGGACGCTTCACCACTCATTACAATTGAAAGTAATTTGGAAGATATTTAAGTCATTACAATTATGAAATGATCCTGCAAGGCACAAAACTCCAAGGTGTTTGATATGTTCAAAATTATATATCAGCCTTTCAGTCCCAATTGCCACTTTCAATATTTATTATTGGGCTGCACACCAGGCTTTTAAATATCATTCAATCATCACTTTTACATTATTATTTCATCCACTTTTACTAAAAGTGACTATAATAAGTTTCCATACAAACTATTTTAGCTAATGTTATTATTAAGCTATTTCTAACTATTCCTTTAAATAAATCGTATAACACTGTATTACAACTATTTTACACGTACTTAAGCCACGCTTAGCTATCGATTGTCATTTGTTGCACCCATTAATTATATTAATTTTGTTCTTATAGAATGTATATGTATGGAAATATTTAATGATTTACAGCAAGGAATTGCAGAAAAGATTGGTTCAGAAAATGATATTTCGAACTGGAAGGACTGGAAATGGCAATTAAAACACGCTGTTAAAACCTTTGAAAAGTTTGAATTACTAACAGGTATCCGATTTGCCGAAGAGGAAAAAAAATTACTAAAAACAACACTCGACCGTTTTCCATTGTCTATTACCCCATATTATTTGTCACTGATTGACACTGACAATTATTTGAACGACCCTGTTTTTAAACAGGCATTTGCCGGTGTTGAAGAACTTACTGTTTTAAAAACCGACCTCGAAGATCCACTTCACGAAGAGGACGACAGTCCGGTTGAGGGGATTACTCACCGTTATCCTGATCGGGTGCTTTTTCATGTAAGCAATATTTGTTCAATGTATTGCCGCCACTGCACGCGGAAAAGGAAAGTTGGCGATTTGGATTCAATCCCATCAAAGAGTCAGCTGGAAAAAGGTATCGAATATATCAGAAACACGCCACAGGTTAGGGATGTACTGCTTTCCGGAGGTGATCCGTTAATGCTTTCGGACAGCTATTTGGATTGGTTGCTATCTGAAATCACAGCTATTCCGCATGTAGAGATAGTTCGCATAGGAACAAGAATGCCCGTTGTTTTACCCTATCGCATCACCGATAATTTGGTTAACATCCTAAAAAAGTACCATCCACTTTGGATAAATACGCATTTTAACCATCCCCGCGAAATTACAACTTCGGCAAAAGAGTCACTTGCAAAGCTTGCCAATGCCGGGTTTCCTCTCGGTAATCAATCGGTGTTGCTGGCCGGTGTGAACGACTGTCCACGAATTATGAAAAAACTTGTGCAAAAACTTGTACAAAACCGGGTTCGCCCATATTACATGTACCAATGTGATTTGTCCGAAGGACTTTCACATTTCAGAACACCAATTGGGAAAGGTATCGAAATTATGGAAAGCCTGATTGGGCACACAACAGGTTTTGCTGTTCCAACCTACGTAATTGATGCACCCGGTGGTGGTGGAAAAATACCTGTTATGCCTAACTATCTAATTTCATGGTCAACAAACAAAGTGGTACTCCGTAATTACGAAGGAATTATTACCACCTACAATGAACCGAAAAGGTATGAAACAAAATTCTGCGACAGTGATTGTAAGAATTGTGAATTAGAAATGAATTTAGAGTATAATGATGAATATAAATCAATTGGGATCGAAAAATTATTGTCGGACAGCAATGATACAATTTCACTAGTCCCTGACAACAACGAACGGCACAACCGACGTGAAGATGAAGCAAGATACAACTGAAATAATTGAAAACTCGACAATCCACCATGGTAAAACAAGCAACCGGATTTACCTGATGAAACTGTCTCCTGAGACAGCACCTCAGCTTATTCCAAAACTTGATAAATTGGCTGGGAGAAACGGGTACACTAAGATATTTGCAAAAGTCCAGGCTCATGTTTTGCCGGTTTTCATTTTAAATAATTACGAAATAGAAGCTTTTATTCCACGCTTTTACAACGATAAAATTGATTGTTTGCTTGTATCGAAATTTGTTGACACCGAACGGAAAATAATTCCTGTAAATGAACTTGAAATTTTACAGGATTTGCTCCGAAATGGAAAGGAACCTGAACGAAAGGAAAATAAAAACGGATTGAATTACAAAATTCGGCGTTTGGGAACAAATGACGCAGAACCCATAACAGAAATCTTCAAAAAGGTTTTTGAAACTTATCCTTTTCCCGTGCATGATCCACGCTATATTGAAGAAACAATGGAGCAACACGGTACTCAATATTTTGGCGTAACCAACGGGACAAAGTTAATCGGGGTTTCAACTGCCGAAATCGACATGGAAAACAAAAATGCTGAAATGACAGACTTTGCTGTATTACCAGAATTTCGCGGTCAAAACATAGCATTCAGTTTGTTGGATAAAATGGAATCAGCGATGGAAAATGCAGGCATCAAAACCTGTTACACAATAGCGCGCCTTAACCAGCCAGGAATGAACAAAACATTTTTGAAAGCGGGATATAAATACACCGGCACACTTGTAAACAATACAAACATTGGCGGTAAAATTGAAAGTATGAACATTTTATATAAACACATATAATATGCAATTAGGAAAATTATGCAAATATGCCGGCGAATGCCCGGTGTATAAAAAAGAAAACAAGAGGATTAAAAGACCCATATTTTTGGTGCGAAATGTATTTTGCAACCGGGGTTATAAAGGGTGGTCGAACTGCAAACGCTATGAACTTCTGGAAAAAGGGGAGCCTGTTCCTGCGGATATTGTGCCAAATGATTAACAGATCGAATTATAAAAACAAAACAGAAACAATTAACAAGAATGACAGAAATCACAGAAAAAACAGAACAAGAAATTGCAGATTTCCTTGAAGAGAATGGCCCAAGTGTTTTGGGCGAAGTATTGAGGGCGTTGAAACTCTCCTATTCAAACGGAAAAAAACACATTAACAACATGCTTTCAAAAGGCATTGTAAAACAAAGTGATGCAAGGCTGCAATTGGCGCTGAATACAGATCGTAAGTAACTAAATGCACTGGATTGACCTGACCATTTTTGCTACCTACCTCGTTTTAATGTTGGGCGTTGGTTTTTATTTTATGCGCAAAAACAGCTCTGCTGAAGATTATTTTGTTGGCGGACGGAAAATGAACGCTGTTCACATCGGTTTATCAGTAGTGGCAACCGACGTGGGTGGCGGCTTTTCAATTGGGCTGGGCGGACTTGGTTTTGTAATGGGTTTATCGGGCAGTTGGCTACTTTTTACAGGGTTGGTTGGTGCCTGGTTGAGCGCAGTGCTGCTTATCCCAAAAGTTTCACGACTCGCACAGCATCACAATTTCCTGTCGTTTCCGCAATTCCTTCAAAACCTATACAATGGCCGTGTTGCATTTATCGCCGGAATTATTTCAGCTGTTGGCTACCTGGGTTTTACAAGTTCACAACTGCTGGCCGGAGCTAAATTAGCGACAGCTACTTTCCCCAGTATTTCAATGCAAACTGCATTAATAAGCATGGGTGTGATTGCTGTAACCTACACCGCGATTGGTGGAATTAAAGCAGTAATTTACACCGATACAATTCAGTGGATTTTGCTGATGACCGGCCTTGTTTTTATTGCTTTGCCGGTTTGTTATTTTGGAATTGGCGGCTACGAAACACTGAAAGAAACTTTGCCCGCCAACTTTTTCAGTTTAACTGCTATTACATGGCAGCAAATCGTTAACTGGTTTATTACAATTGTACCCATTTGGTTTGTGGGGATGACTTTGTACCAACGAATTTACGCAGCGGGCGATAAAAAAACAGCACAAAAAGCCTGGTTTATAGCAGGTTTGTTCGAATATCCGATAATGGCTTTTACCGGTGTTTTACTGGGTATGTTTGCCAAAGCAGCTTTCGAAAATGGGATTATTGGCAGCAATGTTGTTGGCAATTTCGACCCGGAAATGGGATTGCCTGTTTTACTTCGAACGATTTTACCCGTAGGTTTGACAGGGATTATTTTATCGGCCTACTTTTCTGCAATCATGTCAACTGCCGATAGTTGTTTAATGGCTGCCTCGGGCAACCTAATTACCGACATCTTAAAACAGCATAATGCCGGAAAAATCATGCTGCTTTCGCAAATCATAACATTACTGCTTGGCGCAACTGCATTGCTCATTTCATGGAAAGTCCCCAATGTTTTGGAACTGATGCTGCATTCGTACGCCTTTATGGTTTCAGGATTACTTGTCCCGGTTTTAGCAGGGATTTTCCTTAGAAACCGAAGTTCCAAAGGAGCATTTTGGTCGATGATTGCAGGCGGAGGAATGACTTTGACACTTATAGTAACCGGAATAAATTTGCCATTTGGATTGGATGCAAATGCTTTTGGAATTAGTTTTTCAGCCGTAGTATATTCGTTATTTCATTTTTCCGGGAAAAGAAGGTTTTAAAATTTGACCAACACTTCTTCCATCGAAAACCTTACTTTTGTTTCTTTTTTAAAATTCAATGAAACGAGCTAGTATATATTTTGCACATTCGAGGAAGCTTTTAGTCGAGTTCCATCTGTTACCATTAAAAAACAAACAATATTGAACGGATGAAAAACAAAGAAATCCTTGCCTTTGGTTCGGCATTGGGAGCCGCATTCTTTTGGAGCTTTTCGTTTATATGGTTCAAGATTGCTTATCTGGGTTACAATCCTGTTACGGTTGTAATTTTCAGGCTTGCAATTTCGGCAGTGTTAATTACAATTATTGCCGCCTTTTTGAAACGTTTGCAAAAACCTTCAAAAAGGGATTTCTGGTTGTTTGTTCTCATGGCTTTTTTCGAGCCATTTATCTATTTCCTTGGCGAAAGTTATGGGTTAAAATACGTTTCCTCCACTGTTGCAGCAGTTATTGTTGCCACAATCCCGCTGATTTCCCCGGTTTTTGCCTGGTATTTTTTTAAAGAAAAACTGAAATGGATGAATGTGGCCGGACTTACATTTTCTTTTCTTGGAGTTGGCCTGGTTGTGCTAAATGGTTCGCTTAAATTCGATGCTTCGCCTTTAGGTGTGGGGCTTGAATTTATTGCAGTGTTTGCTGCAATAGCGTATTCTCTTGTTCTCCGAAACCTTGTTTCTCGTTACAACACGCTTTCTATTATTGCTTATCAAAATATTATAGGAATTGTTTTATTTCTTCCAGTTTGGCTGGTTGTCGATTTTAACGATTTTATTTCCCGGCCATTTCATCCCGAGGCTTTTCGTGCAATCATTTTACTGGCAGTTTTTGCATCCACGCTGGCGTTTGTATTTTTCACCCAAAG
>JBFHJA010000242.1:0-7002 GCA_041596165.1 Draconibacterium sp. | reverse complement strand
TTGTCGCGAGGCACAAAATGAATCATTTTGGTTCCCAGCTGACGGGCAAGTTCTTCAATCATTTCGCGTTCGTTGTCCACGTTTCGTGAGTTGCAAATGAGGCCACCCAAGCGAACCACGCCAGCCTGTGCATATTTTTTAATCCCTTTGCAAATGTTGTTGGCTGCATACATGGCCATCATTTCGCCCGAAACCACAATGTAAATTTCCTCGGCTTTACCTTCGCGCATTGGCATGGCAAAACCTCCACAAACTACGTCGCCAAGCACGTCATAAAAAGTGTAGTCAATTTTAAACTGGTCATCCCAGGCGCCCAACTGCTCCAACAGATTTATTGAGGTAATAATACCGCGACCGGCACAGCCAACTCCAGGTTCGGGACCGCCCGATTCGACACAGCGTGTGCCGCCAAAACCGGGTTTTACAACGTCTTCCAAATCGATATCTTCACCCTCTTCGCGCAAAGTGTCGAGCACTGTTTTTTGAGCCAAACCGCCCAGTAACAAACGGGTAGAGTCGGCTTTGGGGTCGCAACCCACAACCATGATATTAAATCCGGCTTCTGCCAATCCGGCTACAGTGTTCTGTGTTGTGGTGGATTTTCCGATTCCACCTTTCCCATAAATTGCAATTTTTCTCATCTCTCTATTTTTTAAGATTTATACTTTTTTTGTTTGATAAGTGACTTGCGACAATGATGCCAGAAGCGTGTTAAAGCAATAAACTGGAGTATGGAAAAGTGAGGTGGATTATTGGTTATGTGAAAGTTACAATGGCTGAAATATTTATTTTGATTTTTTGGCACACAAAAAAATCCTACGTTTTGGTAGGAAATGGAAAGTTTGGCAACAAAACATGTTGTACAGCATAAAACCAGCAATAGCAAGGGTTTGCGGGACTTAATATTTGCTTAACCTACGTTTTGGTAGGAAATAGGGGGGTGCGTTTTTTGATGGAAAGAGTTTTACTTATACGTAAAACATTATCTCAAGATCATAGGATTTTATACGTATGAAAGACTGTTTTAGCATTTCCCGTAGGGAAAACAGGTGGTAGATAAATTGATTCAGATTGATTTTACTGTCCCAGACGGGACAAAAGGCACAGGATTATTATTCTTTTCTACCCACATTTTGTTACATACAGAACAAAAAACAAAATCTAAAACAGTCTCTGAATGTTGTTTGGCATAAAAAAGTTGAAAAGTTTTTCTTTTCCATCAAACCTTTTTCTCCCAAAAAAGCATCCTCGGGACACACTCTGAAAAACCCATTTTTTTGTAAAGGGATTTTGCTCCGAGGTTGTCTTTACGAACTTCGAGATTGACGCGGCAAAAGTCGTTTAAAGCAGCATACTTTATTATCGCATTTAGCAGATAACTACCAGCGCCTAATCTCCTGAATTCCGGTGCGACAACAAAATCATGAATGTTAATAATAGGTTTGGCCTGAAAGGTGGAAAAGTTAATATTGCAATTGGCCAACCCGGCAAACTGATCATCGGCCAACACAAAAAAACCAAGAAATCCGGTATGTTTTTTTAATCCCGAAATAATTTTAGGGCCCAATTCTTTCTGCATGGGCCGGTTATTTCCCATCGGGTCGTTTATATAATCATTTAACAGTTTGATAAAATGATTGCGATGAACCTGATTTTGAAGATCGACGTTAAGGATTGAGAGTTCCATATTACAAGAATTTTATTTCAGACAATTGTAAAATCGTTCAAACTTTAAACCGCCAGGCATCAATTTCGTATTTTTTCAATCTGATTCCCAGCATGCGTTCAGTAACTTTCAGTTCTTCAGCGGCTTTGGCAATGTTTCCTTTCGAACTAACCAGCGCTTCACGTATCAGTTGTTTTTCAACCTGTTCGATTGTAAATGTCATTCCACCCGATGATTTTGTGTTGGATGAATCGGCTGTTTGCAGAGAAGGTGGCAAATTGTAGCTGTGGATTACATTATCCGTGCTTAAGATACAAGCCCTTTCAATGCAATTCTCCAATTCGCGGATATTTCCAGGCCAGCGGTAAACCATCAACATATTTAAAGCAGAAGTAGTAATCCGTATAATTTTTGCATTATTTCGTTTGTTAAACTTCTCAATAAAATGATCGACAAGTGATGGGATATCGTTGCGACGGTCGCGCAGAGGCGGCATAAAAATCGGGAATACATTTATACGATAATATAAATCTTCCCGAAATTCGTTGTTTTGAATCATCTCCTCCAAATTGCAATTTGTTGCACACACAATCCGAACGTCAATTTTAATTGTTTCAGTTCCACCAAGCCGTTCAAACTCGCGCTGTTGAATTAACCGCAATAATTTCACCTGTGTTGAAAGTGGAATATCGCCAATTTCATCTAAAAATATAGTTCCGCCATCAGCCAATTCAAAGCGGCCTTTTCGTCGTGCCTCTGCTCCGGTAAATGCCCCTTTTTCGTATCCAAACAATTCACTTTCGATTAAAGTTTCGGGCAATGCAGAGCAGTTTACTTTAATGAAATTCTTTTTTGCCCTTGGACTTGAAAAATGAATGGCATCTGCAATCAACTCTTTCCCAATTCCACTTTCCCCTCGAATTAGCACGGTTGAATTTGTTTCAGCAACCATGCTGACAAGTGAATAAACATCGCGCATTTTACTTGAGTTACCAACAATATTCCCGGGTCGGAAATCTGTCTCAAGCTTGTTTTGCAGTTGAATATTTTTCTGCTTGAGAATTTCCATTTCTTCCAGCCGTTCCTGTTTGTTTCGAACACTTCTTGAAATCATTGAACCGATAATTGTCAATAATTTATTATCCTCTTCGTAAAGAATATGTGGATTGTAAACACGTATTACACTGAGCGTTCCAGTAACCTTTCCATCTTCGATAATCGGATTGCAAATGAAAGTTAATTCCTGACCATCTTTCGTAATTTCCTGGCCGGTACGGTTCAGGAACAAACTCGATTTTGAGATTTTATCAACAACAACTGGGCGTGCCATCTCAACAACTCGTCCGATTATCCCCTCCCCGAGCTTGTACTTCCCGCGCGACTGCTGAACTGAACTATAACCATAAGCAGCCTCAATAATTATATTTTCTGTTTCGCGATTGAAAATGGTCAATAAGCTCCGTTCGGCGCCAAGGTATTTCACAACCATTTCTAAAATAACAGACAAATCATCCTTCAACTCCTTACTTTGAATAAGACGTTGACTGATATCAAATAGCAAAACAAGTTCCTTGAACCCGTAGCATTCATTGCCTGCTTTTTTACATTTGAATTCCATGCATTATCTTTTTGACAGCTCCTTGTCAATAAAACTATCATATTTCGCAAATATCAATTATATTACACCTAATTGACCATGTATTATTCATTATTCTGCCATATTAACAATGTTTTAATATTTCAGAACAGATAACAAAATCTGAAACAACAGTTATTTAAACTGTATTCAAGCATTAAAAAGAATTCATTATTCCAACTTTACAGAACAATTAAACCATCTACTGCAGGATAGATAAAACTCAGAAATAGCTATCTTCGGGACAATTTACATAACAGCAGCGCTGAAGTACTTTATGTAAATACCAACTAAATTCAAAAAACATGAACTACAAACTGTTGATTATTTTTGCAATTGAATTGCTCCTTTTCTCGCCAATCTCGGGCCAAAATAAAAAGCCTAATATTATTCTTTTCATTGCCGATGATGTAAGCTGGAATGATTTGGGCTGTTACGAAAACCACGATGTTAAAACGCCAAATATTGACAAATTAGCAACTCAGGGCATCCGTTTCGATAGTTTTTTCCTGACTGCAAGTTCATGCAGCCCCAGCCGGAATAGTATAATTACCGGGCGATATCCGCACAATACAGGCGCTTGCGAGTTGCATACCGAACCTCCTCTTTCAATGGTTTCGTTCCCCGAAATCCTAAAACAAAATGGATATTATACTGCCCAATCAGGTAAATTTCATTTGGGAGAATATGCTATGCGGGGTTTCGATGTTACAAGCCAGGGGAAAAAAGTGGGTGACGGCGGTGAGGAATTATGGCTGGAAACCATTCAAAACCGCCCTAAAGAAAAACCTTTTTTTATGTGGTTTGCCGCGCTTGATGCACACCGTCCGTGGGGACCAAACCCATTTTCAGGAACACATGATTCGACAAAAATTACTCCTCCCAATTATTTAGTAAATGGGCAAAATACCAAAACCGACCTGGCAAAATATTACGATGAGATTGCGCGGTTTGATGATTATATCGGGCAAATTGTTGATGAACTGAAAAGGCAAAATGAGCTTGAAAACACACTCATTTTGATTATGGCCGACAACGGAAGAGCATTTCCGCATAGCAAAACAAGAGTAAATGATCGCGGTATGAAAACCCCGTTTATTGCTATTTGGCCAAAAGGAATTGACACAAAACCACAGGCTTGTAAAGCACTTGTAAGCGCAATCGATATTGCACCCACAATCCTCGAAATCGCAGGGGCAAAAGTTCCTGAGGTAGTTCAAGGCGTTAGTTTTGCCAAACTCCTGAAAAATCCGGAAAAACCTTTCCGCAACTTTGCTTTTGCCGAACACAACTGGCACGATTATGAAGCCCACGAGCGAATGGTTCGTACAAAAGATTTTTTGTTTATTCTGAATTCGCGTCCACAATTTACAAACCTCGGCCCACTCGATGCTGTTGGAAGTCCTTCATTTGCTGAACTCTTAGAATTAAAAAAAGAAGGAACTTTATCGGAAGAACAAGCTGATATATTTCTTGAACCACGGTCAACCGAAGAATTGTATTTTAATTCAAACGATAAAAATCAATTTAACAATTTGGCATTTACCAATAAGTACACAGAGAAACAATTTGAATTGAAACAAGTTTTGCTCGAATGGATGCAGGAAACCGGTGACAATATTCCCGAAAAACTTACTGCCGATTGGTACGAAAAAGTGCCTGGCAATGCAAAAACTCCGCAAAACGGAATCCGTGGAGAAATGCCCGGAAAAGCTAAAAATGCAACCATTAATAATAACAAAGGAAAGTTTTGAATCGTATGAAAAGTTTTAAATTCAATACTATGAAAACTATTCTACAAATAATTTTTTTACTTATTGCAACCTCTGCAAGTGCTCAAAACAAACAACCCAATATCGTTTTTATACTTGCTGATGATTTAGGCTGGAAAGATTTAGCCTGCTACGGAAACCCATTTACCGAAACACCAAATATCGATAAACTGGCTGAAGGAGGAATCAGGTTTACAGATGCTTACGCTGCCTGCCCTGTTTGCTCACCCACCCGCGCATCGATTATGACGGGAAAATACCCTGCCCGTTTGCAGCTGACAAACTTTATAAAAGGCGAACGCACCGATGAAAACTCGCCTGTTTTACCAGCCAATTGGAAACCCTATCTCGAAGGCACAGAAATAACTATCGCCGAATTACTTAAAAATAAAGGATATGCAACCGGGATGGTTGGAAAGTGGCACCTCGGAAACGAAGATTCAATGGCTCCCTGGTCGCAGGGTTTTGATTATTCGCGGATGATCGGTAAAAATGCACTCGATTATTACAATTATTCCATCTTCCTCGATTCATACAAAAATGAATTTACCGATAATGGAACTGAATATCTGACAGACAAACTCACGGAATACGGTGTCGAGTTTATTCAGAAAAATGCACAAAAGCCATTTTTCCTGTACATGGCTTATTCCGCTCCCCATGTATTTATTGTTCCCCGCGGCGATAAATTGAAGAAGTATTTTTTCAAATATGGCAGTTCCGAAGAAAAATTCAACCCCTATTATTCGGCGATGGTCGAAAGCATTGATGATGGTGTTGGGCAAATCATGGAGTCACTGAAAGAACAGGGTTTATTGGAAAACACAATAGTAATTTTTACTTCGGACAATGGCGGATTGGGGCTTGACGAACTTGGTCCGATCCCAACAAACATGGCGCCTTTGCGAAAATGGAAAGGACATATTTATGAGGGTGGCACACGCATTCCAGCCATAGTAAACTGGCCCGGGAAAATTAGCTCCGGAAAAGTTTCAGGTTCCTATTTCAGCACAACTGATTACCTGCCCACTTTTTGCGAAATTACAGGCATTTCCAAAATCCCAAAAAATATTGATGGAGAAAGCATTTTGCCACTTTTGCTAAATCCCGAAAAACAAACTGCACAAAACCGTCCGCTTTATTGGCATTACCCACATTTCTCGAACCAGTTGGGAAGACCTGCAGGTTCGGTCAGGATGGGCGATTTTAAATTGGTGGAACTGTATGAAACCGGCGAACTTGAATTATATAATTTAAAAAATGATATTTCGGAGATAAAAGATTTGTCGAAAGAAATGAAAACAAAAACCACGGAAATGCACAAGTTGCTGAAAAATTGGCGCGATAGTGTTGATGCGCAAATGCCTTTGGCAAATCCGGATTTTAAGAGACAGGTTGCGGATTAGCACTGATTATTAAGCACAAAGACTGAAAACCAATCTTGAAATTGACAAAAAAACATGTCCATGTACAAATTAAATTTTGCCTTACTGATAGCTATTGCCACTTTTTTTTGGCCTGAAAATATTTTTGCTTCCACAACAAATCCTGAAAAACCAAACATTGTATTGATACTTGCCGATGATATGGGTTGGGGAGATATTCGTTCCAACGGCAACATGGAAATTGAAACTCCGGTTCTTGATCGCCTGGCAGAAAAAAGTTTGAGTTTCGAGCGCTTTTATGTTTGTCCGCTTTGTGCACCAACCCGTGCCGAAATGTTGACAGGAAGGTACTTTTTACGAACTGGCGTTTCATCAGTTTCGCAGGGTTATGAAAATATGGACCCTAAGGAAACCACAATCGCGCAAATTCTCAAACAAAACGGATACACAACAGGCTGTTTTGGCAAATGGCACAATGGAGCCTGGTATCAACAACACCCCAACCGCAAGGGTTTTGATGAATATGTAGGTTTTATGGTCGGG
>JBFHJA010000241.1:0-7010 GCA_041596165.1 Draconibacterium sp. | reverse complement strand
GCTTCGGGAGCCAACGGCACGCTTTCTCCTGGGGATTTGGCCAATGCGCAGGCTTTATTTGATACGGCAGACATGATTCTCCTGCAGCTTGAAATCCCTTTAAATACGGTAAACTACGTAGCTGAACTTTCTGTCCAAAAGGGAAGGAAGGTAATTCTTAATCCGGCACCTGCTCAGCCTTTGCACGAATCTTTGTTACAGAACCTATATTTGATCACTCCCAACGAAAACGAAGCAGAGTTGCTCACCGGGATTGCTGTTACGGATATCGTTTCTGCAAATCAGGCTGCTCTGGCGCTAAAGGGAAAAGGGGTACAAAACGTAATTATTACGATGGGCGCTGCCGGAGCCTATGTTTTAAGTCCTGAATTTACAGGAATGGTGGAGACTCCAAAAGTCACAGCAGTTGATACAACCGCTGCCGGAGATACATTCAACGGGGCGCTTGCTGTATTTATTTCGGAAGGGAAAATGATAAAGGATGCAGTACGGTTTGCATGCAAAGCAGCGTCAGTTTCCGTTACGCGCATTGGCGCACAGGCATCTATTCCAAAACGGGAAGAAGTAATGTTTTAATGTAAATTTCAATTCTATCAAAAAAATATAACCGATGAAACTAAAAATTTATTTGATTGCTTTGTTTGCAACTTTTTTTGCATTTGTTCAGGCAACCACTCCTGTAAAAATTATTTTTGATACCGATATGGGTCCCGATTATGATGATGTTGGAGCCATTACTGTATTGCATGCGCTTGCCGATAAAGGGGATTGTGAAATTCTGGCTTGTGTGGCAAGCGATGATTACCCAACCATTTCACCAACCATCGAAGCCTTTAACCGCTATTTTAATAAACCTGATATTCCGGTTGGTGCTGCCGTTAAAGGCGCTCCTGAAATAACTGCTTCCAATCATTGGAACGATTCCATTATTGCAAAATTTTTACCTAAAACTAAAAGCGATTATCCTTCGGCAATAGAAATTTACCGGAAGGTTCTGGCCTCACAACCTGATGAAAGCGTTACCATTGTTACAGTGGGTTTTGTAAGTAACCTGGCCGGACTATTAAAATCAAAACCCGATAAATATTCCCCGCTTTCAGGACAGGAACTTGTTGCAAAAAAGGTAAAAAATTGGGTGGCTATGGCCGGGGCATTCCCCCAGGGAAGTGAGTTTAATGTATTCAAACACCCCGAAGCTTCGTTTTATGTTTTTCAAAATTGGCCAACCCCAATTCTTTTTAGCGGATTCGAAATCGGAAAATCAATTCTTACAGGTAGAAAAGTTGCTGACAGTGGTAACAATAAAAGTCCTGTTGCATGGGCGTATAAATATAATCTGGACACATATGAAGGAAAGAAGGTTGAAAAAAGACAGTCGTGGGATCAAACGGCGGTGCTTTGTGCAGCGCGTAACCCTGAAGAGTATTTTTACGTGAACGGGCCGGGAAAATTCGTCATTCTAAAAGATGGTTCCAACCAGTGGGACCCAAATGAAAACAAAGAGCATTACTTTCTTACACATAAATATCCCTATCAGCATATCGCAGATATCATCGATGAATTAATGATGCATCAACCAAAATAATCAACATTAAAAACTAAAACCATGTATATAGTAAACAGTTATTCGCTAGCAATTATTTTTTGCTTTATTACCATGCTCTGCTGGGGGTCATGGGGAAATACCCAAAAGCTTGCCGGAAAAACCTGGCGATACGAATTATTCTATTGGGATTATGTTATTGGGGTTCTTTTAATCTCGCTTGTTTTTGCATTTACAATGGGCAGCATGGGAGAAAATGGACGGGGATTTATAGCTGACCTGAAGCAGGCTGAATGGAGCAACATTGGAAGCGCTTTTTTAGGTGGCGTTATTTTTAATGCAGCGAATATACTCCTCTCCACTGCAATAGCTATTGCAGGCATGTCGGTTGCCTTTCCCGTGGGGATTGGCCTGGCGTTGGTGCTTGGAGTACTTATCAATTATATAGGTTCCCAAAAGGGAGATCCTGTGTTTTTATTCCTCGGCGTGGGACTTATTGCACTTGCTATTATTATCAATGCTTTGGCATACAAAAAAGCTTCCTCCGGAAATCAGAAAGTAAGCGCGAAAGGTATTTTTGTTTCTATCCTGGCTGGTGTGTTGATGTCTTTTTTCTACCGATTTGTTGCCAGATCGATGGATTTAGATGACTTTGTTAATCCAGCACAAGGAATGATGACACCTTATACCGCAGTAGTAATTTTCTCTCTGGGAGTTTTTGTTAGTAATTTTCTTTTCAATACGGTATTAATGAAAAAACCCATTAGCGGCGAACCTACAAATTATAAGGCCTATTTTAAAGGAAGAATATCCATCCATTCAGTAGGTATATTGGGAGGTGTTATTTGGGGCATCGGAAATTCACTTAACCTTATTGCTGCAGGTAAGGCAGGCGCAGCTATTTCATACGGACTGGGACAAGGTGCCACCCTCATTGCAGCCTTGTGGGGTGTATTTATATGGAAAGAATTTAAAGATGCGCCAAAAGGAACAAGTTGGATGTTGGCAATAATGTTTATCCTGTTCGGCTTAGGTCTTCTTTCAATTATATATGCGGGGCAATAAAAAAATAAAAGGAGCGGTTTTAATTCGCATTGAATAAGCCTGTCGCGATTTATCGGTTTTATTTCAAATTTTCTGTTTTGTTTTAAAGTTGGTTGAATTTTTTATTAAAAAACACATAATAAAGTCAGTTTATCAAACTTTTGTTTTTAAGTTGGGGAAGTGATCAAAGAGAACAATTATTTTGATGAACATTGCTGGGGTACTGCGGGATTCAAGCTTTTATCAAGAAGTGAACGGTACACTTAAAGACTTACACTTTCCCTAAAACAACTTCAGAAAAATTTTCAACTTCAGTTATTTCATTTTCTTTTATTGGTTTAACCATCAAAATAGTAGCAACAGCAACGAAACAAAGTACGCCACAAATTGTAAAAGCAAGTGGGAAATTTCCCAGGTCGCCTAACTTACCTCCGAAAATCGGGAAAATAATTCCACCAACTGCGTAGGCAAGAAATACCCATCCGTAGTTTTGACCGAAGTTTTTATTTCCAAAAATATCTGCTGTAATGGTTGGAAACAGTGAAAACAATCCACCATAATTAAACCCAATTAATACAGCGAAAATGTACAGGGTAATTTGAGTTCCTGCCATCCATTGAAAAAGGATTACAAACGCACCTTGCGTAGCCATCATTATTGCAATTGAAGTTTTTCTACCGATTTTGTCGCTTATCATACCCCATAAAATACGCCCCAGACCGTTGAACAATGCAAAGAAGATTGCCATTGCCATTGTTGCGGCTGCACCGGCAACTTCCTTTGAAATTCCGTTTGCCTGCATTGCTTCCATTGGCCAGAGTTTCATTAGCCCGATACTCATTAATCCGGCACCAGCACCAAAAACATACGTTAAAGCGATTAAATAGAATTGATTCGTTTTCAACATTTGACTGCTGCTAAAATCCACAGAACCGGCAGTTTTAGCCTTTGTTTTTGATTCGTCAGCATTCCACCCGTCAGGTTTCCACCCGGTTGCGGGAAAAACCATCCAGACACTACCCATCAAAATTATAATGAGGAAAATTACCCCAAGAACAATAAAGGTATTCGACATACCAATGCTTTTAATGAGTTGGCCTCCGCCAAATGAACCTAATTTTCCGGCAAGTGTCATCCAAAGTGTAGCGCCAAAACCGAAACCAGCAACAGCCAGTCCGGTTATCAGTCCTTTTTTATCGGGGTACCAGCGCATTCCAACTGCAATGGGAACAACGTAACCCATGCCTATGCCGGCGCCACCAAGGATTCCAACAAATATTAAGGTTGTAGTATAGTTCTCGGCTCCAAGCAACCCTGCAATAATATAACCCAGCCCAAGTGTAATACCACTCGCAATGGTTAGCTTTCGCGGACCATATTTTGGCATCATGCGACCTGCAATAACCATTACAATTGCAAAAACAGCCACACCAACTGAAAAAACAATTTGCGTTTGTGCTTTTGACCATCCACCTTCTACTAGCTCACTTGTAAATACTGACCAGGCATAAAGGTTACCAAGTGCAAGTTGAATCAGGATTGCTCCCACAACTACAAGTGATCGGTTCATTACTTTTTTATTGTTCATAATGATTTAGATTTTGGTTTTTTTAGATTGATCATTATAAAAAAAGGAGGCTGCCTTTAATAATTAGCAACCCCCTTAATTTGAATTTATCGTTTAACAGCAACTTTTGCTCCGTCAATAATTTCATCTACAACGCCCGGATCGAGCAGGGTAGAAGTATCCCCGAGGTTAGTAGCATCGCCTTCCCCAATTTTACGCAGGATGCGGCGCATGATTTTGCCCGACCTTGTTTTTGGTAATCCATGCACGATTTGAATTTTATCGGGTTTTGCAATTGCACCAATAAATTTGTTAACCGTGTCCCTGATTTCATTTTCAATGGTTTTCAATTCATTATCGGTAAGGTCTTCGCAAATTACATAAGCGTAAATTCCCGAACCTTTTATTTCATGCGGATATCCAACAACAGCCGATTCTATAACTTTTGGGTGCTGGTTAATTGCGTCCTCAACTTCTGCAGTTCCAATTCTGTGGCCGGAAACATTGATAACGTCATCAATCCGGCCAATAATCCGGTAGTAACCTTCTTCGTCGCGTTTTGCGCCATCACCGGTTAAATACAAACCCGGGAATGCCGAAAAATAGGTTTGAAAACATCGGGCATGATCGCCGTAAGTTGTTCTCAACATTCCAGGCCAGGGGAATTTTATACATAAAATTCCTTCAACCGAATTACCCTTTAATTCTTTTCCTTCCGGGTCAACCAAAATAGGCTGAACACCGGGCAAAGGAAGCGTTGCCAGTGAAGGTTTTGTCGGAGTAATACCGGCAAGCGGAGTAATCATTATTCCGCCGGTTTCGGTTTGCCACCAGGTATCCACAATTGGGCATTTCCCTTTTCCCACCAAATCATGGTACCAGCGCCAGGCTTCCTCGTTGATTGGTTCACCAACTGTACCAAGTACTTTTAATGAACTTAAATCGTGTTTTGTAACCCATTGATTTCCCTGAGCCACAAGGGCACGTATTGCAGTTGGGGCGGTATAAAAGTGGGTTACTTTGTATTTGTCAACCACTTCCCAGAATCGTCCGGCATCGGGCCAGGTCGGCACACCTTCGAACATAATTGTAGTTGCCCCGGTTAACAGTGGCCCGTAAACAATGTAGGAATGCCCTGTTACCCAGCCAATATCGGCTGTGCACCAGTAAACATCGCCATCGCTGTATTGGAATACATTTTTGAATGTATATTCAGTATAAACCATGTAGCCCCCGGTAGTATGTACAACTCCTTTTGGTTTGCCTGTTGAACCGGAAGTGTAGAGGATGAAAAGCATATCTTCTGCATCCATCTCTGCAGCAGTATTTTCTGATGAAACTCCTTTTATTACGTCGCTCCACCAAATATCGCGGTCTTTCACAAAGTTGATTTCCTCGCCGGTGCGGTTCAAAACAATTACATTTTTTATTGTTGGGCATTTTTCAACGGCTTCGTCAACAATGGCTTTTAGGGGAATACTTTTTGTGCCTCGGAAACCGCCGTCAGAAGTAATAATTACGTTTGAAGTTGCATCGTTTACACGGTCGGCCAAAGCAGTTGCTGAAAAACCTGCAAAAACGATGGAATGGATTGCACCAATTCGAGCGCAGGCAAGCATTGCCACAGCAAGTTCCGGAACCATCGGTAAGTAAATAGCTACCCGGTCGCCACGTTTTACACCAAGTTTTATAAGTCCGTTGGCAAATTGTTTTACTTTTTCGAAGAGTTCGCCATAAGTCAACCTTATTTCTGCTTCTTTTGGGTCATTGGGTTCCCAGATTATGGCAACCTGGTCTTTCCGCATAAACATATTACGTTCGAAAATATTTTCGGTAATATTCAGTTTGCCATTTACAAACCAGTTTACATCGGGTGCATTTTTTCCTTCGAACTTATAGTCGAGTACGCGGTCCCATTTTTTACGCCAATAATGACTTTCAGCAATTTTCTCCCAAAAACCTTCGGGATTAGCCACACTTTCCTGATATTTCTGAAGATATTCAGCCAGGCTTGTAATTTTATTTACCATATCACAATCTGTTTTAGTTAATGATTCATTTATAAAGACAAAATCAGTGTTCTTTTGTTGAAAATGCATTTCAAAAAAATAAAATTAAAAAACTCCGTTCGACAGCTTTTGAGCAGTTGAAAATCGATTGAAGTTGTTTGTATTTATTTTCGATCCGTATTTTTCTTCGAAAGGTGGGGTAGAATAATATGGCAAATTTTCGTGCAACAAGTTGATTTTAATTTTTAGAATTCCAGTATAAGCTAATAACAGGCTATGAATTTAGTACAAAAAAACTTCTTCCAGTAATTTTGCAACATATTGTACAACACCTTAATTTCCTGCAATAAAACAGGTTGGAGCATGATTGATTTTTGAAGTTTTTTCCCTATATTCTGAAGTTTCATTTGTATTAAAAAAGCATGAAAACCTAAAAAAAATAATACAAACAATCAAAACATGGTTCGTTGCACAATTATCGAAAAACTACGTTTCTCGTTTTGTTTTTTGAGAGTAAGAGAAAGTTTGAGAAGAGTTAAAAGTGAGAGGTTATAGTTGTAAATTTTTACGAAATATCAAATCATAAGTAACCAATTTTATTTTATTTCAACATTCAATATTTTCAAAAGAATTTAATTCTATTTGAAAATCCAAAATCTTCAATTATGGTTTACAACATAAAATTATCTGATAAAAGTTGTGGATTGAATAAACAGTTTACTTTAACTTCGGCAAAAAAAGCGATGAACATTAAAAATTTTAAAGATTTGCTCGAAGCTGCCCAAAAACAGCCCGAAAAAAGGCTGGTGGTTGTGAATGGTGTTGACGAGAATACGATTGAAGCCCT
>JBFHJA010000240.1:0-7047 GCA_041596165.1 Draconibacterium sp. | reverse complement strand
TCTTTCATCGTCATCATTTAATCCATCAAAACCAATATCCTGATAAACTCTGGAACTTGAATTATTGTCGAAAGCGTTTACAAGCGATTGCAATGTTGAAACCCGCCCCCAAACTGTTGAATCTACATCAGTTAAGGTTGCATCAGTTGGAAGCCCGTTTTCAAACGCCTTTCGTGAGTCCTTTAAAACATCTTCCGAAATATCGCCCAGGTTGAAATAGAGATCACCACCCTGATGAACCCCCATTGTATCATAAACAAATGGATCCATCATCCAGAATTCGATATTTTCGATGTTCGAAGTTTCAAAATCGCTCGTTTCGATTTTACGCATGATTCCACCCCACCGGGTTTCGGGTGCTCTTAAAGTTCCATCGGAATTGACCCCAGCAGCATAAGAACTTGTTCCATCATCAAAGTTGTATGGTCCACGATCTTTTGGATAAAACGCAAGGTCTAAAACCGCTATATTTGTTGGATCTCCCGGAACTGATTCTCTGTCAGGAAAAATTTCTGCCTCAAAAACCTCGCGCATGTAATGGTTTGATTGCATTTTGAGGTCGCTTTTGATATAATCGGGTGTTAATGAGTTATTTCTCAAGAATAACGGGTCGATGGTGTACCATGAAAGGTTTGCACGGTTCATACCGTAATCCAATTGATTTGTGAGACTACCTTCAGGAAATAAATCGGTTTGATACTGTGGCGTACTCGCCAACACCCACGACTGGCGTGCTTTTAAAGAGATCGAAGTTTTAGTACCTTCAAAATCGTCAACATACACTGTTCCGGCTTCGCTGATTTGATTTGATGAACCGGGTATCAGCTGGGCAATTTCAGCTTCGAGATTAATCGATGAAGGTGTATTTGTTGAATAAAACGGGAGTGCATCAAGGGCCTTGGTTATCAACATACTTTCGGTTGAGTAGCGTGCATCCATACCGAGTACCATATTCGAAATGGGATCGCTACCATAATTCACTTTCTCTGTCAGTGGTCTTTCGTAGGAATATAAAAATGTTCCGCCCAGGTTCAGTTTATCCGAGAAAGCATAATTTGCATAAGCTCCCATCAGCGTTTTTCGCTGCATACTAAACATATCTTCACTTTCAGTTGAAACAGAAATTGGGGTTCCGGCTTCCAGTAAAGCCTGGTTAATAATTTTCACCCTTCCCAAGGTGTAATCCACTGTATAGTCAACGTTTTCAACAAGTTCCTGACCAGCGGCAGTTACTTTTACCGAACCTTGGGTAAGGTTGAGCGTATTCAGCGTGATTTCGGAACTCGAAGAACCCTTGTAGGTACCGGTAAGTTTATATTTATTATGCTCGGCATCCTGTTGTGCATAAGTCTTAGTTGAATCATATAACGTTTGGAAAGTATATTTCTCAATCAGCACCGGATCCTGAAGTGAATCGGCAAGGTGTTTGCCAAAGGGTTCGAGTACAGGAAAAATGATTCTGCCATTGCTCGATTGCACAGTTACCCCTTCCACAAAATCGAAAATCCCATCTTTATACGGGTCCAGTTGTTTGTTCAGCTTGTCGAGATTCATTACTCCGAGCAGGGTACGCCCGTTTATCCTGCCTTCCGGAATATAGTTTATGTTGGTACCTGTCGAATCGTTCTGATAAACGATATTCAATACAAAATCATCGTTTGTTAACTGGTTAGCGTTGAGGTTGTAAATGTTTTTCATCATCAACTTCCAGGTTGGCAGTTTTGGCGAAAGGTTTGTTCCTTTTAAAAGTTTTAATATTAATGTTTTTGGAGTAGACACACCATCAGTTGAGAATTCACCGACCTGGTAAGTTACACCGTTCGAGGTATAGTTAAACGCCACTGCCAATATTTCATCAGTGTTTAATGACGAGTTGAGCGAAATATAACCCAGCTTTTCATTGATTGTATATTCAGAGGATGTCAGTTTCCGCGCCTGTTCAATTTTTTCAAAATCCTGGCCTCCGACAAAACTTGTCCCGAACTGTGACATTACAGAAGTTATATTTTCAACATAACGAATGTCACTGTAGGTGTTTGCCATTTCGTAATACAAGCCGTTTGCATCGTTAAAGGGGTAAAGATTTTGTGGGTACGGTAGACCAACTGTTTCCTGGAATTGCGGAATTTCGTTGTAAACATTTGGGTTGTGTTCGCCCAAATCCTGCAAAGCCAAAATATTTCGTGCTTCGGTAAAATTGCTTGCTTTATTTGTTACCCAAATTTCAATTTTATTAATGCTTATGGGAGTTAACGTTACGGCAGTATTAAGAAGCCATTTATCGTAATTATCGCGAAAATAATGAGATAAAAAGAAGTGGCGGTTTGCATCGTAGTTTTCGGCCGAAATTTCGAAATTGGTAACTTGCGCACCACCTTCGGTTTCAACGGTTTGTGATTCTCCTTTTTGTTGCGAAAATATTGTTGTCAACGTAAGTTTTCCAAACTGCATATCGGCTTTCACCCCAAATAAGTTTGATGCACCTGTTATGAGCGAACCATTTAAAGGCAGTGAAACATTACCGGCTTCCACTTTTTTTAGTATTTCATCCTCTTCACCGGTATATTCCAGGTTCATTTTGTTTTCGTAATCAAACGATGCTTCGGTATTGTAATTTACCCGCATGTTCATTTTTGTACCGATTTGCCCTGTTACATTCATTTGAATTTTTTCGTCGAAATCGAATGTTGGCACTTTTCGCAAACGCTCTGGAATTGCAGGATTTTCAGTGGCATTCATCTGGTAGCCGAAACTTACTTCAACATAACCTTGCGGAACAATATTTACTGTATTTCCACCAAATATCCGGTTAAAAGATTCCCCTCCGATTGTCAATTCCGGAATTAATGTACGTTTCTGATCTTCGGACTGGATTTGCGAGCGCTGTTTCCAGTAACTTTTTATCGATCTGTCAAAATCATAATCGATATAATCTTCGAGCGACATTGTTTGCGGAAGTCTGTAATTCAGTGTGCCCACTTTTTCGTAAAATACATATTGACCCGTAATCGGGTCGTATTCAACTTCGTATTTAATGTTGCTGGGCTGGTTCAGAAAAAGTTTTAATGAATCGGTTTTTGTAGAACCAAAAGCAGGTTGATCTTTAAATGGAAAAGGTAATGTTCCGGTTGTATCCATTTTAACTGTATCCTGCACCTGGACATTCATAACGAACGAAGTTTCCACATTATTTACAGCAGCACCCTGTTTGGCAAGGAGCAGTATAAATGTGAAAATTAGAAAGTAGTATATTTTCTGCAAACTTTGGCCTAGTTTCATTCCCGTTTATAACCTTTTTAACGCTTGTTTAATCACACCCTCAACGGTCGATTGCGGTTGCTCCTGAAGTATTTTTGATACAACTTTCTCTGCGTCCCTTTTTACGAATCCGAGCATGACTAATGCTGATAACGATTCATTTAGAATAGTATTGTTTGGTGAAAGGAAAATTTGGTCGGTTTCGTACAATTTTCCGAGTTTATCTTTCAAATCGATAATGATGCGCTGGGCAGTTTTAATACCGATTCCTTTTACGGCTTTCAGCACGGCAACATTTTCTGTTGTAACAGCAGCAGCAATTTCATCGGGCGATAACGATGAAAGCATCATGATTGCAGTACTTGATCCGACTCCATTCACCGAAATCAGGCTTCTAAAAAGATCGCGTTCGCTTTTGTCGGCAAAGCCATATAATACATGTGCATCATCGCGAATTGATTGGTGCAAATAAATCAAGCCCTCATTTTTGTTGTTGAATTTGCTGTAAGTATTTAATGAAATATTGATGAAATAGCCAACACCACCAGCTTCAAAGATAATGTGCGCCGGATTTCGTTCAACAATAATTCCCCGGATAAACTCGTACATTTTTTACTGTTTAATTGTGATCGTCATCCTCTTCAAAGTTCACACTTTCATCCACCTGATTTGGATTGACATTGTAAGTTTTAAGCGGGTTTTTACTTATTTCCTCATGGATAATGCGGTTCTTAAAAATATCAACAGCCAAAAACATGGCCTGACGGAATGACACCGGTGAAGCTTTATCTTCCCCTGCAATAGAATATGCAGTTCCGTGCGCTGGCGAAGTGCGAATAATCGGCAACCCAGCTGTATAATTTACACCATGTTCAAAAGAAGCCATCTTGAATGGGATTAAACCCTGATCGTGGTACATGGCAAGTATTGCATCGAATTTTCTGTAATCTTCAGAGCCAAAAAAGCCATCAGCAGGATATGGTCCAAGTGCAATTATTCCTTCCTTTTTTGCTTGCATAATTGCCGGAAGGATAATATCATTTTCTTCTTTTCCCAATAATCCGTTGTCACCTGCATGTGGGTTCAAACCAAAAACGGCAATGCGTGGTTTTGTAATCGAAAAATCCTGTTGCAGTGAGTGTGAAATAATCCTTAGTTTTGAAAGAATTGCATCTTTAGTAATACTTTTTGAAACCTCCGAAAGTGGCATGTGCGTAGTTACTACACCCATTTTCATAGTTTCGCTAACCATCAGCATCACATAATTATTTGTTTTGAAACGTTGCGCCAAATATTCGGTATGACCAGGAAAACTAAAATGCTCGCTTTGAATGTTGTCTTTGTTTATTGGGGCGGTTACAACAACGTCAATCAACCCTTGTTCCAAATCGGTACAGGCAGCATCCAGCGCATTGAACGAAGATTCCCCCGCTTCACGCGTCGATTTTCCGAGCTCAACCCGCACATTGTCGTCGATGCAGTTGATAATGTTAATTCGTTTCGTGTGGGCTTCGTTTGGATGGCGAATATGGTTGAAACTTAAATTGTCAATATTTAACGCCTTTCGGTGGTAGGCAGCAACTTTTGGTGAACCATAAATAATTGGAGTACACATTTCAATAATATGCGGCTCCATCAATGTTTTAATAATCACCTCGTAGCCGATTCCGTTGATATCACCTTGCGTAATACCTACCCTGATTGTATCTTGATTTCCCATTTTGTTCAGTTTCTTATTGCTCGAAATTCCTTTTAAAGAGCCGCAAAGTTAATTTTTTAATTGATTTTTTTCAAAAAGTTATAAAGCAACCGGGTGCCAAACCCAGTGCCGCCAACCGGGCGATAACTGTCTTTTTCATCGAGGAATGGTGTTCCGGCGGTATCAAGATGAATCCAGTCATACTCTGTAAAATGTTCGAGAAATTTTCCTGCAATTGTAGATTGTGCTTCGCGTGATCCCAGGTTATTCAAGTCGGCAATGGGCGATTTTAAAGCAAGAGCATACTCATCCCAAAGTGGAACTTCTATTAATCGTTCGTATGTTTCATTCCCTGAGTCTTTTAAAATCTGAAGGTTTTCTTTTGTGTTACCCATCACAACAGAGGCGAATTTTCCGGCAACAATATCTGCCGCACCAGTTAAAGTTGCAATATCGACAACTAATCCGGGTTCATATTTTTTGGCGTAACTCAATGCATCTGCCAAAATCAGGCGTCCTTCGGCATCAGTATTTTTAATTTCAACCGTAGTACCGTCAAACATTGTAATTACATCGCCCGGTACATACGCATTTCCATCGGGTCGGTTGTCGGTTGCAGGAACAAGACCTATTACATGCACAGCAACTTTATTTTTAGCCAGTGCATAAATTGTTGCTGCCACAACTGCCGCGCCCGCCATGTCGCATTTCATAAAATCCATCGATTTTGGCGTGGGCTTTAAACTCAAACCACCAGTATCGAAAACAACCCCCTTCCCCACCAAAACAACTGGTTTTGTATTTTTTGCGTTTTTGGGTTTCCATTCCAAAATTGTGAAAGTTGGCGGATCGATGCTGCCCTTGTTAACTGCCAGCAAACCGCCCATTTTCAAGGCTTCTATTTTTTGTTTATGGAAAACTTCTACTGCAAAACCAGCTTCTTCACCCATTTTTTCAATCTCTTTTGAAAACTGGACAGCGGTTAAATATGAAAGTGGTTCGTTCACCAAATTACGGGCATAAAAAACTGATTGTGTAACATTTACGATTTCTTCAATTTGAATGTCAGAGATATTGGCTTTTGCAACAAAGATATTTTTCAAATGGAAATTATCTTTTTCCTTTTTGTATTTATCAAATGAGTAACCCGATAAAAGTACGCCTTCAATAAATGCCGAACCTAATTCCAATTTGCTGAAATCTTCGATTTGAAAAGATTCGATTTTATCTTCTTTCAAAATATCAAACAGTTTTGAACCGGTTTTCCGGGCCTCTTCCATTTCGATGTGATCTTCTTTTTCGTTTTTTGGTTTGAAAAAGAAATGCACAAGGGGATACTTGTTTACAACACAAAAGTTATTCTTTTCTAATTTCAGAGCTACGTAGGTTTTTTCCTCATCGGTAAAACCCGGAAACGAATATTGATCTGTATTATCAAAGATTATAGCAGTTGACGTATTCGTTTTCGGTTCTGCTATTTGCGATATTTTTGGAATCATGGCTATAAATTTTGGGCTAAAATAATACATTATTGTTGTTTTGAAGTGGAACATGTGATATAGGGTGGGAAGAAGGAACTTATAATGTTGTATACAGAAGGAGGTTAATTAAATAGGATTCCTTCCGATCCCAACTGTAAAAATACGGATGGACTCAACTTTGAACCCTGAACTTTAAAGTTTAAACTATATCTATCACTGCGGGAAATTGTATTTCTTTGAAATATAACTGATAACGTTTTTCATATCCAAAACTTCAAATCCATGAACCAAATAACCCATCAAAAACCTGTACACTTCATCATTCGATTTTATGTTTGGCACAATAATATCAAGTGCTTTTATGTATTCAGCCTCGCGCTGTTTCTGCACAAAATCGTATTGATTATATCTGACAAGATATTTAAAAACGTTATCGGTATAAACCGAAGAATTGATAAGTAAGGGATCGATAAAATCAACAGTTTTAAAAAACTCGTTTTTATAAGCCTGTTTACGCTCGGCTGGAGTTAAGTAGCCGTCAAGAAGTGGTTCGCGCAGATTTTTAATCATCAGCGAAGCAAACAAACCTCTGTTTTCATCCAGCGTTTT
>JBFHJA010000239.1:0-7086 GCA_041596165.1 Draconibacterium sp. | reverse complement strand
GTCTGATATAAATTTGTTACTACCCTATTCATGACAGATTTTACCGTTTCTTCATTTTTTGAACAGGAGAGCAATCCTGCTGCAAAAAAGATCAATATTGTGTTTCGCAGAATTTTTGAGATTTTCATTTGTTTCATTCTATTGTATTTTAATTTCTATTCTTGTTTCTTGTTTTTCTTTTGCGCCTGATTTTAGCCTGGTTACGGTGCAATTTCTGTTTTCTTCTTGCTTTAACGTTTAATGTTAATGGCTAAGGCCGGGTTGTTTCATGCATTTTATTTTCACCGGGCTGAAGCTGCGGTGCATAATAACTTTAACATTATTTTTCATCATCTCATTTATTTTATTGATTCCATTTGCCTGTAAAAAGAATCCATATGAGGTTGGCCCAACTCAGCAAAATGAGTAATCCCTTCGCGTTTTACAATCATTTTAAAACGGTCAAAAGTACCATCATAAATTGCTTCGTGCGGAGCAATTTTGCATTTCATGTACATAACAGGCAACCTTGCCATTTCAACCCTGCGCCTGATTTCCTCATTATCAGCAACTCGTTCCGCTTTATCAAAAATTTTATTGGCTTCTTTCGCAAAATCACCTGTAAATAAAACATCATCCGGCCGCAATCCCAAATGAATATGTGTTTCAGGAGTTAATTTTCCGTGTAGAAAATCAAAATACTCCCTAACATATTGTCCGCTTCGCCCGTAATATCCCGACATAAAATCATTTATAACTTCATCTGCATTAACGTCAACATTCCATAATAATTTTCCAAGCAAGTAAGCCCGCAACTCCGCAAACTCTCCGCCCCTGCTTTGGTAAGCTGCCTGTTCCATAATTCCAATCGACTTATTGTCGCGAAAAGTTTTTATGTTTTGCTGCAGAACTTTAAAATTTGGATAAGGCAAAATGTAATGACTAAAATTGACAACATAATCCCAAATATACATGTGTGGTGCAATGGCAGACCAGCCTTTTAAATCCGCTAGAAAATCCTGATTTTCGATACAAGTCTCAAAATCGTGGGCAAAACAACATTCGATGCTGCAAAAACGTATCACCACATTTTCGCGGGGAACAATGTTTACGGGAGGTTTGCGTGTGTATTGATAAGCTAATGTGCCAACATATTTATCAGGAAATTCATCTTTAATCCTGTCAGCAACCTGGTTTACAAACCAAATTACCGGGCCCGATTCGCTTCCTTCTTTTTGTGCAATTGCCTGACATTTATCGCACTGACAAGGATTCCGCCAATCGTTTTGTGAAACAGAATAAATAAGGTAATTTGGGTATTTTCTAATTGTTTCTTTTAACCGTTCTGTAATAATATCCAAAACATCGGGATTTGTCAAACAAAGTTGCGCATGATCGTGAATACGCTCCCCGTCAATCAAACTATAATATTCCGGATGTTTGTCATAGAATTCTGCTGGTGGCATGAGTGGATAAAAAGTGTGGACCGACCAGTAACTTTCTACACCGCCATGTTGCTCACGAAAATCCATGGAACCATTTATTTTGTTACGGGCAGCCCAGTCGGGATTAAAAGCCTCGTAATAAAAAACATTTCGTACCTGTATTGATGGAGATTCAGTATGATTCAGATAAGTAAACTCATATTTTTCACGTGAAGGAAATATACTCACTGAAGGAGTGTACCAACGGCAACCCAATTCATTTTCTAAAAACGAAAAAACTGCATACATCGAACCTCTTTTACTTCCACCCCAAAGCAAAATACTTGATCCCGAATTTTCATAGAAATAAGTTTCATTATTGTCATCCGGTTTTTTTGTATCCTGCAAAATTGCTGAAGAGTGGCGGTTGTAACCAATAATTATTTCCTGATTTCCCTTTTCTGTTTTATCGGATTTTATGGGGAACTTCACTCCGCTAATTTCAAAAAGAGCATGCTGAAGTTCCTGGGCTGCCCACTGTTCGCTTTCCGTGGATTCGGCGCCAAGCACAATTGAATAATCAGTTTTCCCATTTTCAAAAAGTACATATTTTTTAGGAATTCCTGATGCAAAATTGATTTCATTGGTCCAGGACGATCCATCGGTTAATGTTGATTCAATTTTTAAACTGTATTTTTCAAATTCAACGTTTCCAACAGGTAAAATCATATCCTTTTTTGCGTTCCAAACGCCCTTCCAAACTGTATTTTTATTGTTTTGATTTATTATTTCGAGATGAACAGTTTTAAATAACCTGTGCGAAACCGATTCCATTTGTACAAACCGTAAAACCGGTGTTCCGTCCGTGTCAGTATTTACCTGAAACAAATCAGTTGAGTTTACATATTCATTCAAATTAAAAGGTAAAATTCGCATTCCAAATTCCCATCTGTTTCCCCGCTCTTCAATTTTCAGTAAAATCGTATTTATTCCTTTTTGAACAGCAACAGGTATAAAATCATCATCAGCCATAAATCCGCGGGCTTCGGGATAATCCCAAACCTGTTCTCCGTTAAACCAAAGCCGGCCACCATCGTTGCTGCCAAGTGCCACAAGTGACAAGCCATCAAACTCAGAAAAGATTTCAGTATAGGCATAAGCAGCTACGAATGGTTTTTGGGTAATAATATCATCCAGGTTTACAAGCGAATCCTGGCTTTCATATTTTATCCACCGCGCAGAACTTCCTTTAAATTTAATTGCCTGCCCATTTTTTACAACAGGGCTCTTTTCGCCACCATTCTTTTGTAGAAAATCTGTTTCAAAATCGGGTAAATGCAGAGTTTCATCGCTGCTTTCAGTAAGCGGAAAAGGACCTGCCAATATCCAGTCTTTTATCCATTCGCCAAACTGAATTTTATTTTCCTGTGCATTTGACTGGATGCAAATCTGCAGGAAGAGAAATACAGTAATACCGATTATTCGTGTTTTCATTTTATTTCGTAAAATATGCTTTCTATATTTTGTTTTACGCCTGGTTTTAGCCCGACGACGTTGTAATTTCAGCTTATTTGGCTTTGGTATTTAACGTTATGCCAAAGCCGGAAAATTTTGCATTTATTTTTCACCGGGCTGAAGCCACGGTGAAAAATATCTCATGCATTTTAAATTATCTTTTAACCATTTTCAATAAACGCTTTTATCATTCGGTGCACAATTTTCTTGTTTCAGGTTTTTATTTTAAATCCTGAAAAGTTGTTTACCTACAAGAGCAAACTTGTTCCTCCGGTTTCTGCGATGGAAATAACAGGTTTGTCAGTTGCTATTTTAACAGAAACTTCCTGTAGATAAACATCACCGTTTTGTGGGATCCAGTTTTTATTGACTGAATTGTTGCTTTTTTGAGCAGAAATGAACCGAAAAAAAAAGCCCAATACAAATGTTAATGGCAATATTATCCGCATTTCCTGATATTTAATTTTTCAAAATTGTCATTTCTTAAAAGTCCATTGCAAAAACGGTTTAGCAGTATCTAAAGAAAAATGAACTAATGCAAAGAAAACCGCTTTCGATACCAAACGCTTCGGTTATTTTATTCAAAAGATAAAGTATATTAACAGTACCTCGGATAAGAAAACACAAATAAAAAATGATATATGCCGAACAAGGACTTGAATATTGCCGATTTTCATGCAATTTTCAAAAACTATAATCAGGAAAAAGCAATCCGTGAATAAATGTCATTTTTTGTACAACGGCCTGACTAATTACAAAAGGATAAACATCCGGTATTCCCATCGCCCGATTAAAGCTGTTTACTGCAAAGGATAAAGGTAAGCACGCGCGAATGATAGTTTCGAAATCTTTTACACCGTAAGGATCAAACGTTGCCTCCGTTGTCATATCTATAAGTATATCGGTAGGAATTACCTTTAATCCAGAAAAGTGAGCTGTTTCCATCATGTCCATTATATGCAGATAATGGGCCCATGTCTCTGCCCAGTCCTCCCAGGGATGTACTGATGCATATTTGCTTATAAATGATTGTTGCCAATTATCCGGCGCACCAACCTCATAATATGTTTTCAATGCATCACTATAACTTGTTTGCTCATTCCCAAAAATTGTTCTAAAAGCCATCAAAACATTCTGATTGCTATATACTAATCGCTCCCAAAAGTAATGCCCCACTTCATGTCTCAGATGACCGATCAACGTTCGGTAAGGTTCCAACAGTTGCAGTCTCATTTGCTCCCGAAGTGCAGAATCGGCCTCCTTTAACAGGATTGTAATAACCCCATTTGCATGGCCTGTCATAATTTTCTTATTATTTCGTCTGGCTATAAAATCAAAACACAAACCTTCATCATTATTCATTTTGCTGGGCAAATCAAGTCCGGTTTTTTGAAGCTGATAAATAAGCCGATGCTTGGCAACTTCCAGGTTCTTCCATTTTGGGAAATTTTTCTTGTCCGAAAGATCAGGTATGGTTCTGTTGAGTTGACATGCGCTACAATATTCATGTGGATCATACTTCTCCAAAACCCAGTTACAAACACCAAATTCATAATTTCTGCAAAATTTATATTCGATTTTTTCACGGTCAGAAATCAAAGAAGAACCTAATGTGTCGAATGTGAGCATTTTATGATCAATATCACGGTAACCAGAAAGATGTCCGCAATTTTCACATTTATAATTTTCAAAAAACAGAGGATGATTACAATAACCACACTGAAAAATCTTCATAAATTACATTTGAAATAAGTTGCAGAATTAATACATTATTTTGACATTCCCATATATGACAGGTGTCAGACATGATTTGAAAAATTTCTCACAAAAGATTATCGAAAACCAGGGAACTCATTTTTCAAGATTTCTGTTACAAACGGCAATCTTATTTTGGTTTCAATTCCGATATTATAGATCCAGTTTCAATCAACCTGCAATATAATATACAACTGTACACCCTAATGCTAAGCATGCAATTCATCGAAATGCAATTCTAAAAAGCGATATGATTCAGGTTGATTCTTTAAAATAAGTGTATTTTTACTTATCAGATCATTTAATTTTTAGATATAATCTTAAAGTCGGTAAAACAATCGAAAAATATAAAACACAATGAAACAGGTTTTTATATACTTCTTCCTCATAATCACCGCCATTTTTATTACGTTTTTTATATATGTAAAAATTATGGACCATCGAATACCCGGGTTATCTGAAAACAATAAACCCAACATCATCCTCATTCTGGGTGATGATATCGGATATTCAGATATTGGTGCTTACGGTTCAGAGATAAAAACGCCAAACCTTGACAAACTGGCTAACGAAGGAATCCAATTTTCCAATTTTTATAACATGTCGAAATGCGAACCTTCGCGTTCAACATTGTTTTCAGGTTTATATGAAGGGGGTAAAAATGCTGTTAACTTTGCACAAATCCTCAAAAACGATGGTTATTATGTCATTCATTCGGGTAAAGAACACTGGATGAATTGGGCGCCGGAGCATGTTTTCGCTAAAAATATAAGCGACCAGTCACTTACTTTTGAAGCGATGAATGAATTTTTTGAACCTCCTTCCGGCAAGTTTGTAAACCCATTTATTTTGAATGGCGACACAGTGAACGCAAGTCAGATTTATCATGAAAAAGAGCCTTTTTTTAAAACTGATGCCTTAACCGACAATGCTTTGCGCTGGATGGAAGAACCAGTAAAAAACAAGCAGCCATTTTTCCTGTTTATGGGCTACGGAGCAGCGCATTACCCACTTCAGGCGAGACCAGAAGATATTGCAAAATACAGAGGCACTTACATGAAAGGCTGGGATATAATCAGAACCGAACGATTGGAAAAACTTAAGCTATTAGGTTTAATAGATGATAACGTTCAGCTTAGTCCGCCCAGCAGTAACAACAACAAATTTAGAGGGCATCCAAAAGGAGATGAAGAAATACGTGCAAAAATCCCACTTTACCGCCCTTGGGATTCTTTAAGCGAACAGGAAAAAGATGAAATGGATTTGGAAATGTCAGTTTATGCAGCAATGATCGACAGGATGGATCAAAATATTGGCAGATTAATGAATTATCTGGATGAAAAAGGAATCGCTGAAAATACGATAGTAATTTATCTTTCTGACAATGGCTCTTGCCCATATGACAGTAACCGCAATTTTGATTTTCCACCTGGAGTTGCGGAAGGTTTTCGCACCCTTTCAGCAGCCTGGGCAAATGTGGGAAACACGCCTTTCAAATATTTCAAACAATATGGTCACGAAGGTGGTGCAAATACACAATTTATTTTACGCTGGCCAAAACAGGTTGATCCCGGGCAAATTACACGTCAAACCGGGCATATTGCCGACGTTGCTCCTACCCTGATTGAAGCTGCCGGAATTCAATATCCAACGCAACTGGGAGAAATACATCCACAACCTTTACAGGGAAATTCGTTGATGCCAATTTTGGAAGGTAAGGAAAGACAGGAACCTGAGTTTTTTATTTCAGGCTGGACTGACAAATTCAGAATGTTCCGCCAAAAAGAGTGGAAAATTGTAAAACTGAATGGAGAAAATTGGGAATTATACAATTTAAAAGAGGACCCTACAGAAATCGAAGATTTAGCTGCTGAAAATCCAAATAAAGTAGAAGAACTGGTAAATAATTATGAAATTAAGAAATCGGAATTGGAAGAAGCCGCCAGGTGAATAGATCTTCGATTCTCAATGTATAGAAAATAACCGATTTTACTTGATTCTAAAATTCAAATAATCTCACATCAAATAATACATGAAAATATTACACACCTCCGATTGGCACCTCGGGAAGCGATTGGAAAATTTTTCGCGAATGGAAGAGCAACAAGCTGTTTTAACAGAAATATGTGAAATTGCTGACAGTGAAAAAGTGGATGCAGTGCTTGTTGCAGGCGATTTATTCGACACATTTAACCCGCCCACCGAAGCAATTGACTTGTTTTACAAAACACTAAAACGACTCGCAAACAATGGGCGACGCCCCGTAATTGCAATTGCCGGAAATCACGATTCGCCCGACCGGATTGAAGCCCCCGACCCGTTGGCACGCGAATGCGGGATAATTTTCACCGGCTATCCAAATTCAGTTGTCCCTAAATTTGAATTGGAAACAGGATTGAAAATTTTGAATTCG
>JBFHJA010000238.1:0-7088 GCA_041596165.1 Draconibacterium sp. | reverse complement strand
TAAAAATGTTGAATATCATTGATTTCCTGTTTATTACATTCTTCTCTGAATTCTCGTTTTAACCCATCTATTGTTCCTTCCCCAAATTCGAGTCCACCACCTGGGAATTTTGTCATCTTTAACCCCATTTGAAACTCATCGGAAATTAGAATTTCACTTTTGTTGTTCATTACGATTCCGTAAACGCGTATCACAAAATCTCCGGTTAAGGTCATTTTTTATCGATTTTGTTTTCAATAAAAGTTATTATTTCCGTTGTTTGATTGGGTTCAAACCAATTCATCTCGTCATCATTTCTGAACCATGTAAGTTGTTTCCGAGCATAACGACGTGAATTCCTTTTAATTAGTTCTATGGCTTTTTCCCGCGATATTTCATTGTCAAAAAATGCAAACAATTCACGGTAACCCACTGTATTCAGAGCGTTCAAATGTTTGAGATGGTATAAATTTCTTGCTTCATCTTCCAGTCCCGCATTTACCATATGATCCACTCGTGTATTTATTATATTATGAAGCTTGGCTCTTTCGCAATTCAACCCAATTTTTATGATTGAAAATGATCTTTCCTTTTTTGATTTGGTAAGAAAGTTAGAATATGGTTTACCGGTCATAATTGAAATTTCGAGGGCATGTATTATACGGTTGGTATTTTTTAAATCTATTGTGTTATAATAATCAGGATCGAGTTTTTTTAATTGAAAACGTAAGCTTTCAATTCCTTCTGATTCTAGCCTGTTCTTCAGTATATCTCTGATTTCAGGATCGGTATCTGGCATATTGTCGATACCATTGCAAACAGCATCAATATAAAGCATTGAACCACCAACCAGTAAAACCAGATTGTTTTTTTTAAATAATGAATTTATAATGTCAAGTGCCTCATTTTCAAATTTACTTACGTTGAAATTTTCATGAATTGAATGATTTTGAATTAAATGATGTTTTATAAGGGCCAATTCCTCCTTATTTGGAACGGCCGTGCCAATATTTAACTCTTTGTAGATTTGCCTTGAGTCGGATGAAACAATTTCGGTATTAAAGTGCTTTGCTAAAGCCATACCTGTGCTTGTTTTTCCAATACCGGTTGGCCCGGTAAGAATGATTAAATACTTTTGCATTAAGTAGTGTAGTTTTTACCGCAAATAAATAAAAAAAAAGACTGTTCAAAGAAATTGAACAGTCTGGAAATTCATTAAAAATGGTATTAATGCCTTAAAAATCGTCCATTTCTCCAAAGATTTCAGTGTAATCTTCAAGTTCTCCAAAAAGTGAGTAAACTTTTTCTTCCTGAAGATCAGTTGATTCCTGATCGATTACATCAACATCATCGCCCAAAACCTGTTGGGGAGTATCACCTTGTTTTAAAGTGACTAATGGCTCACTAAGATTTTTTTCCATAATGATATCTGTTAATTCAATTAATAATGATCTGTCGTTTACAAAATCAAAAGTATATATCAACTTTTGTCCTATTGAATGAATAAGATCTGGGAGAATTGTTTTTTGCATAATAAGGTATGCACCTCCATTCATTCCTAAATCAAGCATAGAAATCTCTTTTTCTTTTATTCCTCTTTGATCAGAAATAAAAAAGGATGCCAACTGGTGCGATTCGTAACCCAAACTCTTTTGGATGATAGAATGAAAATCGAAAAAAGTATGCTTTGCTGATAATTCAACTTCCAGTTGGAAATTCTTTATTTCTTGTGAAATGATTCGAAAATGAAAAATCATAATGTATCACTTGTTGGTGCATTTCAAATTTTACATGTTTTTATTCAATATCCAAGAACATAAAAAGTAATATCTTAGATAAAAGCTATTGAATCATATAAAAATTACTTTAATATGAAGGCATAATTAAACATCAAAAAACTGATTTCTAACATTTTTGAGCATTTATGATTTGTTTTTCGTAACTATTGTAAATGAAAAAAGTGTTACATTAAAAAATGTTAAAAGAAATTTCTTAAAGGAAAATATCGAACAAATACGTCACCTTTTCGGTAAAACTTTAGTTTCTTGAGGAAATCAAATAATTATTTTGGCGTAAAATGGTTTTTTAAAACTCATTTGATTTGGATCAATATTAAAGTTATAATTTTGATGAACAGATAAAAAAGAATCCATGAGCAATACAACATTATTTGCAGAAAACATTAGGATTGCAATGCAATCAATAAGGAGCAATATTTTGCGTTCGGTTTTAACGATAATGATTATTGCGATAGGAATAACAGCCCTTGTTGGTATTCTAACTGCGATTGAATCAATAAAAACTTCGATTACAAAGGAATTTACTGTTCTTGGTGCAAATACATTTTCCATTACCAGCCAGGGGATGCGTGTTCAAATTGGAAACCAGAGATTAAGAACAAAAAATCATTCTTACATTTCATATTATGAAGCCAAAGAATTTAAGGAGAATTTTGACTTCCCGGCAACTGCATCTATTTCAGTTGTCTCAACTGGTACTGCCACATTAAAGTTCGGATCAAAAAAAACAAACCCCAATATAAGTGTCCGTGGAATTGATAATGAATATCTTAGTACTTCAGGTTATGTAGTTGACAAGGGTAGAGTTTTTAACGAAGATGATATTCATTCAGGAAGAAATCTGGCTTTGGTAGGCAGTGCTCTTGCAAAACGTTTGTTTGATGATGGCGAAAATCCGCTTCAAAAAGAGATAAGTATCGGTAATGGAAAATATAGAATTATCGGAGTTCTTGGCGAAAAAGGCAGCGGTTTTGGCGGAAGCAGCGATATGGTTTGTTTTATTCCATATTCAAATTCCAGGAGTTATTTTTCAAGACCAAATATGAATTTCGACATTCAGATAAAAGTGAATCAACCCGAGTTAGTTGTGGCTGCTGTTGGTCAGGCTGAATCTGTATTTCGAAATGTCAGGGATTTATCGCCGACCGATGAATCGGATTTTAATATTGAAAAGAGTGATAACATTGCTAACCTGTTATTAAAGAATATTAAAAACATAACGCTTGTTGCTACAATAATCGGCTTTATTACTCTTTTAGGTGCAGCCATTGGGCTGATGAATATAATGCTTGTGTCGGTAACTGAGCGCACCCGTGAAATTGGTGTAAGAAAAGCAATTGGTGCTAAAAGTAAAACGGTTAAGCAACAGTTTCTGTTTGAGGCCATTGTGATAGGGCAAATAGGTGGATTATTTGGAATTTTATTTGGAATTTTGGCAGGTAACCTTGTGTCATTAATGATTGGTTCCTCATTTATTATACCGTGGTTGTGGATACTTTTAGGAGTAGCCTTATGTTTTGGTGTTGGTATAATTTCAGGTTATTATCCTGCTCAAAAAGCATCGCAACTTGATCCAATAGAATCACTGAGGTATGAATAGCTGATTTATTTTAACAAAAAAAAGGATGCCATTTGACATCCTTTCAATATTATGTTATTTAGTAAAACTTATTTTACTGAATTCATGTATTGTATTAATTCTACAACTTTAGTAGAATATCCCATTTCATTGTCATACCATGAAACAACTTTAACAAAAGTATCGGTTAAAGCAATACCGGCAGTTGCATCAAAAACTGAAGTTTGAGTTTCGCCAATAAAGTCATTTGAAACAACGGCTTCTTCTGTGTATCCCAAAACTCCTTTCATTGTAGTTTCTGAAGCCAATTTCATAGCTGCACAAATTTCTTTGTAAGTTGCAGGTTTTGCGAGGTTCACAGTTAAATCAACAACAGAAACGTCTGGTGTTGGTACACGGAATGCCATTCCTGTAAGTTTACCATTCAATGAAGGAATTACTTTACCAACAGCTTTAGCAGCACCGGTAGAAGAAGGAATAATATTTTGACCAGCTCCACGACCACCTCTCCAGTCTTTTGCTGAAGGACCATCAACTGTTTTTTGAGTTGCGGTAGTTGCATGTACTGTTGTCATTAATCCGTCAACAATGCCAAAGTTATCATGCAAAACTTTTGCAATTGGAGCTAAGCAATTGGTTGTACATGAAGCATTTGATACAAAAGTCATGTCGTTTTTATATTCTGTGTTGTTAACACCCATAACAAACATTGGTGTATCATCCTTTGATGGAGCTGACATGATCACTTTTTTCGCACCTGCGTCAATGTGACCCTGAGCACTTGCTTTTGTAAGGAACAAACCTGTTGATTCAACAACATATTCAGCACCAACAGCATCCCATTTCAAATCTGCTGGGTTTCTTTCTGAAGTTACGCGGATAGTTTTTCCGTTTACTATTAATGAACCATCTTTAATGTCAACTGTTCCATTAAATCTGCCATGAGTTGAATCATATTTTAACATGTAAGCCATGTATTCAACATCAATAAGATCATTGATACCTACAACTTCAACATTTTCAGTAGCTACTGCAACTCTAAATACAAAACGGCCAATACGACCAAATCCGTTAATACCTATTTTAATTTTTGACATTGTTGTGAAAGTTTTAATTATTTAAATAAAATTATTCTTCTCAAATTTAAAAATCAGGATATATTTCAAAATCGATTTTTTTTTTTTGCAATGCAAAGTAAATACTATTATTCTTTTGAATCAAGCCCGATTTTTATTTTACTTCAAAAAACGGTTAACCTTAATGTAAATTTAAAATGGTTTTCCTTTGAATATTTCGCGTATTCCCACACATAATTCAATCGTCGCGGGAATATTGAATTCTCAGAGGGTTAAAATTCGCGTAACTTTCTTGGGATTATTTAATTAAGCCGAATTTGAGTGTGATTTATTTTGACTGAAATAGAAACATATTGATAAATTATGTTGTCAAATCCGTTGAATTTGGTGAATTTGGGGTTGCAATTTGTGAATATGCAGGGCATTTGCAGGTTTTGCAAGAACTCACAGAAAATTGAAAAAATAAACCTAAACAAACAATAATTAATGTTTTGCATATTTTTCCGGAATACTGTTTTGTATTCTTTATTTTATTTTTCAGCTTATTGATTATCATATTAATATTTTGAATGGATAAATTCTTTTTGCCTGTTATTTTTAATTTAACAATATTTTAAATGTTGGTGAAACAAATAAAATAAGCGAAAAAATCAAACATTTATTGCGATATTTGGAAAATTAAGATTAAAATTGCAGCAATTTTGAAGATGAAAGGAAATTGGACGTTTCGCAAAAGAATTATAGATAGTTATTAAGAGTTAAGGTTAGGTTTTCAGTGCAACTATGTTGAAAACATTAATTTGAAAGAAAGTGTTTTATGCAGTATATATTTTGTACATTGTTGCAAAATTTTATACGTTTGTAATATTTACATAAAATAAACTGATAAATAGTTTGGATATATGATTAAAGAATTAAATAAATTAAAATCAATCAATCAATTAAGTTCAATTTAAAAAGAAATGCTATGAGAAAATCATTTACTTGGTTCTTAAGTTTGATGGTGCTCCTTACTGCCTTTGCAACCTCCGGGTATGCACAGGAACCACAGGAAACCGTTGAGCTTTTCGCAGGAAAAACCTCCGCTTGCTATATGCAAGGGAACGACTACACAGTCGATGTCTCGGTACGGGATTTTATTAAACTCACTAAATTTGAATTGGGTCTTTCATTTAATGACCTGGTTTACGATTTCGTGGGAGTTACAGACGTAAATGCAGGTTTGTCTGCAGTTGTTGCGTCCGTAACACCAGTTGCTAATGGTGCTGATGTGTTAAACCTTAACTGGTCTGGCGCTGCAGTTACAATTGGTGACGATGTGAAAACGGATGTGATTAAACTTCATTTTAAGTTAAAAGGGTTTCCGGCAAATACTGCTGTTGCATACCCAACTGATTTAAAGTGGACTAAAAAAGACTTTTGGTACACAACAAGTGGAAGTGTTTATGATGCAGTAAATACTGTTACTTCTACTGATGGTGAATTGAAAGTTAATGTTTCATTAACCGGTATTGAAACCGAATTAACAACTGAAACTTGTGCTGGTGAGGATGTTACAGTAAAAGTTACTGCACCGGCTGCTTCAATGTACTTGTTCAATGAAGATCCAAATCCAGCTAGTTGGGTTTGGAGTAGTTCAAATCAATTTCTGGCAAAAGCTGGTGAAACTGTTACAGTTAGAGTTAAAAGTGCAGATGGTTGTATGTCGTTGATGAGCGAAGTTATGCTTCCTGAAACTGTTGATCCTGTTGGATTTACTGTTGAGTCACAAAATCCACTTTGCTATTTGGGTAAAGGTTCTGTGGTTATTAACGCATTCGGAGGTAGTGCTCCTTATACTTATTGGATTTCAACGAACTCTGATGGTTCTGGTGCTGTGAAGAAAACTAATTTCCAATTTTCACAAGGACCTGGAACATACTATGTAAGCGTATTGGATGCCAATGAATGTGCAGTGGTGGATCCATGGAAAATGGTAACAATAACTGACACTAACAAAGTTATTGATATTACAGAAACAGTTTCTGATGTATTGTGCTACGGTGAGGCTACTGGCAGCATTGAAGTTTCTGTATCAGGTGATGCAACAATGGTTTCTATTGACGGATATACCTGGAAGACTTTGGTAAGTGGTGCTTATACCTTTAGTAATTTGGCTGCAGGCACTTATACTGTTTCGGCGAAAAACGCAAACGGATGTGAGGTTTCTAAAAATAATATTGTAGTTGCTCAGCCTGTTGGAGCTATCGCATTTGATATTAAGATTGATGATACATCTTGCGGTGGAGCTAATAATGGTAAAATTACTGTAAGTAACGTTACCGGCGGAACTGCACCTTATTCATATTCTATTGATGGAAGTGATTTTACAAATACTACAGGTATTTTTGAAAACCTTTTGCCTACTTATTATAGTTTGTGGGTAAAAGATGCAAATGACTGTACTGTTCCTTATGTTAATCCAAATGGAACAAAGAATACAATTGCCGTTCAGTCACCTAAAGATATTCGGTATACAGTTACTGTAACCAATCCTCTTTGTAATGAAGAAGATGCAAAGATTACCATATCTTCTGTAACTGGTGGTACTGGTTCTTATACATATAGTTTTGATGGCGGTACTAACTGGGGTACTGTTAAAACAATGGATTGGGC
>JBFHJA010000237.1:0-7137 GCA_041596165.1 Draconibacterium sp. | reverse complement strand
TTGTTTTATGAAGCGGGTAATTTGCATCCGAACGTAAAGATTTTTTACAATTTCATATTCCTCTGTTTTGAAATTGCATTTTATCAAACCCCAAACATCGTTGTTTTCTTCCATCAGCTGCCAGTCGAGCCATGCTTGTGGTTTCATCAAATTCAAATCGTTAAAAAGTTTTTGGGTTAAAAACAGATTGTTCTGCAATCCGGAAACTCTTTCTTTCCAGCCTCCAGGTCCAGTTTCCGATTGCCAAAATTCTTTGCCCGTTCCAGCAACCAGCGCGTGAGCTTCTTTCCGTTCTTCGTTGGTTCCGGAATAAGTGTGGGTATTGATTTGTTCTATTTTATCCAGAATATCACCGGCCTGCTGATAAGCTTTTATCACTGCTATTGTCGATTTTATATTGGTTTCGTCGGAGGCAGAAATTACAGTTTTTAAACCTGAAGCTTTTAGTTTCGGATAAAGCAAACGAATGATTTTCATTTGCGATTCCGGCTCAAAATGGCATCCTTCCTGACTTCCCAAATAATTCCAGTATCCCGAAGTTGATTCATTAAACGGTTCCAGAGTTTTGAAATCAATGCCATATTCAGTTTTGTAAAATTTGCAAACATCAACCAAATAATCGCAAAATGCTTCGTAATATTCCGGTTTCAGGTTGTCTTTCATCGGATCAACATTTCCGGCAGAACACCCGCTGATTGTCATCCAGTATGGTGGCGAATTGGAGAAAGCTTCAAACACCGCATCCGGGCGTTTTTCTTTTATTTTCAACATTATAATTCGCTGTGCTTTGTCGGCTTTCCAGTTGTATGGCGAATTTTCAGAGGCTTTAAAACCTTCCATTTCGGCGCGTTTACCCTTGCCTTTTACCATGTGGCCATCGGAGTGGGATGGGTCGTCACCGCCACCAATGTTATAACGGAAAATATTCATGTTTAATCCATCGGGAGAGGTAATCAAATCGATCAAACTATCTACTCTTGACTCCTGCCAATTGCCCACCTGACCTGCCCACCAACACAATGAACTTCCCCAGCCTTCGATGGTTTGAAAGCTTTGTTCCGGATTGATACTTACAGCAATTTCGCTTTCATTTTCCACTATATTCTGACAATTGCTGAGGACGGAAGTAAAAAGAAGAAAAAAGACAATTACAAAAGTAGGTTTCATTTGAATTGGTATTTAATTGGTTCAATAAAACTACCGATAAATTATTGAATTTATCGGTAGTTGGCAGGTAAGTATATAAAAAAACAGGCTCAAAAAATTAATTATTTTGACGCTTCCAGTGCCGAAACAAGTGCATCGATAGCCGAACTTTGCCGCCCTGCATCGGCTTTGTCAAACGGGCCTTCCCATTGCGAACCTATAAAATCTGTACCGTTTTCGGTGGCCAAATTTTCTATTGAATGGGCATTTTTAATGAGATATTCTTTGAAAACAGGATTATTTGTTTGTTTGTATAAATAACCCAAATGGCGCATAAAAATCCCTTTAAACTGAACACCGTCGGCGCCCTCTTCCTGTTTAGGGTGGCCTTTCAAAATTCCTTCAGGTGTTGACATATTTTCAATGGCTGCTATTGCAATTTTGCCTGCCAAATCAATGTGTTCCTGCTTTCCATCCAGCTTATAAATATCAACTAAACCTGCCAAAATAACTCCCTGATTGTAGGTATAATGCCGGCCTTTTGCAAGGCAATCTTCTTTCACACCATCGTGTACAAGCGGCAAATCGTTTATCATTCCTGTTTTTGAAAACCAGTCCCACTCATTTCTTGCCCAGGTTTGATAGTATTCCCGGTTTTCATCGCGTAAAGCCAGGCGCGTTGCCAGAAGTAGAAACAACTCGTTTGAAATCGCTGATTTGTAAAGCAGCCCTTTTTTCCATAAAATTCCGCCGCCACAACGATCGTCCCAACCTCCCTTCATATCTTCAAAAATGGTTTTTGCCATTTCTAAATATTTCTTATCTCCGGTTAAATCAAATGCCTCAATCCACGCTAACGCCCACCAGCCTTCATCGTCGTAATATTCGTTAATGTAATTTTCAACTTCTTTTTCGGGATGATCTTCGACAGCTGGTACCACGAATTTTCTTGTTTTTGTAAATGTATTTTCGATGACCCATTCAAACGTTTTGTCTCCTGTTGCAGCAGTATATCTGATGATTCCTGTCAATACATTCGCGGCATTCCACCATCCTGTTGTATTCCAAAGTCCTGTTTCCGGATCGTACCATTTTTGTAAGGTTTCAATCGCCTGCACTGTGAAAATATTTACTGAATTAGTTTTTATTTTGATGTCTTTGTAGCGAATCAATAATTCGTCTTTGGCATGTAATTGCAAAGCTATTTCCCCTGATGATCCCACATTTTTTTGCTTGTGACTTTCATCATCCAAAATTCCGTTTGCGTCAAAATCAGTTACAAGATTTCCGTTAACAATAGTTTTAATTTTCATACCTGTGCAATTGATTTCCATTGTATTCCATGCATCCGGATCATCATCAGCATAAAATAATTTGGTTTGAAGTGCAGTTTTCGGAACGTCGTTTTCACCAATATTCCAGTTTGGCATTGATGGATAAATCCAACGGTTTACGCCATCGGTTTCATCATAAATCAGTCCGGTACGAAATGGAGCTGGCGCATGAATATCTACCTGAGGCCCGTTTAGCCAGCCACCTTCGCGGGCAGTTGCCGATTCATCAAAACGGCTGCGAAACTGAATCCCGCTATTACCTGCTGATGATTTAAAAATCTGGAATTTCAGTTGCAAATTGAAATCACCAAATTCTTTTTCACTCATCAACCAAACATAATTGTGTTCCGGTTGCCCAATTGAATTACATTCGATTGCCCCGTTTTTTACTGACCAGAAAGTTTTGTTTTTGTCCTGTGACTGGCATTTCACTTCCCAGCCATCCAGATTTTTACCGTTGAAAAGGCTAATCCATGATTCAGTTTGTGAATTGTTGGTTTGTCCTGCAAGAGTAAAGGTTGAAATGATAATTGTAACAAACAAATACAGTCGTTTCATTGGTATAAATTTATGTGAAATGTAAAAATAACGAAAAAAGCCGGACAACAGTCCGGCTATACTTCTTGGGGTATGATAGTAAAACTAAAAAAGTTTTCTGAATCCAATCACTTCCTTTACTTCCTGAAGTGTTTTTGAAGCCGATTCGCGGGCCTTCTCTGCACCTATTTTGGCAACTTTTGCAAGATACGATTCATCTTCTAAAATTTCAATAATCCTTTCGCGAATTGGCGAAGTATAAGCAATAATTTCTTCGGCCAAATGCTTTTTTAAATCACCATAACGAATTTCGCATTTGTTGTATAATCCATCGAAATGTTCAACAGAGTCGGGTGTTGAAACTATTTTCAGCAAAGTGAAAAGGTTTTCCACAGCTTCCGATTTTTTCTGGTTCATTTCGGTTGGTCCAGAATCGGTAACTGCGCGCATCACTTTCTGCCGAATTGATTTCGGATCCTCAAAAAGGTTAATTGCATTGCCTTCTGATTTTCCCATTTTCCCGCTGCCATCCAAGCCGGGAACTTTTATCATATCGCCCCCATCAAAAGTAAATGGTTTTGGTTTTGGGAATATTTTTCTGCCATACATGTGGTTAAAACGTTTGGCAAATTTCCGCGCCATTTCAAGGTTTTGTTCCTGATCTTTTCCAACCGGAACATATTTCGCTTTATGAATTATAATATCGGCAGCCATTAAAACCGGGTAAGTCAACAAACCTGCATTCACATTATCCGGATTCTGGCGCGCTTTGTCTTTAAACGAAGTTGTGCGCTCCAACTCTCCCAGGTAAGCATTCATATTCATTAAAGTGTATAATTCCGAAACCTCCGGAACATCACTTTGAATAAAAATAGTTGCTTTTTCGGGATCGATTCCGCAAGCCAAATATTCGGCAAGTACTTGTTTTACACCTGCCTGTAAATTTTCCGGTGTAGGATGCGTTGTTAACGAATGTATATCAGCAATAAAAAAGTAGCAATTAAAATCTTCCTGCATTCTGATGAAATTGCGCACTGCACCGAAGTAATTCCCCAGGTGTAAATATCCGGTTGGCCGGATTCCACTGACAACGATTGGTTTATTCATTATATTAAAATTGAAATCATGACGCAAGAATCAAAACACAAGATAAAAATTCAACTTGTTTATTATTCGTGAAAAAATCCATTTGTCAAGAAAGTTCTATTAAACAAATTCTTATAATTTAAAAAGGTGCAAAAATAGGTATTCATGTTGAACGACAAAAACAAAAGAAAAATAGTTCTGCTAAAATCGATTAAAAACCATTTTTCTTACCAAAGTTCCGCATGTAAAAGATAGAACAATTCTTAGTTCTGATAAGAATATGTAAATATTTGATTGAAAAAAAAATAGTATTAGTTTTACGTTCTGAACAAATGAACTTTATGTACAAAATGCCTTTATACGGAAAAGAATGGAGCTGGAGAAACGTGAAAATGGAAGCACGAGAACTTGCTAATAACTTACGGTAAAGGCCGGAAGAAGGGATTTATTGCATAGGTGCGATAAGTCCCTTTTTCTTTTTGTGAATATTGGGAAAGCAAACTAAAATCATTGATACAATATTTTAAATCATTAACTAAAATCGAAAATCATGACAAGAATAAAAAAGATTTATCTTGATGAGTCGGAGATGCCTAAACAGTGGTACAACCTTGCACCCGATCTTCCAACGCCTTTAAATCCGCCCCTCGGACCCGACGGAAACCCGATTGGGCCAGAAATGCTTGCACCCGTTTTCCCGATGAACCTGATTGAACAGGAAGTAAGCCAGGAACGCTGGATTGACATACCCGAGCCTATCCGCGATATTTTAAAACAATGGAGACCAAGTCCGCTGATTCGCGCCTACGAATTGGAAGCTGCACTCGGTACACCAGCAAAAATATATTACAAAAACGAAGGCGTTTCGCCAGCCGGTAGCCACAAACCAAATACCGCAGTTGCACAAGCCTGGTACAATAAACAGTTTGGAATTAAAAAGCTGACAACAGAAACAGGTGCTGGCCAGTGGGGTTCAGCCCTTTCGTATGCCTGCGCTCAAATTGGTGGTATCGAATGTAAGGTATTCATGGTTAAGGTTAGTTTCGACCAGAAACCTTTCCGTAAAATGATGATGGAAACCTGGGGTGGACAATGTGTTGCCAGCCCAAGTATGGAAACACAAGCTGGCCGTAATATTCTTGCTGAATTTCCTGACACACCCGGCAGTTTGGGAATTGCCATATCGGAAGCTGTTGAAGCTGCCGTAACCGACCCAACCGGAGGAACGCGCTATTCATTAGGTTCGGTATTAAACCATGTGATGCTGCACCAAACAATTATTGGTTTGGAAGCCAAAAAACAGCTGGCAAAAGTGGGTATTAAAAATCCCGACATTGTAATTGGTTGTTGCGGAGGCGGAAGCAATTTTGCCGGCATTTCGTTCCCGTTTATGTACGAAAAAATGCACGGAGCAAATATTCAGATTATTGGTGCCGAACCATTTAGTTGCCCCACTTTAACAAAAGCGCCTTTTATTTACGATAATGGCGATGTGGCACAAATGACACCACTTTTAGCGATGTATAGTTTAGGACATAATTTTGTGCCTGCACCCATCCACGCAGGTGGTTTGCGTTATCACGGTATGGCGCCGCTCGTTAGTGCTGCCTTGCGTGATGGTTTAATGGATGCTATTGCAGTTCACCAAAGCGAATGTTTTGAAGCCGGGTTGTTATTCTCAAAAACCGAAGGAATTATTCCGGCACCTGAAACTACACACGCAATCGCTGCAACAATTCGCGAAGCATTAAAAGCCAAGGAAGAAGGAAAAGAAAAAGTGATACTTTTCAACTTTAGCGGACATGGATTGATGGATTTGGTTGGTTACAACAAATACATGAATGGCGAATTGAATGATTATGAATATCCAGAAGAAGAAATTGCCAAAAATTTGAAAAAATTGGAAGGGTATCCGTTACCGAAATAGTTAAACAGCTACTAATCAGAATCGCCGGGACAGCAATGTTTCGGCGATTTTTGTTAGAAAAAAGAATAGACTAAACTTTCTGAAATTGGAACTTCCAGCTTATCTAAAACCCCTTTAATATCATGGAAAAAATGCCGTTTATTTTGAAGTTGAAAGGCTATTTTATTTGCTATTTCGTTGGAGAAATATTTTCCTGAAATGATACATTCTTCAATAATCCCTTTTTGCACAGCCATCTCAATATTTACAATTTTCCCATCAATTTCCACCGCATTTTTAAACGTATATTTGGGTGAGTAGCCAAAAATCCATTCCCAGGTTCTGAATTTTTCAATTGCGAGCTTTTCAATATTCTGAATGTCGGATTCCCTCAATGTGTAAAAAGTATTTTCAGGTTTCCCGAGTTGAACCTCAAGCAAAAACTGAATAAAATCTTCGATTTTCATTTCCTTTTTCAGAAAAGAAGAGATGTTTGCAACGGGACTGCGGTTTGATTGTACGGCTTTGCTTTCGTATTTTCCGGGAGCTGCTTTTATGGCTTGTCCCAGGTTTTCGAGATCAGAATTAAAAAGTAATGTCCCGTGGTGCAGAACCCTGTTTTTATATACGTGCTCCGCGTTACCCGAAATTTTCAATCCATCAATTAACAAATCGTTTCGGCCCGATGTTGTAGCAGGAATATCCAATTTTGCCAAAGCTTCAACAACCGGCGCTGTAAACTGCTTAAAAGAAATTTCAGCCGGGTTTTTCACATTTTTAATAAACGAGAAATTTACATTGCCGGAATCGTGAAAAACCGTGCCACCCCCCGAAATCCGGCGGCATAGTGCTATGTTGTTTTCGCAAACAAACGGGTAATTGATTTCGCCCAATAAATTTTGGTGTTTGCCAACGACTACTGCATTTTCGCTTTGCCAGAGCATAAAAATATCGTCATCGAAATTCTTCAGTAAATATTCCTCTGCGGCGAGGCAGAAATAGGGATCGGTATTTTTGATGTGTATGCAACGCATTTTTATTTGTTTTGATTTTGTATCCAGCGCTCAAAAAGTACATTGTAAACGCTATAAAAAAGAGTTCCGGTTAAATTATGCCGGCTGAAAATCA
>JBFHJA010000236.1:0-7144 GCA_041596165.1 Draconibacterium sp. | reverse complement strand
TTCCAATACAAATCTGTTTCAATACCTTGAAGATAAAATGATTTTCAAAATCCTAAAACCGTTGATGTCACCATTTATACAGGAAAAGGAAATGGGTGTGTTGCCTGAAATTCGCGCCGCCGTTGATCCAAATGTAAAAGGAGGTGAATATTACGGTCCTGGTGGATTCAATGAGATGAAAGGATTTCCGGTTAAAGTTCAATCAAATGCAGCTTCACACAATTTGGAAGATGCTAAAAAACTATGGGAGATTTCGGAAAAATTGACTGGTGTAAAATTTGTTTTTTAAATATTCAGGTTCCGGGTTTCGAGTTCAAAGTTTTGATTTACAGCATCCTGTCATTTATCCGTCAAAAGGTTTTGAACCGTTTGATGGGTAAAACTCAGCATCTGGCACACAACATCATCTCTCCTATACATCCAATCTCTTCCATCCCTTCAGCAATATTTCAATATCAGTAGAAATACTGTAATCCTTGGCATAAATCATATTCAATTGCGATTTCTTTTCAGCATCTAATTGAAGTTCAGCAAAAAGACCGGCCGGATTAAGAACTCCATTTTTCAAAGCAGGTAAATTTTCGAATAAACCAGGTTCAGAAATATAACCAACCCAGGATTTTTTGCCTTTTATTACATTGAAAACATTTCCAATGAAATTGGTTTTGTTTCTAAAGAACCAAATTGCAACCGGACTTATGATCAGCAAGAAAAACGACACAAGAATATCAAACGTCCTTTTATACCGCCGGTTTGCTTGTTTTGAAATTGCATTGACATTTACCACATACAAATCACCGGCAGTGTGAATGGAGTTACTGCCAATAATACTCAGGCTTTCCGGCGGTGCAATTTTGTAGTCCACATCAAGTTGAGACAAATCAAGCATGGCTCGAATAATTTGTGCAGAACTGATATTTTCAGCACAAAAAATAATTTCATTAATACGGTTAATCCTGATAATTTCAGAAAGTTGATTTAATTGACCAATATAATTTTGTCCCTTATCTGAATTATCAAGAGCAATAAAACCTGCCAGTTCCGAGCGGATTTGTGTGTTTTCCAACAATTGTTTTACCCGGGTAGCTTCGGTTGAGTGGCCTACAATTGCAATACGTTTGGTGCGTTTTATATCAAGCCGGAATTGCTTGATTTTCAACCAATGAAAAATTAATCGGAACAGTACCAAAATAAAAACAGCCCAGGCAGAACCAAGCAAAATTAATGCCCTCGAAAAACGAAATCGCTCATCAACAAGTGAATAAACAAGCAAAATTGAAATTAAACCCCAAAACAAACCGCGCACTAACTTGTACAGATTGACAGGAATTTTATACCCGCCAGAGAAAAATATCCCCAAAAGCCAAAATACAATATAAACGGGTACCACAATCTGTATAAATTCAGACGGATAATAATCAGCATTCCCAAAATGAGCAGTTTCCCAATAGGGAGTTATAAAAAGAAATCCAAAAAAGATCAACAACGCATCAAGAATTGGCAAATAAATTCCTTTAAAAGCCCGTTTCGTAATGGAAATCAAAGCTCTGAAATAAATTGCCAATCGAATGATAAAAGCGAAAAAACCGGCTTTTCCACCCGAGAAATGTTTGCAGGCAAAAATTATCATCGCGTTATAAAACACCTTTACATAATTGAGCGAACCCTTTTTTGTGCTTTCACCTTTATAATGAATAATTGTTGTTTCGGGAAAATAATAGTTTTTGTAACCTCCTAAAGTTATGCGGTATGAAAGGTCGATATCCTCGCCATACATAAAAAATGTTTCATCGAGTAAACCAACCTTGTCAAGTGTTTCTTTTCGCATTAACATAAAAGCACCTGCCAAAACGTCAACAGCATGAATTTCGTTTTCGTTTAAATATGAAAGGTGGTATTTACCAAATTTCCGCGAGTTGGGGAACAGTTTTGACAGTCCGAACATTTTATAAAAAGCTACCCACGGAGTTGGTAAACCGCGTTTTGATTCGGGCAAAAAAGCACCTTTCCCATCAATCATTTTCACACCCAAACCGCCTGCTTCGGGGTGTTCCTCCATAAAATCAATCACTTTCGAAAAAGTATCTTCTTCAACTACCGTGTCGGGATTAAGTAACAAAATGTATTTTCCATTAGCAATTCTAATCGCCTGATTATTTGCACGCGAAAAACCTACGTTTTCCTTATTTTCAATAAAACAGAGATCGGGGAATTTTTCGCGGATTAACTGTGCCGAGCCGTCAACAGAATTATTGTCAACAACAAAAATTTCAGTCTCAATACCATTTGCAGCTTTGTAAACCGAATGAAGGCATTGCTCCAGAAAGTGTTTTACGTTGTAGTTGACTATAATTACTGAAAGTTTCATGTTTTGAGAAAGTCGGAAGTCGGGAGTCGGATTTCGGAGTAATAAATCCGAAGACCGATTTACGAAAACCTAATTATTTTAGTTTATTTATCAAAAGTAATATTCATTTTGAATAACTGAAACTGAAAGGATTTTGATATACAGTTTCTACTATTTTCCCATTGAAGTTTCGTACGGAACACGATTGGCAAGCGAACGGCCAAGTGTAATTTCATCGGTATATTCAAGTTCATCGCCTACCGAAACACCTCGCGCCAAGGTAGTAACCCGCACTTCTTTGTCCTTTAGCTTCCTGAAAATATAAAAGTTGGTCGTGTCGCCTTCCATTGTTGTTGAAAGCGCCAGTATTATTTCAATTACTTCCCCTTTTTCCACTCTTCTTATTAGCGATTCGATTTCAATATCAGCCGGTCCGATTCCGTCCATGGGCGAAATTATTCCACCCAAAACATGGTATAACCCGTTGAATTGCTGAGTTTTTTCAATCGACATCACATCGCGGATGTTTTCAACCACACAAATTACACTGCGGTTTCGGGATTGATTGTTGCAAATCTGGCAAACATCGAAATCAGAAATATTGTGGCAAATTTTACAATGTTTTATTTCGTTACGTAGTTGAATGAGGCTGTTTCCAAAGTAGTTAACAGCTTCAATATCCTGACGAAGTAAATGCAACACAAGCCGAAGTGCGCTTTTACGGCCAATTCCGGGCAGTTTAGAAAATTCGTTTACTGCATTTTCAAGTAATTTCGATGGGTATTTATCGATATTCATTTTAAATTTTTAAGGCTTAAAAGTAAGGTGAAAAATTCAGATAAATAACTTTCTCTTTTGCCTGTAGGAAATAAATCACAAATAACTTGTTAATAACCACCGGAATTCAATAAATTTAACTTCCTGTTTTTTAACTTAATAATTATAATACATTGATATGAAAACAAAATCGAACTTAAACCTTTCGCGCCGCAAATTTATTGGTGCAACAGCAACTGTGGCAGCTGGTTTTTCTGTAATTCCAAGTTATGCAGTCTCAGGGCTTGGCCACATTCCACCGAGTGACAAACTAAATATTGCCGGGATTGGGATTGGTGGAAAGGGAAACGTGAACCTGAGAAATATGCCAGACCAGAATATTGTTGCACTTTGTGATGTTGACTGGGATTACGCAAAACCAGTTGCCAAAAAGTATTCTAAGGCTAAACAATTCGACGATTACAGAAGGATGTTTGATAAAATGAATAAGGATATTGAAGCAGTTGTAATTGCTACTCCCGATCATTCACACGCGATTATCACAATGACCGCCATGCAGTTAGGCAAACATGTTTATTGCCAAAAACCTTTAACACACACAGTTTGGGAATCACGACAACTAACAGAAGCTGCAAAAAAATACAAAGTTGTAACGCAAATGGGAAACGAAGGTCACTCGAGTGATACTGTTTATGAAGTGGCAGAAATAGTTCAAAGTGGATGCCTTGGCGAGGTGAAAGAAGCACACGTTTGGACGAACAGGCCAATCTGGCGGCAGGGAATGCCGAAGCCATTGAAAGAAGAAAAAATACCAAAAACACTCGACTGGGATTTATTTATTGGCCCTGCAAAAATGCGGGCTTATAATCCTGAATATCACCCCTGGATCTGGAGAGGCTGGTGGGATTTTGGAACTGGCGCTCTTGGTGATATGGGATGTCATCTGCTCGATGTTCCTTATTTTGCTCTCAAATTGGGTGCGCCAAAAGCATTTCAGGCGAGTTCATCGCTGGTAAATACCGAAAGTGCTCCGGTCTCTGCCAAAGTTTCCTTTCTTTTCCCTGCCCGTGAAAATTTACCTTATTGTGCAGCTCCCGAATTGGAATTAACATGGTATGATGGTGGATTGATGCCCGCACGCCCTTTCTCTTTACCACTTAATGCACCAATGAATCCCGGTGGCGGCTTTATGTTGGTTGGTACTGAAGCAACACTTATTGCAGAAAGCTATGGTGCAAACTGGAAAGTATATAAAAACGGGAAGGAAACCATTCCTGAAACAAAAGTAAAACTGGAAAGGATTCCTGATGATCCAAATGGAGGAGGCCGACATGAAATGCATTTTGTGAATTGTTGTAAAAATGGCGGCAAACCTGCTTCCAGTTTCGAATATGCAGGCCCGTTTAACGAGATGGTAGTAATGGGCAACCTTGCAGTTCGGATGCAATCACTTCAAAAAACTTTACTCTGGGATAGCGTTAATATGAAAGTAAGCAATCTTACTCCCGATGAAAAGCTAATAACAACAAAGCTTTTACCTTTCTCTTCAGATATTATTACCAAAGATGTTGAAGGCAAATCGAAACAAAAAGTAGAATGGAATGCACAGGAAATGTGCGAAGAATGGATAAAGCACAAATATAGAGATGGATGGAAATGGTAAAACCAACATTAACAATTGAAGTTTCTTTTCGATAAAATGCTTTCCGCAGCATTTGAGAAGCCAAAATAAAAAAGTGCCATTGGAAAATCCGATGGCATTATTTTTTGTTTTTATGTATCGTTTAAGGTTTTCACTTTGAAAATATTAATTATTGCGTTAAGAATACATATAAAGAATGAAAATCCAAACACTCTGACACCATGTCAGAAGCAATGTCATTTTTCGTAGCTATTTGAATTTTAGCGAATTGACCCTACTTTTAGTGTACCCGCTCAAACCACCTGTGAAATTTTGTCCATGTTTTTACTGAAAATTGTGCTATTGAGTGCTTGGCACAGATTGTGTAAAACCACCATGTCGATTTTTTAATAATAATGTTTAATAAAAATAAAAACTTATAAAACTATGGCAGATTTAAAAGGTAAAATTCTGGCTGGAAAAATCCTTGTTCAACCAAAGGCAGCTGAAGAAAAAACAGTAAGTGGAATAATTATTCCGGATTCAGCAAAAGAAAAACCACAAGTTGGAACAGTATTATTGGTGGGTAGTGGTAAAAAAGACGAACCCATGGAACTAAAGGTTGGAGATGTTGTTTTCTACGGAAGATATTCTGGAACAGAGTTGAATATTGACGGTGAAGATTACTTGTTAATGTCACAATCTGACGTTTTGTACATCTCATAATTAAAATCAAAAAAAAGAAATACCATGTCAAAAGAAATTAAATTCGAAATTGAAGCCCGCGAAATGCTTAAAAGCGGCGTGGATAAACTGGCTAATGCAGTTAAAGTAACATTGGGACCAAAAGGCCGCAATGTAGTTATTGAAAAGAAATTTGGCGCACCTCAAATTACAAAAGATGGTGTATCGGTTGCAAAAGAAATCGATTTGAAAGATGCCTACGAAAATATTGGCGCGCAAATGGTTAAAGAAGTAGCCTCAAAAACCGGCGATGATGCTGGTGACGGAACTACAACTGCTACCGTACTGGCACAGTCGATTATTACTGTAGGTTTGAAAAACGTTGCAGCAGGTGCAAATCCAATGGATTTGAAACGCGGTATCGACAAAGCTGTTGAAAAAGTTGTTGACAGCATTGCAAAACAGGCGCAAACCATTGGCGATGACTATGCAAAAATTGAATCAGTTGCAAAAGTTGCGGCAAACAACGATGAAACTATCGGCAAACTGATTGCAGAAGCAATGCAAAAAGTTCACAAAGAAGGCGTTATCACAATCGAAGAATCAAAAGGTACTGATACTTACGTAGATGTAGTTGAAGGTATGCAATTCGACCGTGGTTATATTTCTCCCTATTTTATTACCGATGCCGAGAAAATGGCCGCTGAACTTGAAAATCCTTTCATCCTGATTTATGATAAAAAAATCAGCACAATGAAAGATCTTCTTCCAATTTTGGAAGCAAGTGCACAATCAGGTCGTCCTTTAATGATTATCTCAGAAGATGTTGACGGTGAAGCTTTAGCAACTTTGGTTGTTAACCGTTTGCGCGGTTCATTGAAAGTTTGTGCTGTAAAAGCTCCCGGATTCGGCGACCGCAGAAAAGAAATGCTGGAAGACATCGCTATTTTAACTGGTGGTACTGTTATTACCGAAGAAAAAGGGATGAAACTTGAGCAGGCAACTCTTGATTTATTAGGTCAGTGTGAAAAAATTACCGTTGACAAAGAAGTTACAACAATCGTTAACGGAGCAGGTGCTTCAGAAGGAATTTCAGCACGTGTTGGCCAGATCAAAAAACAAATTGAAACTACAACTTCGGATTACGATAAAGAAAAACTGCAAGAACGTTTGGCCAAATTGGCAGGTGGTGTTGCAGTAATTTATGTAGGTGCAACTTCGGAAGTTGAAATGAAAGAAAAGAAAGACCGTGTTGATGATGCATTAAGCGCAACCCGTGCCGCTGTTGAAGAAGGAATTGTTCCTGGTGGTGGTGTTGCTTATGTTCGTGCAATCGAAACGTTGGATTCTTTAAAAGGCGAAAACGATGACGAACAAACAGGTATTGAAATTATCAAACGTGCTATTGAAGAACCACTTCGTCAAATCGTAGCGAATGCAGGTAAAGAAGGTGCAGTTATTGTTCAAAAAATCAAAGAGGGTAAGGGAGATTTTGGATACAATGCCCGCACTGATGTTTATCAAAACTTGTACGAAGCTGGTGTAATCGACCCAGCAAAAGTTACCCGCGTTGCACTTGAAAATGCTGCGTCAATTGCCGGAATGTTCTTAACAACTGAGGCAGTAATTGTTGAAGAAAAAGAAGACAAACCATCAATGCCAATGGGTGGTCCCGGCGGAATGGGTGGAATGGGTGGAATGATGTAATCGGAACC
>JBFHJA010000235.1:0-7154 GCA_041596165.1 Draconibacterium sp. | reverse complement strand
GTATCAACAGGATTGGAAGTAGCTTTATAAACCTTGTCCCACTGCGTTACTTTCCCCCGGGTGCTAACAATTTCTGACCCTTTTGGAACAAACAGGTTTACAATTTCAACTGCCTCGTTTAACAAACCGCCGGGATTACCCCGCAAGTCAAGTACAAGCGAGTGAGGATTGTTCTTTTTTAAATCAAGAAACGCCTTTTTTACATCGCTGCTACAATTATCGGTAAAACTTGATAACCGAATGTATGCAGTTGTATTATCCAGCATTCCGTAATATGGTACCGCATCAATGCTTATTTTCTCGCGCACAACATCAATGGTAACGGGTTTTTTCTCACCGTAACGTTCATATTTAATTTTCACGGGTTTGTTGGCCGGGCCTTTCAGCAAAGTGCTAACATCTTCAGTACTCATTTCTGAAGTTGATTTTCCTTCTACTTCCAGCAAAACATCACCTGCTTTCAACCCAAATTTTTGTGCCGGAAATCCTTCGTATGGCTCGGCAATAACAATTTTATTGTTTTGTTTGCTAATGAGTGCGCCAATCCCGGCATATTCTCCGGTAGTCATAAACCTGAAATCTTCAATTTGATCTTCCGAAATATAATTTGTGTATGGATCGAGCGAACTCAACATGTCGTCGATACTTGTTTTTATAAGTTTGTTCGGATCAACTTCATCCACATAAAACAGGTTTAATTCGCGAAATAAAGTGTGGTATATTTCGAGGCTTTTTGCCATTTCGAAATTCTTCTCGTCCTGTGTAAAACTGTAAAAGCCGAGCCCGGCCACTACAATTATTACAATCCCTATCCAAATTCTCTTCCTTTTCATCTTAACTATTTTGTTTGAACTTAAATTCTGATTAAAAAAACATTCCGCCAAAAGTATAAAACTTACATTATATATCTAACAATGGCTGATTTGCATTACGTTAAAATATATTAACCCCAATAGTAAAGAATGTTGGAAACTGCATTATTGTTCATTTTACTTCGCTTTTTGTTAAATCACGTTAATTTCTGAATTTTATTAAACCACACTTTCTTAAATCAGTCAAAGTCGTGAATAAAAAACAGAAATTAATTATTTTAAAAGTTAGAAACATGAAAACAAGAATTTTAACCATTTTAATGGTAGCAATGATCGTTATTTCGACAGCCGCAGTTGCGCAACCAACAGCGGACCAACACAACAAAAGTAAAAGACAGGAAATGATGAAACCTGGGATGAAACAAGATGCTCAAAAAGCCAACTTCCTAACAGAAGAACAAAAAGAAGCCTTGGGAAAACTTCGTTTGGAAACCGCAAAAGAGTTGAAACCGCTTAAAAATGAGCTGCGTGAATTGCAGGCACACCAACAAACACTGACCACCGCTAATAATGCCGATTTGAAAGCCATCAATAAAAACATTGATAAAATGGCAGAATTAAAAGCCGAAATGGAAAAAATTATGGCAAAGCAACATCAGGCATTTCGCTCACAGCTTACTGAAGAGCAGCTGATTAAGTTCGACAGTCGCAAAAATAGGATGAACAGCGAGATGAGAAATGAAGACTTCAGAAAAAGGCATGAATCGGGCAGAGAAAACAATCAAAAGAGGGGTGTTTAGAAAAATTTAATTCCATTTCAGTATGAAAGCCGGTATTTTTACCGGCTTTTTTTATTCCTGTTTACCGATGAAAACCATGCTTTCAACGAAATAATTTTGAATAAAACTTCAGTTACAATAACTTAGTTCGATATTTTAATTTCCTAAAAAATTTCAGACTATGAAACACAAACTGCCAATTTTAACCTTTTCCATGATGATCTTGTTTGCCTTTTCATCCTGCGTTTTTATGGGGCCATCCATCAAAGGAAATGGGAATGTTGTTGAGCAAGATAGAAAGGTAAAGAACTTCAACAAAATTGACGTTAGCCGCGGAATGAATGTTTATATTTCGCAAGGAGAAATATACAAAGTTGTAGTAAAAGCAGATGAAAATCTGCTTGATGCCATTGAAACCAAAACCGATGACGACGTTCTAATTATTAGAGCAACTGAAAATATCCGCAATTCAACTTCGAAAAAAGTGTATGTTACTGTTCCTAATCTTGATGAAATTGAAGCTTCATCGGGTAGCAATATTTTTTCGGAAACAAAACTTGTGTTTAGGGAGCTGAAAACCAAAACTTCATCAGGTAGCAATGTGACACTGGAAATAAATTCAGAAAAAACTGAGTTTACATCATCATCCGGCTCAAACATAAAATTGCGGGGAAGTACAAATTCTTTTAATGCAAAAGCATCTTCGGGATCAAATATCAAAGCAGAAGAATTAACAGCCGAAAATTGCGAGGTAAAAGCCAGCAGTGGCTCAAACATTTGGATTACACCGAAAAACAATTTTTCGGCTGACGTAAGTAGTGGCGCCAATATTTTTGTGTATGGCAACCCAAAAAATTCAAATATTGAAAAATCATCAGGTGGGAACGTGATAAATAAATAGTCGAAAGTGTAACATTAAAAACTTACTGGCGTCTTGTTAAATATTCTAATCAAAAAAAAGAGAATTAACAATGAAAACATTGAGCAAATTAAGTATTCTTCTTATAATCACTATTTTAGCGACTTACACCCAGGCCTTTGCATTTAGTTCTGACAAAACCGAGATCAGGAATGTAAGAGATTTTAACGCAATTAAAGTCTCATCCGGAATTGATTTGTACCTGCGAATGGGCGGAAATGAGGAAGTAAAAGTTGTTGCGGATAGCGATATTATCGACAAAGTTATAACCGAAGTAAAGGATGGCACCCTGCATGTTTACATGAAACAAACCAACAACTGGAACTGGGGAACAATCAAATCACGCAAAGTTTATGTAAGTATTAAAGAATTGGTGAGGTTAGATGCATCATCGGGTTCTGATGTGAACACAGAAAACACAATCAGAGGCGAAAGACTCAAAGTAAGCGCAAGCAGTGGCAGTGATGTAAATTTGGATATTTATTACAAGGATTTTTCACTGCACACAAGTAGCGGATCCGACGCACGCATCAGTGGTAAAACAAAGAATTTTGAAGCAGATGCAAGCAGTGGCAGTGATATAAAAGCGCAGGATCTGGAAAGTGTAATTTGCAAAGTCAGCGTTAGCAGCGGCTCTGATGCTACAGTAAACGTTTCTGATGAATTATACGCCAATGCAAGCAGTGGTGGCGATGTTCGCTATTATGGAAATCCACAGACAAAAGATATTAACGAGTCGAGCGGAGGGGATGTCTCGCGTAAATAAATTGGTAAATAAAACAACAATAAAAGACGGAGTTTCCCGTCTTTTTTATTTAACGTTATGCAAAAAATAGTTAATTATTCATGCAACTACTTCAAATAATGTAAATTTGCAGTCTGTTTGTAATTTTTATTAAAATGAATTTATTGATAATACTATATATAACTAATTTTTTACGGACCCTCTTTATTATTGCGATAATCTATTACGGAATTCGTTTGCTTTCGAAATACATCTTACCGATGCTTGTTGACAAAGGATTAAAAAACATGCAACAAAAAATGCAGGATCAGCAACGGCAAAGTCAGCGTTCAACGCGTCCTCCGGGCGATGTTACAATTGAAGGCAACCCGCAGCGCGGTAAAAACAACGACCAAATAAAAGGTGAATACGTTGATTTTGAAGAAGTAGATTAACATTCGTTACACATCAATCCCCTAAAAATTCACAATTTCTTCCGCAACTCTCAAAACTATTCTATTTTTGCACCCATTAATTTGAAATTTATACAATGGCACAGGAAGATTTATTCAAAAAATTGGTTGCACACTGCAAAGAATACGGTTATGTTTTTCAATCGAGCGAAATTTATGACGGACTTGGCGCCGTTTACGATTATGGGCAATATGGTGTTGAACTGAAAAACAACATTAAAAAATACTGGTGGGACAGCATGGTTTTGCTCCACGAAAATGTAGTTGGCCTCGACTCTGCCATTTTTATGCACCCAACAATCTGGAAAGCTTCTGGTCACGTTGATGCATTCAACGACCCTCTCATCGACAATAAAGATTCGAAAAAACGTTACCGCGCCGACGTGTTAATTGAAGAACAATTGGCTAAAATTGAAGATAAAATCAATAAAGAAGTTGACAAAGCGGCCAAACGTTTTGGTGATGCTTTCGATGAAAAACAGTTCAGGGAAACCAACCAGCGCGTACTCGACAATCAGAAAAAATGGGACGATCTGCATAACCGTTTTGCAAAGGCATTAAACGATGGTAACCTCGATGAGCTGCGCCAGATTATTGTTGACGAAGAAATCGTTTGCCCGGTTTCAGGTTCTCGTAACTGGACAGAAGTGCGTCAGTTTAACCTTATGTTTTCGACAGAAATGGGTTCAACTGCTGATGGCGCGCAAAAGATTTTCCTCCGCCCGGAAACTGCCCAGGGAATATTTGTCAATTATTTGAATGTGCAAAAAACAGGACGTATGAAAATTCCGTTTGGAATTGCACAAATCGGAAAAGCATTCCGCAACGAAATTGTTGCACGTCAGTTTATTTTCCGAATGCGTGAGTTCGAACAAATGGAAATGCAGTTTTTTGTAAAACCAGGCACCGAACTCGACTGGTTCGAGAAATGGAAATCAACCCGGATGAATTGGCACCGTGCACTTGGTTTTGGCGACGAAAACTACCGTTTCCATGAACACGAAAAACTTGCACACTACGCCAATGCGGCGGTTGATGTGGAATATAGATTTCCTTTTGGCTTTAAAGAAGTAGAAGGAATTCACTCTCGTACTGATTTCGACCTCTCTCAACATGAAAAATTTTCAGGAAAGAAAATCAGATATTTCGATCCCGAATTGAACGATTCGTATGTTCCATTTGTGGTGGAAACGTCAATTGGTGTTGACCGCATGTTCTTACAGGTAATTTCAGCCTCATATTGTGAAGAGCAACTTGAAAATGATACTCGTGTTGTTCTAAAAATCCCGGCAATGCTAGCGCCTGTTAAAATGGCCGTGATGCCGTTGATCAAAAAAGACGGAATGCCAGAAAAAGCACGCGAAATTATCGACGAGCTTAAATTCGATTTCAATTGCCAGTATGACGAAAAAGACTCGATCGGAAAACGCTACCGACGCCAGGATGCGATTGGGACGCCGTTTTGTGTAACTGTCGATCATCAAACTTTGGAGGATAATACGGTTACAATCCGCTTCCGTGATACAATGGAACAGGATCGTGTTGCAATTGCTGAATTAGGCAAAATTATTGGGAAACAGGTGAGCTACAAACCTTTGTTTGCTAAGATTTAAAACAATTTTTGTATTGTTAATATCAGAATTTAGTTCTCTGAAAAAATGTGCCGGAGGCACAAAATGTGGGTAGAGATTTATCATATATGCGAGAGGTTTTGATCGGTACAGGACAATCTTTACTCTTTTACATGTTTTTCTACCCACATTAAATCCCTACTGAGTTTATTCAAAAAAAATTGAATATGAAGAAAGTTCTCATCATCACTTATTACTGGCCACCCAGCGGTGGTGGCGGAGTAATGCGGTGGTTGAAAATGTCGAAATTTCTTCCTGAACTTGGTTGGCAACCTATAATTTACACGCCCGAAAATCCTGATCCTTCGGTAATTGACGAAAGTTTACTGAAAGAAATCCATCCCGAAATTATTGAATTAAAAACGCCAATTTGGGAACCCTACGATTTTTACCGAAAAATATCGGGGAAGAAAACTGGCGAAAAATTTAAAGCCGGATACATTTCAGAAGCTTCGGAAGGCAACTGGAAAAGCAAACTTTCAGTGTTTATCCGGGGCAACTTTTTGATTCCCGATCCCCGTAAATTCTGGATCAACCCTTCAATTAAATACCTCAGTAAATATTTAAAAGAAAATCCTGTTGATTTGATTATTTCCACCGGACCGCCACATAGTATGCATATTATCGCGCTGGGGTTGAAAAACAAATTTAATATTCCGTGGATTGCCGATTTCCGCGACCCGTGGACAGATATTGATTTTTACCACAAACTAAAACTAACAGGTTGGGCAGATAGAAAACACAGAAATCTCGAAAAGAAAGTACTAGCTGCAGCCGACCATATTGTAACCGTAAGTCCTGGTTGTGCCGCCGACATTGAAAAGATTGCGAACCGGAAAATCCATGTCATCAACAACGGGTTTGATCCAACTGATTACGATTTTGAAGTGCCCAAATTGGATGAAACTTTTACTATTTCACATTTTGGCGCATTTAACAAAGACAGAAACCCCGCAACACTTTGGAAAGTTTTGGGTGAACTGGCAACTGGCAATTCTCATTTTAAAAAACTACTGCGTATTAACCTCATCGGCCAAACCGATAGTTCTGTTATTTCCGATATCGAAAAGAATAAACTAAAAGCAAATTTAGTTGTAAAGGATCATCTTCCACACCGTGAAGGATTGATTGAACTCAGCAAATCGCAGGTTTTACTGCTGCCGTTAAACGACGCTCCGAATGTGAAAGGAATTCTTCCGGGAAAAATGTATGAATACATGGCACTTCGCCGTCCAGTTTTAGCACTTGGCCCAACCGATGCAGATTATGCCAAAATTTTGCTGGAAACAAATGCCGGTATTTCGCTCGATTTTAATGACGAGCAAGGGATTAGGAATACTATGCAAAGTTATTACCGGCTATTTCAGGAGAATAAACTGCAAGTTGAATCGGGAGCTTTTGAAAAATACTCAAGGAAAAATCTGGCAAAACAGTTTATTAAACTAATTCAATAGTTCAGATTAGGTTTTTTTCCTGATTTTCAGTTTTTGTCCTACAACTAATCCTTTTTCGTTTGAAATATTATTGAGTCGCATGATTTCATCTGATGTAACCCCGTCATATTTCTGGGCAATTTCCCATACATTATCGCCGTTTCTAACTGTGTACAATTCGAATTCGGCGCTTGAAGCATCATTTGCACCGCTTGATGCAGAAGCCGATTTCGAATTACTACTTGCATTTGCTGTTGTTTGCTGATATTTCGATTTATCCTTTTCAGGAACGTATATGGCTAATTTTTGTCCAACTTTGATCAAATTTTTACGAATGTTGTTCCAATAGGTTAAATCGTTCGCCTTTACCCTGTATTTCGCGG
>JBFHJA010000234.1:0-7164 GCA_041596165.1 Draconibacterium sp. | reverse complement strand
ACTTCCCATTCATATTCTTGTTGGCCGGGTTGAAGCACAGAAACAATCCCATCGGTTTTGTTTTCCGGATAAGCTAATAGGTTTGGGTATGTTTCAGAAGAAATATAATTGTCGTTCCACGGGTCGAGGATTTTTTCAGTATATGGATCGGCAATTTTTATATTCCCATCTATTAAATATTGAAACGCGTATTCTTTTTCGGGTTCGAGATTTGGTATTTCGAGCCAGAAAAAGTCTCCGTCTTTTTTCATTTGAAAATCATTCGAAAGTTTCCAATCGTTAAAATCGCCCAAAACAAAAACATTTTCTTTCATTGGCGCCCACAAAACAAGTGCGGCAGAATTGCTGCCAGGGTAATTTATCCCTTTTTTATAAGCAGCAGGTTTGGTTTGAACAAAAACTTCATCGCGTACAAAAACCAGCACCGAATCACGCACTGTGATACTGTTTGCAACGGCTTCGGCAATCACCCAAAAATTCCCGGTTTCTGCGAATGTGTATGTTGAAGAAATGCTTGTTCCGCTAATTTGACTTATAATATTTTCATTAACAAGCAGTTTCAATGTTGCTTCCTGTGATGCAGTTGCAGAAATAGTTACTGCTTGATTTTTTTCAAACATTGTTTGTTTGGCAGGTGCTGTAATATCAACAACCAATCCTTCGGGGTAAACTTCTACATAAAGATCGTTGGTTTGTTTTCCACTGTCAGAAGAGCGAAAAACCAAGGCTATTTTCTTCACTTGTTCACCTGAAGCAACAGAGTAAAATTGTAAGATGTCCGGTGCTATTTCAAATTCATAAATCCCGTTTCCTTTATTTGTAAGTTTTGGTTGGGTTAAATTGTTGCTCCAACTTCCAATAACGTGCTGCCATGCAGTATTTCCTTCAATAATAACTCCGGTGTGTGCATATAAATCCCCGGTATAAAATCCCAGCCTACTTTCTTTTGACGTATCGAAAGTGAGTGTAACTTTCTGACTTGCAACCGACAGTGTTGGCTCGGTAGTTATTTGCGCCGAAAGATTTATAAACCCGAGAAAAAATAATGCGAGAAAAAATATTCTATTCATAACTGAAATTTTAGCAAAAAACCCCTCCATAAAATTTATGGAGAGGTTTTGTAATCTATATGTAAACGCCCATTATTGCAATTTCCACTTTTCTAATTTTTAGTAACTGTTGCTTTCAATTGCCAGGGATCGAAAGTAATTGTGTAATTACCATCCGATTCAATAGTAATGTTGGCACCATTGAAAGAGAGGTTTCCGAGGTCGCCGCCATAATTAATGTCCCAGTCGTCGTTTGCCCTGAATTTGAATGCACCGGATGAAACAAGATCAACAGTAACTGTAAATACATTTTTTGCAGCATCCCAAGCCATGTTTGTATCAGTGCCCCAACCGCCGGATTGAGCATCTCCAATTAATCCCCAACGGTTTGCCGCGTAAGTGTAGGCATTTGGATTACTCAGGTTCAATTCAAACGAATAATCAGATTCAACTTCTGCGGGTATGTTTTTCCCGTTAAAACTTAGTTTTCCATCGGCAGCATCACTTCCGTAGTTATAATCCCAGTTGTGGTTTGCCCTGAATTTGAATTCTGCGGCTGTAAGGTGTACAACGCCTCTCCAGGTTTTTGAAGCAGGGTTGTAAGTAAGTGCAGTTTCATCGTCCCAGCCTTTTGGTGATGCACTGCCAATTACACCCCAAACAGTTGCTACTGCAGTATAAGTAAGCGCAGTTGCATCTGCATTAATTTTATAATATCCTTGTGGCGAACTCATGTTACCACCGTTTGCGTCTAACATACCTGCACCACCTGCACCATAATTAGGTCCGTCCCAATTGGCTTGTGTGGCAAATTTCCATTCATTACCTGCATTGGCCATATAAACATAACCTTCCAATTTGTCGGGGTTGGAAATTGTGCTGATTACTTGCGGTGATTTGTCGGGTGACCAATTGGCCAATCCCGAACCTGGGTAACTTGCCTCAACATAGTCGCCCGGAATATTCCAGGTTAAAATATCGGCCAGTGTAGTAAACTGAATGTCATCTCCATAAGCTGTACCGGCACTGTTTGTTGCATAAGCCCGAACATGATAAGTAGTGAATTTTCCCAAATTGCCAAGTTTACTAACGAAAGTTCCTGTTCCGTCGCCGCTTTCAATTTTGGTATCTGTTAAAGTCGGATCGGAGTTCATGCTATAAACAATACCTCTTGCAGTAACTTCGCCGCCACCGTTGTAGGTAACTTCGCCACCGGAAATTGCTGAAGTTTTTGTAATTGCAGTAACGGCAGCAGTAGTTACAACAGGCAAATCGACCAAAGTTTTAAATGAAATTTCAGAGCCGTAACCTGTACCGGCAGCATTTGTTGCATAAGCGCGGGCGTAGTAGGTTGTGTTTCCCTTCAAGCCAGAAAGTGTGCTGACAAATTCCCCCACACCTTTATCATCGATTGTCTTTGTTCCTGATATGGTTGGGTTTTGAACAATATCATAACAAATTCCCCGGGCAGTTATTTCTGCACCTCCTGAAACTGTAATATTTCCACCGGAGAGAGCTGAATTACCTGTTATTTCTGTAAATGTGGCTGTAGTTAAAACAGGCACAACAGGTAAAGTTGTAAATGTTATTTCTTCGCCGTAAACAGTTGTCATTTCGTTTGTTGCATAAGCGCGGGCGTAATACTTTGTGGCATAATTCAAACCACTTAAAATTACTTTGAACGTTGCTTCCGGTGTGTCGGCAGTGTAAACCACTTTGCTATTATCAACAGTGGGGGTTGCTGAAGTATTGTAACAAACGCCTCTTTCAATAAAGCCATCACCTTGTGCAACAACAAAACCTACAACAGTTGCTGAATCAGCAGTTACGTTCATGTTTTGTGAAGTTGCAAGCGTAGGTTCAAGCTTCACTTCCGACATTTCTTTTGTACACGATGTAACAATAACTGCTAGCATAATCAAAAATGCCATTAACTTGTATATGCTTATTTTTTTCATAATCTTTTTCAATTTTTAGTTTTTAACAATTGTACAAGTACCAGTTGCATCGTTGATAATGGTAAGCGTAATTGTGTAATTCCCAGCAGTAACTGCAATGTTATCACCACCTTGAGTCAAGTTATCTTTGGTACCTCCCAGGTTCCATGCCCAGCCATCGTTTTTCCTGAATTTAATTTCGCCGGCAATTAAATCAAGTGTAATCGACCATGTGCCGGTTTGTGCATTGTAATCCATTTTTTGGTCAGGCGTATCCCAACCGTTTGGTGTGGCGGAACCAATCAAACCTATCATATATTCCGAAGTAGAATAACTTAGACTTGTGGTGTTTGCACTTAAAATGTAGTACCCACTTTTACTAACCGATATTCCCGCACCATTTACTGCCAATGCTGCACCATTTGCACCGTATTTGATATTGTTATCAGGATCCAGCAGCGTAAATGGTTTTGTTGCATCCAATTTTACAAAACCTTTGTAATCGCCATTTCCGAGTGCAGATTCAATTTTCTGTTCAATGCCCGAATCAATTAAATCTAATTTTGGCAGACCGTATAATGTAACACTTGCAGTATTTGTTTTCGAAATGTATTCAAATGGATCGGTACTGGTTCCGGGGGCACCGGTTCCTGCATCCACAACAAGTACTGAACGGACACGGAAATCAACAGATGTTGATTCATCGGCAGGGAATTTTTTTAACAACATGCCATTCAAATCACTCACCGAAATTTTCAGTGTATCAGTTTGTATATCTGTTATTATCACCAATGGGTCGGCAAAATTGGTGCCTGCAGCAGCTGCTTCCAAAAAATATTTTGCAGAAGCCGGGAATCCCGGATCAACAGGTGTTCCCACAAATTCGAGAATATTGGTTCCATTGTTCCGTAGCAAAGTTAAATTGGGCATGGAAACAATTTCAGGGGCAATCGGACTGTCAAGCATAACAATCATTTCACCATCTTTTTCGCACGAAACCAAAAGCCCGATTAATCCGACAAACAGTATAAATATTGTATTTCTCATTTTATTAAAATTTTGAAGATTAATAATTTGGGTTTTGTTTAATGTTCGAGTTAGCCGCAACTTCATCTCCCGGAATTGGGAAGATATTTAAGTGGCTGCTTGTTTTCGAACCTTTATAAGTTCCGCCTTTCCATTGCCACAAATAATCGCCATCAGTAAACTGTCCGAAGCGTACCAAATCTGTACGTCTTTGGCCTTCATAATAAAATTCGCGGGCACGTTCATCCAGTAGGAATTTGGCTGTAAGTTCGCTTGCTGTAATATTTCCATCGGTGTTGCCAAAAGCACGTTCGCGGATTTTGTTAACATCGGCAACAGCTGCTGCGGCCTGGTTCAAGTTAAACAGAGCTTCAGCACGCATTAAATACGCATCTGCCAAACGGAAAATCGGGAAATCGGTGCTGGCGTAAGCTGTGTTGTAATTTGCTGCCTGACTGCCATCGGCATTCTTTGCAGTAAATTTATACACCCCTATCCCGTAATCGCCGCTCGATGATGCACTTGGAATGTTCATGCTTGTTTTCATTTTCAGGAAAACACGGTTGTCTTTGCATTGCGAAAATTCAACATCGTCCGCTGGAATTGGATTGCCACCGTACGTTTTCAGCGTATCAACCAAAATATTCATGAAATCAATACGTGCACGATTTCCGTTCCAGTTGGTATTTGATGTAAGTCCGTGGTAATCTTCGGCGCGAATGTATTTTGAATCACTGCTCGATTCGATAAGGAAAGTTGTACCCACGTAACCCTGGGTATTTATTCCATCTTGCACCCAGGCAAAAATCATCTCAGGATTGTTTTTCCCATCGTTGTTGGCACTGAAATTCTGCCTGTAATTTGTGGCCAATGAATAAGCACCACTGTTGATTACTTTGTCGCAATAGGTTTTGCACTTTTCCCACTGTGCAGTTCCTGTATAAACTTCGGCATTTAAATATAAGCGTGCGAGCAACATTTGAGCCGTAGCTTTGTCAGCCTGTGGATACGAAAATTTAGGTTCGCCCAAAAGACTTTCTATTTCTATGAGTTCCGATTCAATATAAGTAAACAGATCGGCACGTTGAATTTGCTTTGGGTAAAATTTGCCAACTCCATCTTCTTCGGTAGTAAAAGGCGGATTTCCAAAAAGGTCGATATACCAAAAATATGCCAGTGCACGTAAAAAACGAGCTTCAGCATTGTACTGCACCAAGTCAGGATTATCGGCAGTTAAGCGGATGAAATCGTTGGCGTAAGTAATGCTCAATCCCAGTCGTTGATAAACTGCTGTAAGGAATGGATTGCTCGAACTCCATGTTTGTGTATTCAAATCGGCAATACCCACATCACCCCAGGCACAAATTGCCTCATCGGTAGTAATCTCCTGAAGGTTCCAAAGTGCGCGCATAGTTGTAAAAAAGTTCTCATCCGAAGCACTGATATCAGCTCCTCCGTTCGCTCCCTGGCCTGATATAATAAAGCTGGCATAAATTTTACCTAGCACCTGTTTCATGTAAACCGGATCGTCGTTCAGGTTTCCCGCCAAAATAGTGTCGGGATCCGTCGGTTTTACATCTAAATCATTCACGCACGAGGTAACCATCAGTGCTGAAAGAAAGATTGCAATCAATATTTTATTTTTATACATGACGAATTATTTTTAAATGTTAATAGGTAAATCCAATTCCAAACATGAATGTGCGTGGTCTTGGGTAGAAGTTGTTGTCGATACCGCCCGACACTTCAGGGTCGATTCCTTCGTAGTCGGTAATAGTCAGCACATTCTGTACGGTAAAACTCAACCTTGGAATCATTTTACCACGCATGTCCTGATATGAATACCCAATACTCAGGTTATCCAATTTAAAGAATGATGCGTTTTTAACAAAGTAGTCGCTTGTAAACTGGCGTTTCACAAATTGTGTATCGTCAAGGTATTTTGGGAAGTTTTTCCAGTAGCCAATTTGGTTCATCTGGTCATAAGAAGCACTTGCAGCTACTTGATTATAAACATAGTTCCCGATGCTTGTTCGTGATGAACCGGAGAAATCGAAATCTTTATAATGGAAACGGAAAGAAAACCCTATCAGATAATCGGCAACCGGATTGTGGTAAATATATTTGTCGGCATTATCGCCATTTACTGTTCCACCTTCGCCCGAAAGATCAACATACATACCTTCTATTGGCATTCCATTCGAACCGTAAACTTGCTGGTTTACAAAGTATGAATAGGCAGGATATCCAACACGGGTTACCTGTTTTTGACCTGTGAATGCATCGCCATATAAAATACCGATATAATCAGGGTCGTCATTCAACAATAGTTTTGTGATTTTATTTTCATTGTAAGTGAAATTAAGCCCAAACTCCAACGACATATCTTTTTTCGAGACAGGCATTAAATTCAATGAAAACTCAAGTCCTTTATTTTCCAGGCTACCAACGTTTGTAAGCAAAGTGTTTGAAAAATTACTTCCGGTTGGAATTGTAACTGTGTTCAACAAATCATCTGTAATTCGTTTATAAACATCAATTGCTCCTGAAATACGGTTGTTCGCAAAGCCAAAGTCGAGACCAATATTTTGTGTTGTTGTTTCTTCCCATTTAATATCAGGGTCATAAGCACTTGGCCTCAAAGTAGGAAGAAATTCCCCTCCAATCTGATAATAAGAACCCGGAGAAGACAATATATAAGCGGCTTGCGCTGGATAATCGTTGCCAATGTCCTGTTGTCCGGTAATCCCCCAGCCCAACCTTACTTTCATTTCGGTAACTGCTTTTACATCTTTTAAAAACGATTCTTCTTTAATTTTCCAGGCAAATGCTGCCGATGGGAAAATCCCCCATTTGTTGTCGCCGATAAACCGTGATGAACCATCCTGGCGAACGGTAGCGGTTAAAAGGTATTTCTCGGCAAGTGTATAATTTAAACGTCCGAAAAACGATACGAGGTAATTTTCAGTAATAAATGATGAGTTTTCCGTTACTTCTGCAGGATGATCTGCATCAACAACACCGCGGGTATAGGTACTTCCCTCGCGTTTAAAATGTTGCCACGAGTAACCTGCAGTTGCATCAATTCTGCTGCTAATTCCCTCTAACTCTTTTGTATAATTCAAATAGAAATCGAGTAGGTTATTTGTATT
>JBFHJA010000233.1:0-7172 GCA_041596165.1 Draconibacterium sp. | reverse complement strand
CTTACGACTGGCTTACAAAAGGCGCACAACCTACTGACACCGTAAAGGCAATTTTGTCGTACAAAGGTGTACTCTACAAAAAACACCTTATGGGTGGAGTTAAAAAAGGAGCATTTGATGTTGCTGAAGCCGAAAAAAGGCTTGACAGTTGGATGACTGAAAAAGATGCAAAAATCCAGGCAAAAATCGACAGATTAGCCGGTGATGCTGACGCAGAAGTCAAAAAACAAATGGCTGCTGAAGCTAAAGTGAAGGAACAAAAAGTTGCTGCAATTGCTGCAAAAAATGCTGAATTAGCTGCCGAAGCTAAAGCACAAAGAGATGCGGAAAGAGCAGAAAAAGAAGCTGCAACAGAGGCTGCTAATGAAGCTGCTGCCGAAGTTGAAACTCCCGAAGTTCCTGAAGCTCCTGAAACCGAAGGCGCTGAATCTTAAATCAAAGACAATCATCGCAAAATAAAAACCATCAGTCATCAGACTGATGGTTTTTTTGCTTCTACCCCATCGTTTTAACTATATTTGTATTCATGGAAACAATACCAAAATCTGATTGCGAAAAAGTGGGTTTTATTAGAAAAACTCATGGCGTATTCGGCGAGCTTGTGCTTGAGTTTGAACCTCAATTTGAAATGTCAATCGAAAATACCGATCGCTTTTTTGTTGAAATAGAGGGACTACTTGTACCATTTTTTGTTACGGAAGATGGTTTCCGGTTTAAAACAGATAACTCGGCTATTATAACCCTGGATTGGGTTGATTCCGAAAAATATGCAAAGCGGATGGTTGGAAGTTCAGTGTATCTTTTTAAAAACGAAATAATTATTTTGCCCGATGAATTTACCGATTCAGAATTAATAAACTATTTATTAATTGACGAAACTTTAGGTGAAATCGGTATAATTTCGCAAATCGACAACTACTCCGGGAATGTTGTAATTACAGTTAATTACAGAGGAAAAGAACTTCTTGTACCCTTTAACGATGACCTTTTACTTCATCTCGACAAACATAAAAAAACCATAACACTTAGGTTTCCTGAAGGATTACTGGATGAATAATTGCAAAAAGTATTTCTTATTTCTTTCAATTTTTGTAACTAATTGATTTTTCATCCGTCATTTATCAATAAGAAAAAATCACATTTTTTTTGTGAATAAAATATCTTTAAAAACATTTTAATACGTTAGAAATGAAAAACAAAATCTTACTATTGATTCTATTTGTTGGTTTTCTATTTACTAATCCTATATCGGCAAAAGAACAAACCCGCGATTTACCATCATTTTCAGAAATATCTTTAAGGATTTCAGCAAAAGTTTATCTCGAACAGGGCGAGAAACAAAGCGTGAGGATTGTCGCAGATTCTGAAACACTTGAACAAATTATTACGGAAGTAAAGGGTCGAACCTTAAATATAAAGTTTCCAAACAATAATATTTTTAAGAAATGGGACCCGGGAAAAATTGAAATCTACATTTCTGTTCCCGAAATCGATGGGTTAAATTTATCGGGTTCAGGTGATATCATTTCTGAAAAAATAAATACAAGGATTTTGGATTTATTAATTAGCGGGAGCGGAAATATAAAAATCGAACAACTTACCGCTGAACGGGTAAATGCAACAGTTTCCGGTTCAGGAAATATAAAGATTGAGGACGGCGATGTTGCCGATGAATTAAAAACACGCATTACTGGCTCCGGAAATATTGATGCAAGCGGGTTCGAAGCCAAAAATGTGGATGCCCAAACAACGGGCTCAGGCAATATTTCAGTATTTTCAAACGGTTCGATAAAAGTTAGGATAGCAGGCTCAGGCAATGTTTACTATAGCGGTAACCCTGCAATAGAATCATCAATAGCAGGTTCAGGCAAGGTAAAAGAAAGATAAATTATTTCAATAAAAATGAATGAGTCGGTGTAATATTACATCGACTTTTTTATTCGTATTTATTTTTAATAAATAATTTCGTTACCTTTCCTACAATATTTAACTTAATAAAATCAATGTCATGAGTATGTTAAAAGAATTTAAAGAATTTGCTATGCGCGGAAACGTGGTTGACATGGCAGTAGGTATCATAATTGGTGGTGCTTTCGGAAAAATCGTCAGTTCAATTGTTGCGGATGTAATTATGCCTCCGATTGGCTTACTTATGGGTGGGGTATCGTTTACCGACTTGAAATATATTCTTAAAGAACCTGTATTAGACGCGGCAGGTGCAGTTACAACGGCAGCTGTCTCTATTAATTATGGAAATTTCATTCAGGTTACAGTCGATTTTATAATTATTGCTTTTGCTATTTTCATGATGATTAAAGCCATGAATAACATGAAAAAGAAAGAAGAAGCAGCGCCTGCAGCACCTGCAGCTCCACCAGCTCCAACAAAAGAAGAGGTTTTACTTTCAGAAATCCGTGATTTATTAAAGGAAAAGAAATAAATTCCAAATGAAATAAATTGGATAAGCTGCTTCAGATTGAGGCAGCTTTTTTTTATTTTCGGATGATATCAATCCGCCCGCCTGCACCAAGTTTTATTATACTTGATGGTTGGGTAGGGGCAATATCATCTTGTCTGAACTCAACGATATAATCCATCTGCTTTTTAATTTCATCTGAAATCTCATCAAAAAATGCAGGTGATTTCTCTCCACTAATATTTGCAGAAGTTGAAACCAGCGGTTTTCGAAAACGCTGTAAAAGCTGTGTTGTAAAAGCCTCTTTTGTAAACCTTATCCCAATACTTCCATCTTCGGCAATGAGGTTTTTTGCCAGATTTTTTGCATTGGAATAAATCACAGTCAGTGGCGTTGTGGCTACTTCCACCAAATCCCATGCAATTTCCGGAACGTCATCAACATAACGTTCAAGCAGCGCCGGATTTTCCATCAAAACCAGCATACTCTTGCTGTCTTCCCGCTTTTTAATTTTATATATTTTTTCAACTGCTTTTTCATTCGTAGCATCACACCCAATACCCCAAAGAGTGTCGGTTGGATACAAAATTATGCCACCGCTTTTTAAAATCTCTATCGCCTTTTTAATATCGTCATTCATTGTTTTCAGAATAAAATTTCATTATACAAAGAAATTATTTTTTCGGAAAAATGTTCAGGATGAAAGATTTTTGCTCTTTCTAAACCTTTTTCAATCAAGTCCTTTCTGTGAGTTTCGTTTTCGAGGATTAATTTTATCTGTTTCCCCAGTTCATTTACATCGTTTGGCGCACATAAAATGGCAGCACCTCCGGCAGTTTCGGGTAGGCACGACACATTGGAAGTAATTACAGGGCAGCCACTTGCCATTGATTCAATTACCGGCAAACCAAACCCTTCAAAAAAAGAGATATAAACCGACAAACTGGCCATTTTATATAAACCTGCCAAATCACTTTCCGTAATATTACTTATTAGTTTTACCTGATCGTCCATCTTATTCTCGGCTATAAAGCGGGCCATCTTTTTTGTGTAAGAAGTTTGTTTGCCTACAAAAACAACCTGAATATCAACATTTTCAGCTATAATTGCTTTTAATACCGACAGTTGGTTTTTCCTTGGTTCATGCGTTCCAACCGACAAAATAAACTGTTTTTTAAGATTGTATTTTGAACACAGGTTCTCGGACTTTGTACTTTCAAAAAAAACAGGTGCAACCGATTGGTAAATAACTTCGATTTTACTTGGCTCAACATTTAAAAACCTTACAATATCTTCTTTGGTTTGTTGGCTGATTGCAATTACTTTTTGTGCCGAAGCGCATGCATATTTTACTTTATTGAAATAAATTTTCCTATCGATAGTTTTGTAAAATTCGGGAAAACGGATAAAAATCAAATCGTGAATGGTAACTACAGACGGCACATCTGTTTTATGGATTCCTTTTGGTAATTCGTTGCTTAACCCATGGAAAATGTCAATTCTTTTAATTCTCAATTCACGGCTGACCATAAAATTTCGCCAAAACGAACTGTAAATTTTAAAAAATGGATTTTGGGGCGAAACAACTTCAAATTGATTTTGGTTTTTGAATAATTCGCTTTTGATTTCAGGGGTAAATAATATTTGCTGATTTTCAGAATAATACTGCTTAAGCGCGTTTAGTGTATTCCGGCTATAATTTCCCAGCCCGGAAGCATTTAAAAAAGCACGTTTTGCATCAAATCCTATTCTCATTTTTGATTATAATCGGCTTCTAAAATACAAAAAAGGCCGGAATGAAATCCGGCCTTTCCTATTATTTCGTTTTATCATCTACACTTTAAAATCCTGTAATCCTTCAAAATCAAGGGTTGCAAAATAATCTTCAATTGTTTCAGCGCGACGGATCTCAACAGTTTCTCCATTTTCGCGCAACAATAATTCTGCTGATTTTAGTTTGCCGTTGTAGTTAAAACCCATGGAATGACCGTGTGCACCAGCGTCATGTATAACAATAATATCATTGGGTTCCAATTCGGGCAACATTCTGCCGATGGCGAATTTGTCGTTGTTTTCGCACAATGAACCGGTAACATCGTATTTTGTGTTGGCTGCTTTATTTTCTTTACCAACAACTGTAATGTGATGATACGCGCCATACATAGCCGGACGCATCAGATTCACCATGCATGCATCCAGTCCGGCAAATTTCTTGAAAGTATCTTTAATATGTCGCACTTTGGTAACCAAATAACCATATGGTCCGGTAATGGCGCGTCCCGATTCAAAGAATATTTTCAGAGGTGCCAAATCATTACCAACAATCATTTTATTGTATAATTTCTTAATACCGGCGCTTACATATTCTAAATCAACAGCCTTATCTTCAGGCTTGTATGGGATCCCAATTCCACCGCCCAAATTGGCAAATTCTATTTTTATACCCGTCTTTTCGTAAACTTCAACAATCAGTTTAAAAAGAATTTCGGCAGTTTCTATAAAATAATCGGGGTCTAATTCGTTGCTCGCAACCATGGTATGAATCCCAAAATGTTTCACTCCTTTTGCTTTTAACAGGCGGTAACCTTCAAGCATTTGATCGTGGGTAAAACCATATTTTGCATCTTCAGGATGACCGATAATCAAGTTGCCCTGCTTCAAATCGCCGGGATTGTAGCGCATACAAATCGTCTCGGGCAGCCCTACGTTTTTATCCACGTACTCAATGTGCGAAATATCGTCGAGGTTGATAATTGCGCCCAAATCTTTTGCAAACTGAAATTCGCTGGCAGGCGTATCATTCGAAGTGAGCATAATTTCATCCCCACTCATTCCAACACGTTTTGCCAAATCCAATTCAGCGGTCGAACTGCAATCAATTCCAAATCCTTCTTCCCACAGAATTTTCATCAGGTATGGATTTGGAGCCGATTTTATGGCGTAATATTCCTTAAAACCCTCGTTCCACGAAAAGGCGTTTTTAAAATATCGTGCATTCTCACGAATTGCTTTTTCATCGTAAATATGAAAAGGTGTTGGGTGATTTTCAATGATTTCCTCAATTTGGGTTTTTGAAAATGGTATATTCTTCACTGCCATATTATTTTGAATTTTAGGACTGCAAAAATACAATTAAAACTGAATGTTATAGAATTGTTCTAAATAATGGGAGACCTGCCTGAAATAATTAACAGCTGCTTTACAAATTTTTAGTATGATATTTTTAGGTGATGCAAATTTCCTCACTCATCTACTAAAATAGGAATTTCAAAGTCACTATAACCGGGGAGAAACTATTTATCAACAACCCCCATTGCAGCCTTCACACCATCCGCTGCACTCGAAATTATTCCACCCGCAAATCCACTCCCTTCCCCAATCATGTACAAATTATCAAAACCTTCGCATAAGCCGCTTTTTTCGCGGACTACTTGAATTGGCGACGAAGTTTTGCTCTCCAAACCAATTAGATTGCCAGTTTCAAAACCGCGTATTTTCCTAATAAAATCAGTTAGTCCAACCTGCATTGATGATGCCACAGATTTAGGAAGCAACTCCCAAACCGGAGCAGAAGTTAATCCCAGCGGATAACTACTTTCCATTCTGCTGTCTTTGTTTCGCTGTTTCAAAAAATCGGTAATACGACAGGCTGGAGCAGAATAACTTCCTGTAAACTGATAGAATTTCTCTTCGAGATTACTGAGATTTTCAAGTGCTTCAATTGGTGAAACTGTTTTCCCGGCCAGTTCATCAGGATGAATTCCGGCAACACAGGCCGCGTTGGCAAAATTTCCATTACGCTGGTAGAAACTCATTCCGTTTACAATGTTTGTATTTTCGTACGCGGCGGCCGGTACAACCATTCCGCCCGGGCACATGCAAAACGAAAACACCTGATGTTTCCCATCGGCAGGTGAAGTGAGGCGGTATTCGGCAGCTTTTACACCCGGTAGTTTTACACGCCCCCACTGTGCCTGGTTAATAATTTCCTGCCGGTGTTCCATTCGGCTACCTATTGCAAAATTTTTTGTCCGGAACTGAACGCCGCGACTAATCAGCATTTTATAAGTCTCCGTAGCAGAATGCCCAGGCGCGATAAACAAGGCATCGGTGGGTAAATTCCCTTGTGAAGTTATTGCTTCTGTTACTTTTGAATTCCGGATAACAATGTCTTCCAACATCGTTTCAAAAAGTATTTTTCCACCGAGGTTTTCAAACTGAACCCTTAGATTTCGGACTATTTTCCTCAAATTGTCAGTACCAAGATGTGGGTGCGCCATATACATGATTTCATCGGGTGCACCTGCCTCAACATAACTGCTAAGTATGAAGTGCTTTTCGAGTGAAATATGTTTAGAGCGTGAAGTAAGTTTCCCATCGGAAAAAGTTCCAGCGCCACCTTCGCCAAACGCGTAGTTATTCTGCGTATCAAAAATCCCCGTACGTTCAAAAGTTTGAATCGATTTTCCACGTTTCGAAACTTCTGATCCGCGTTCGATTAAAGTAACATTGAACCCAGATTTTTGAAGTACAAATGCAGCAAAAAAACCAGCAGGACCGCTGCCAACAACAACAATTTGTTCTTTTCTCTTTTTGAAAGGGATTTCAAGCTTCCCAATAACCTGCCGATCAGTACCCGCGATTTCAGGTGAATTAACAACAACCTGCACCAACCAAAAAATATCGGATTTTTTTCGGGCATCTAAGCTTTTATTTTCAACCTGAAATGTAAAATCACTGATTCGCAAATCTTTGG
>JBFHJA010000232.1:0-7184 GCA_041596165.1 Draconibacterium sp. | reverse complement strand
GTAATCTTTAAAAATCGGAAGACTGAAGTCGGCTGGTGTCAACTCAGCAGCAGCACCAAGATATGTTGCCATTGTTCGCTCAGAATCAGGGCTTACCAATCCCATTACCCTGCCTGTTTCACTTTCACTATAAAAAAGATGCGTTTTAATTCCTCTTTTTTCAAAAGCATCCTTAAAAACATTGCCAAGTTCGTCCTTACCAATTTTGCCAAGGTAACCTCCATTTCCGCCAAGACTTGCCAGAGTTCGCATGGTATTTGCTACTGAACCACCAGTAGTCAGTTCGCTCTTTTCAGAAAAAACTTCATTGTATATTTTTTTTGATAGTTCGGCATCTACCAAAGTCATACTCCCTCTGGGCAGTCCAAATTTTTCAAGAACAGAATCACTACTTAACATTGAAATTACATCAACCAAAGCATTTCCAACACCAAGAACAGCTGGTAGTTTATTATTTGTCATTTTTAACGGAATGAATGTTTGAGGGGCAAAGAAAAGAATAAAAAGCAAAAAAGTGATAAAATATATTTACCACTTTTTAATGTATTAAAACCTTATGTCAAAATTTTTATCGCTTTACAGCTATTTCTCAATCACATTAAACTTTAATTCAGGTGAATTCATTAAAATGCTTAAATCACTAATTTCAACTGATTTCTTTGAAGCAATAAAATCGGCAGGAAGCACGGCAATCCTGAAAACCTGATCGTCGGTTTCTGCTGGTAAAAGCTTATTAAAATCAGTTGTACCTTCCAGGAATACCTTTACGTCGTCAACAGTGTAATCAAAATTATATTGCAAAATACCGTCGCTTAATATCACTGTTTGCGGGATCAATCTCCACACATCCGTTTGATTTCCGTTTACAGAAGCAGTTTCCCACAATATATAAACAAGCACCACATCAGTATCGTAAATCACGAAGTTATTGGGAAAGGTATAATACAGCTCATAGTTGTTAGACGCCTTAAAATCGCCTTGTATTTCGAATATTGTACCTATCAGTGCATCGCCATCCTGTCCGGGAGGACCAATTGGACCTTCGCATGACGAAATTAATATTGCAGTAAAAAGCAAAAGAAAGGTTGTAATTTTTTTCATAATCGTAATTTTTTGAGTGTTATATTTGAATTTAACATTTATTAAACAAGTATAGTGCCAAATATGATCACAAATCTTTACAAATTCAATTTTCTTATTACTTATAGAACAAACCCGGGAAAGCAATATTTCATTTCAAATTGAACCACTTTTGGATTTTTCAAGGCTGTAGAAAATAGAGTAAAATGTAAAGTGGTTTAGGAATCAAACCATACTCAACATATGAATACGTATTTTTAATAAATAACTGGTATTGGCATAATAGCATAAAAAGAATGTATTAACAAAATAAATGCACTTTACGCATCTCAATTCAAATTCTCAATTTATTTGCCGAGAATGATATTTGATAGAAATTTTTCGGTTTATAAACTATTTCGGATATTTTAAATCTAATATTGCATGCTTAATTCAGAAACCTAAGATTTTAAATTTATACTAAAATAATTTTAATGAAAAATATTCTCCTTTTTATATTGTTTTGGTTCGGTTCGGATACTCTTTTTGCCCAAAACAATGCAACCATTTCAGGTCGGGTTTTCGATAACGGAACCATACAATCGCTTCCGTTTGCATCTGTAACTTTAATTTCGGGCACTCAAATTATTTCAGGTGCCATTTCAGATAACGACGGCAGGTTTGTAATTTCCGGGGTTGCCCGGGGAAATTATCTGGTAAAATGTTCGTTTGTGGGCTATCAAATAGCAGAAATTCCGCTACTGGTTGGAGAGTTGAATAAAAACTTTGATTTGGGCAGAATATCCCTCAACCCTTCAACTGAAGAGTTGAACGAAGTCACAATTGCAGCAAAACGTGAAATCATTTCAGCTAACCTCGACAAAAAAACTTTCAATATCGAAGATAATATTGCACAATCGGGTGGTACAATTCTGGATGCCATGAAAACAATGCCTGGGGTAACAGTTGATCAGGAAGGTAAAGTGATGCTGCGTGGCAGTGATAAAGTAATGGTTTTGATTGACGGAAAACAAAGCAGTCTCACCGGTTTTGGCAATCAAAAAGGCCTGGATAATATTCCCGCTTCCAACGTGGAAAGCATTGAAATCATTAACAATCCATCGGCAAAATACGATGCAACCGGAATGGCTGGAATCATCAATATTGTTTATAAAAAAGAAAAGAAAACAGGCATGTCAGGCGATTTCGGACTGGCATACGGACTTGGTGCACTCACAAAACCTAAAGCCGATTTACCTACCGAATTGGGCAGTTTCTCGCTAACACCAAAATACATTCCCAGTTTCAGTTTGAACTACAAAACCGAAAAGCTGAATTTCTCGCTCATGTCGGAAACCATGTTTCTAGAGAAGTTGCCCAACAACGAATTTACGACCCGCAATTACGACGATGGAACTTCAACCATTTCGCAAGTACCTGAAAACCGCCGACAACAACACTATATTTTGAATGGTGGCATCGATTGGTATATCAATGAAATGAATACGATTACAGTTTCGGGTATTTATGATTGGGAAAGTCACGTTGACACGGCGCAGGTTCCATATATTGACATGGACACCTGGAAACGTTATCGCATTTGGCATTGGAACGAGGAGGAAATTACAGGGTACATGAATTATTCGCTCAACTTTAACCATAAATTTGCCGAGCCGGGTCACGAGCTTGATGCCCGCGCCCAATACACAAAAGGGTGGGAAGACGAAAGTTACTTCCTGAACGACAGCTCGGCCATTCGCGAAGGGAAAGATGCCACACACATTTTGGCGACTGAACACACAACAAATATCACAATAGATTATGTGAAACCCTTGCGCAGCGGGCGTTTGGAGGCCGGCACAAAATTCCAGTGGCGTAGGTTGCCTGTTGAATACACTGTTACACGCGGCGAGAATTCAATAGTGTACCCCAACATGGGCGACTGGAGCGATTGGGGCGAAGACATTTACTCGGGTTACTTTAACTACATTTATGAGAAACCAAAATTCGATATCGAAGGCGGATTGCGTGCTGAAAATACAAGTGTTTTTTACACAATCGACCCCACAAATATTTATTATCCGGACAACGATTCGTACAACTATTTTGAGTTATACCCCAACATCCGACTCACTTTTAAAATGAATGAAAACAACCGCATTTCCGCATTTTACAACCGCCGTGTTGACCGACCGGGCGAACCCGAGTTGCGCATTTTCCCGAAATATGACGACCCCGAATTGATGAAAGTAGGCAACCCATATTTGCGCCCGCAATTCACACAAACTTTTGAATTGGCGTACAAACGTTTGTGGGAAAGCGGTTCGGTGTTTATTTCAGGCTACCACAGAATGATTGAAAATGCTTTTCAACGCATTTACAGCATCGACGAATCGAACCCCAATTATTCAATTATCAACAAAATATACCAAAACACGGGAAGTGCACGAAATACTGGAGTTGAAATTATTTTCAGCCAAAAAATTAAAGATTTCTGGAAACTTTCGGGGAGTTTTAACGGCTACAACAACGAAATTGATGCGTACAGTGGCATTTTATATTTCCCCTATGAACGCCCATTTTCAATTGATGCGACAAGTGATAAGACCTGGGATGCAAAATTGAACAACAGTTTCGATTTGAAAAACGATTGGGAAATTCAGCTTACTGGCATTTATTATTCGGATAAAAATATCCCGCAGGGAAAACAGTTGGCTCGCTCTTCGATTGACCTCGGAATCAAAAAAGTCATTTTGCAAGGAAACGGTGAAATCACCTTCTCGTTCAGTGACATTTTCAACAATTTCGGTGTCCGGCAGGAATATCAAGGAGACGGTTTTACCGCACTTTACGAAAATTATTACGAAACACAGGTGGCACGGATTGGGTTTAAATATCGGTTTTAAGCAGTATCAACTTATTTTTTTTTGATTACAACAATCTCAACTGTACAACTTACTTGCCAGTGATCATCAGTCATGTCTGCACCTGAAATTTCTTCAATATTTTTAATATAAACTCCCGTTAAACAAAAACTAATATTTGGTTTTAACTGGAATTTGAATCCGCCACCACCATCAAAATTGAATCCATTCGCGCCATCCTTCCACATATATCCCGGACCACCAAACAAAAATGGTTTAATAGTAATTGTTTCATCAAACAAATAACCGTTGTTTAGTTTATATTTCAAATTTAACAGGGGATTAACGATATCAATACCTTCGTTATATGTTAACCGATTTTCCAAAATAATATCAGCAGAAGGATTTAAATAACGGACCACATAAGCTATTTGCAAGGGACTATATATTGATTTATCTTCATTATAACTACCGCCGGCACCGATACCAACAGACCATTTTTTATTATATATCCGGGTAAACTGGGCCGATAATGTGGTCGTAAAACCAATGACAATTAATATTAAAAGAGTTACTTTTTTCATATCATATTTAGAAAGAAATTTATCTAAATGTATGACATTAAAGGAAGTTTGTCAACTATTTTTAATCCTCAAATTCATAAATAGCTGTATATCTGACATAAAAAATAAGACAAAAGTATATTTTATAAAATACTGTTGCCTATAAATTTAGAAATGCATTCTTCCGCTTCTTTTAAATCTGAATATTTAAACAGAGTTAAATCGTCGCAACCGGTAATCATTGCTGACAGGTTTTTGCCCGATTCAGGACGAAATAGGCATAAGACTTTTTTACCCGCTTCAACAGCCCGACCAATTTCGTAACCTACACCCATCGAAACGGTAGTAACTTCAGCGATCAAAATATCCGACGATTGCAGCCACGCCAAATCTCTGTCGTGGATGAATTTATCTGTCGGACCGTCATCGCCCATATCGCTTAAATTTTGGTCACCAATGTGTTCAGTTAACACTTCGCCAAAAGTTCTCAGGTAATCGATTATTTGAAAATAAAGAGTCGCATCTTCCCGACCACCACGGATTGAACCGGCAAAATAGATTTTCATTGAGTTTTTAGTTGATGGATTTTTAGAATCAAGAATAGAAAGTATTAATTGTTGTAGTCATCATTTTGTTTTGGATGAACTGTTATTTGAAGAAAAAAGCAAATAAGGAATAAAATTATTTCATATTCCCTTTCGGTTCATCGATAACAACACGGGTTTTCGGCAAACTGTCAGGATAGTTTTTTTGCAGGAATTTTATCAGATTTTCGCGTACATAAACACGCAGGTCCCACGCAATACTTGAATCTTTTGCACTCATTAATGCCCTTACTTCAACAGTTCGTTCTTTTGAATCAGTAACTTGCAATACATTTACTTTTTTGTCCCACAGCGGTGAACTTTCCAATAACCGGGTAAGTTCGTTACGGAGTTCATCAAAAGGTACATTGTAATCCGTATAAATAAAAACGGTGCCCAAGATTTTGGCAGATTTGCGGGTCCAGTTCTGGAAAGGTTTCTCAAAAAAATAGGTGGTCGGAACAATTAATCGGCGTTTGTCCCAGATATGTACCACAACGTAGGTCAAGGTAATTTCTTCAATTTTTCCCCACTCACCTTCAATTATCACAACATCGTCTAATCTGATGGGTTGGGTTATAGCAATTTGAATACCTGCAATTACCGTCGCGATAATTCGTTGCGCTGCAAAACCAATGATAACACCGGCAACTCCGGCTGATGCAAATAAACTGATTCCGATACGGCGAACATCCTCGAAAAGCATTAAAATCAAGCCAACCGAAATGATAATGATTAGGAACACAATTATTCTTTCCAAAATATTAAACTGGGTTTGATATTTACGCGAACGTAGGTTGTCTTCCTGCGTTGTATCAAACTGTTCCATAAAAATTCTTTTTGCAGTCCGGATTCCGGCAATCAGCATCCAGGAGAAGCTAACAATTAAAAGCACCGAACCCAACATTTCGAAAAATGCGTTGAATTTAGGATCAAAAAGATCAAAATTTCCTGCAAAATATTTCGAAAAAATTGAGATTAACAAAAGGATTGCCGGTAAGACAAATCGTTTTAAATTCTTCATATTAAAAATATTTATTTGTTGAATCTGGTGCTAAATTAACAGAAATGGTATAAAACAAAAAAGGAGGCAAAAAACCTCCTTTCTTTTCGTCTATAGTTTTTAAAATCTTTTTTAGTTCATCGAAATTACCGTTCCGCTTTTAAAATAACCAGCGTAAGCAGTTTCAGAATTCAGCTCTTCAATGGCTTTTTTAATTCCTTTGTCATCGTGAATTGCAGCACGAATAGCGCCTTTTTGGTAATAGTAGCGCGAAACAATTTCATCTTTTAACAACTCTTTCACCTCGTCACTGAAATCATTGGCATCCTTATCAAAATCAGGAGCTAATTTTGCTTTCAGTGCTTCAAACTCTTTCTGCGCCAGACCGTAATATTTCTCCTTTTTTGCATGTGAGATTAAATCATCGAGTTCTTCTTCCGAATCAGATTCATAAACAAAATTACTGCCTTTTACAAAGCTGATAAACTGATTGTAAATATCGCTGGTAACGTCAAATTCCTCCGGAGATGCAATAGTTGCATTTTCATTTGAATATTTTGTAGCAAAATCGAAAACCATAAATTTGGTAATCAGGGCTATACTTAAACTACTCAATGTTTCGCTTTCAAGTTTGATATCCGGAACAACACCACCACCATCATAAACTTTACGTCCTTTTTTTGTTGTAAACTCAGAAATCAAAGAATCGGGAACAGTTCCCACGCTGCCGTCTTCGTTGCGGTGCGAATAATCGAGTGCCTGAATGCAACGTCCGCTGGGAATATAATATTTGGCAGTTGTAACTTTAAGTTTTGTATTGTAGCTCAAATCGCGTGTTGTTTGTACCAAACCTTTTCCAAAAGTACGTGTCCCAACAATAATTCCACGGTCGAGATCCTGAATTGCACCGGCAACAATTTCGGAAGCCGAAGCCGATCCGCTATTTGTTAAAACCGCAATTTTAATAGTAGTATCAACAGGATTGGAAGTAGCTTTATAAACCTTGTCCCACTGCGTTACTTTCCCCCGGGTGCTAACAATTTCTGACCCTTTTGGAACAAACAGGTTTACAATTTCAACTGCCTCGTTTAACAAACCGCCGGGATTACCC
>JBFHJA010000231.1:0-7211 GCA_041596165.1 Draconibacterium sp. | reverse complement strand
GGCGGCAAATATGTTGAACCAGCCAGGGGCATTCCAAAAGAGGAGCAATCAAATTATGAGCATGATATTTGGGTTTACAGCAAAGTTGAAAATTATACGCCGGTTACAATTGGTCTAAAGGAGCCACGCTTTTTTGACGAAATTTATGGTAACGTGCGTATCTCCGACGATGTTATCCCTTTGTTAAGCACCCGCCATCCGAAAAGCATGGAATATATTGCCTGGCAACACAAATACAATAATTCGCAGGTAGTTTATATTCAGCCAGGCCATGATTACCGCACTTTTGAATCGGAAGATTACCGAAAACTACTTTTACAGGCAATTAAATTTTTGGCCGGAAAAAAAGCAGTTCAAGACATAAAAAACTAATCAATAAATATTTAAACTATTTAAAACCAAATTATTATGAAAGATGTAAATCAAAAAAGACTTTTTATTGCCGCTTGTCTGGCACTGCTTGTTACTGCGATTACGTTTGCCATCAGGGCAAAAATAGAAGGGGTTTTTACGGATGTTTATGGCTTGTCGAAAGAAGAAGTTGGGCGTGCTTTTGCGCCTGCATTCTGGGGTTTTGCCGTAGCCATGTTTGCCGGTGGTTATTTTATCGACATCGTGAAAACAAAAAGCATCATTTGGGCAGCTTTTGTAATGCACCTCGTTGGCATTGTTTTATTGTTAATGGCAAAGGATTATACTTCACTTTTTATTGCCAATGTTTTTATCGGGCTGGGAAACGGCAGTGTTGAAGCGGCTTGCAACCCGCTTGTTACGGCCCTTTTTCCTGATAAGAAAACTAAAATGCTCAACCGTTTCCATGTTTGGTTCCCCGGCGGAATTGTTATCGGTGGAATTCTGGCGTGGTTAATTATGGATCAAATAAACCTTCCGTGGCAGGTGCTCGTGGGCGTGTTGTTTATTCCGCTTGCCATTTATGGCTTCCTGTTCTTCGGACAGAAAATCCCCGAAACCGAACGTGTTTCTACAGGCGTAAGCTATAAAGAAATGATGCGCAATGTTGGTGCACCCATCACAATTACTCTTGCCGTAATTTTTATGATTCTTATGGCAACAAACGCTACAGTTGCCGATGCAGTTACGGCAAGTTATACCCTGCCAATAATAATAGTTGCAATTGTTACTGTTTTCATTATAATCGAAGGGCGTCTTGTAAATAAAATCAGTTTATTGTTCCCCTTGATTTTTGGTTGCATGTTACTCACATCTTCAACAGAGTTAGGTACTACTCAGTGGATTAACGCATTGCTTGAAACCAACGGGATTAATCCAATGATTATTTTGGTAGTTGTTACAGGAATTATGGCAGTTGGCCGCTTTTTCGCTGGTGGCCTGATACACAGATTAAACCCCACAGGTGTTTTGCTGGGTTCGTCAATTATTGCAACAATCGGTTTGTATTTGTTAAGTATCTCCACAGGTGCTGCAATGACTTTGGCTTCGGCTGCCGTTTTTGCCGTTGGCGTTTGCTATTTCTGGCCAACAATGATTGGTGTTACATCCGAATATGTTCCCAAAAGTGGTGCACTCGGAATGTCGATTCTTGGAGGGGCAGGTTTTGTGGCTACTTCAATGGTGCTGCCAATCATGGGTAGGTCTATCGAAACTTCAGGCCCGGCAATTACACTGCGCAATATGATGGTTTTGCCGATTATCCTAATCGTGGCTTTTATTGTACTTTACATTTCGATTAATAAGAAAAAAGCGAAAGCCTAAACTTGTAATTCTTGCTTAAAACTTCCTCATTTAATTGACTTTGAATGAGGAAGTTTTTTTATTAATATTGGACCAAAAATTTTATTTAACGGCAAAATCGCGCTAAAAATACGGTTTAAAAAGAACCACGAATATGAGATTAGATTACATTGAAAATACAGATGAATATGGCGACGACATGGTTCGGTTATATGATTTTAAACGGGAAGAATCGATAAAATTCCGGCAGTTTGTTCAGGATTTTCTGGATTCAGGGAAAGATCAAATCGATATAACAGAAGTTGATTTTATTGAACCCAGAAATTGTAGTCTGATCTTTTGTATCTCAGAGGAGGATGAAGGAATTGTATCTGATAACGGCGTAAATTTTTATTGCAATTTGACAAGAAAGGGCTACGAAAAGATGCTTTTACTTCTTGATCCTTTTTGTAAAAGAGAAACAAGCGGATACCAGTATTTATATGATATTGATTCCCCAACCGATTTTCTATTCTCCCCGGCCGGAAGTTGGTGATGCTGTTCAAATTTCATTTCACGATCTCTGCAAAATAACCCTACATTTGCAGCATGTCAAAATCAATAAAAAGCCAGAAAGATATTCTGGGAAAATTTAGCATTGAAGCTTTGAATCAGATGCAGGTGGAAACGCAGGATGCAATTCATTCAAACCCGGAAATAGTTTTACTTTCACCTACCGGAACAGGAAAAACACTTGCATTTCTATTGCCCGTAATCAAAGAATTAGACGCTGCCTGCGATGAAATCCAGGTTTTAATTTTGGTACCATCGCGCGAACTTGCCATTCAAATTGAACAGGTTGCCCGTGAAATGGGAACGGGATTCAAAATAAATGCAGTTTATGGCGGAAGAACCGGACAATTGGATAAAATAGATTTGAAACACCGCCCTGCAGTTTTGATCGGTACTCCCGGTCGCGTGGCCGACCATCTTCGGAGAGACAGGTTTCCGGTTGAAAATATAAAAACACTTGTACTTGACGAGTTTGACAAATCACTTGAAATTGGTTTCGAAGCAGAAATGAGCGAAATTGTTGGGTTGCTCCCCAATGTTCAGAAACGAATATTGACTTCGGCAACTTTTCAGGTTAAAGTTCCCGATTTTGTAAATCTGAAAAACCCCGTTTATGTTGATTATCTCGATGATGGAGTTCCGCAACTGGATTATAAAATCATACTTTCTCCCGACAAAGATAAATTGGGAACACTTGCTGAAGCGCTTGGCTGTCTGGAAAATCAACCTGGAATAATCTTCTGTAACTTTAAAGATTCGATACAACGTGTAAGTGAGTATTTGACCGAAAACGGAATTTCTCATGGTTGTTTTTATGGTGGAATGGAACAATTGGACCGTGAGCGTGCGCTCATAAAATTCAGAAACGGAACACACAAATTACTTATTGCAACTGATTTGGCCGCTCGTGGAATCGATATCCCCGAAATCAGGTTTATAATTCATTATCATCTTCCACTTCGAAGTAAAGAATTCATCCATCGAAATGGTCGAACTGCCCGGATGAACTCGGATGGAACTGCTTATATTTTAATTTGGGAAGAAGAGGAATTGCCCGATTTTGTGAGCGAATTACAGCCTGAAACGCTTCGTGCAAATCAGTTGACAGGGATTGCGAATCAGGAAACTGAACAGTGGAAAACATTATACATTTCAGGCGGAAGAAGGGATAAGATATCAAAGGGCGACATTGCCGGTTTGTTTTTAAAGCAGGGTAATTTAACCGCCGGACAATTGGGAATTATTGAAATAAAACAGGATTGTGCCTTCGTTGCTGTGCCATCTTCGGAAGTTGAACAAGTTATTGAACGCACCAATAACTATAAACTCAAAAAGAAAAAAATCAGGGTGAGCGAAATTTAAGAATACAATGTATTTGTACGTAAATATCTCATTATTTGCTGATTTTAATTTCAAGCTCTTTGTTTTGATCTGAATTTAATTCATTTAAATCTGTCCATTTCAGCTGAATATTTTTCCCTAAAACACCTTCCGAAAATGTGTTGCCGGAAATTTTAATTGCCTTACATGCTTCAAATGAAAATGTGAATTTCCTGCTGTGATAAGGTTCAAAGCGTGTACTTCGGTTTATCGTATTATTGTTAAATGAAATTCCATTTACCGAACGGGCAAAAAGTACAGGGTAATCAAAAGGGTGAAATTTGTTGTTTTCAATTCTAATGTTTTTGTGAAATGGGGGAGTGGTTTCGTTCAAAACAGGGATTTCGGGATAAATTGAAATAATTCCCTCGCAAAACTGGTAAGAGCTTGTGTTGCACAATTCTGTAAAAACATTGTTTTTAATGAGCACATCGGTAACTGCACCCGACTCAAACCAGTTGTTGGCATCGCCTGCAATAAGAATTGCACTTCCGCTCGATTCAAAAATATTGTTTTCAATTACCACTTTCCCCGGCGTTGAAACCAACAGACTGCGTGCCCTGCAACTTTTAAAATGATTGTTTGAAACGTTCAAATCAGGGCTCCAGGTTAGGTTTTCCAACGCATCGCCCTCTTCAAGTTCTTTTGGAACAGCCTCTTTGAAAATCAATATGAAGTTTTCCTTGTCAATTAATCTGAAGGTAGCAACTGTACCCACGCCAATTGATTTCATTACTGAATTTTCAATAAAACTTATTTTATCGCCCGAATGTCCCCAATTTAATCCTACACTTTGGTGGTGCATAAATTTACATTTCAACTGTTTGTCCGAAAGTTTTTCAACAACCTGAACGCTTGTACCATGCACATTGATTGGGTCGTCCATTAAACCTGCAAATTCGCAGTTTGTAACGGTAATTTGCCCTTTGCAGTTCGACACTTGCAGACCATCGTCGCCGCCACCAAAATAGCGGTTTTTGCTGACATTGGGGATTGCTCGGTACCTTTCGAAAGTCAAATCTTCGCTGAATTGTGCCAAAATACCCAAACCGGTGGCATGGTATAAGTTTACGTTTTCAACTTTAATATTTTTTGAATCCTGTATAAAAATACCCGAATGAATGCGCTCTGCATGGCGCATGACAAGGTAATTTCCAACAGCCGGTTTTCGAAGAAAAGGGAAATGGATTTCGACGGTTCCGGGCAATATGTTTTCGGCAAGATATTTTTCCCAACCTCTTCCAAGGCAACCAGAGTCTCCTGTTTGCGGTACTACAAAATGACCTTTTCTGTCAAACTCCATGGTGCTTTTCCAGGGTTCGAGGTTTTCTTCTGAGGTTCCAAAAAAGATTTTTCCTTCCTCTATTCTAAATGGCGATTCCTTTAAATTGATGCTTACCCGTATCGATTTTTCAGTTACGCTTAATACCTGTGCCTGCGCAATTAATGGCTGTTCCCAGTCGATATTCACATTTCGGAGAATCATATTTTTGCATTTGTCGAAAGTAAAAGGTTGCATTTGTTCATGAAAAACAAGGTTGCTACCGTTGCCTTCAATAATAATGTTGCTCATGTTTTCGAACAAAATTGCACAGTTACGGGGGTTTTCATCGCTTGTGTTCGATTCGAAATAATTACGTTGGTTGCTCTCATCTGGATAGAAATGATATTCACCACGTGTAAAAACAAGTACTGTTGGTTTACCAGGTTCCACTGATTTTATTGCTTCGTTGATAAAGGCGTTGCAATCTTTCTTTTTTGTGTTTCGCAATCCAAAATCTTTGAGGTAAATGAAAGCGGTATCTGTTTCTGGAACTGCAATTTTTGTCTTCAGATTATTGGTTGGAAACAACAAACTGATTAAAAGAGAAATTAAAACAAGTGCTGATATTTTCATTGTGCTTATTTATTTTGTTTTGCCTGAATTATTGCCAGTTTGCAATTTATGTAATACCCCGACTAAATTATATAAAAAAAGGCACCCCATTAAAAAAGGATGCCATTCTTAATATTTTCAGATTTTATTATTTTGCTTGCCGCTCCGCTCGTGCCTGTGCTTGTTTTTCCATGGCATCAAGATAAATTTTAATGAATTTCTGGTCATTTTCATCACTGTCGCCATATTTTGCCCGAAGTTCAATTAGCTTTTCATGCATCATTTTCTGCACGTCAGCATAAGCCGGGTCGTTATAAATATTCTGCATTTCCGATGGGTCGGTTTGTAAATCATACATTTCCCACTCGTCGATATCATAATAAAAATGCATCAGTTTATATCGTTCGGTAGCGACTCCGTAATGACGTTTAACCATGTGCACCGAAGGGTATTCATAATACGTGTAATACACTGCATCGCGCCATTCACTTGTTTCACCGCTAACCAATTTTCTGAAAGATTCGCCTTGCATATCAGCAGGGATTTCTATACCGGCATAATCCAGAAACGTAGGGGCAAAATCCAGGTTTTGAACAAGTTTGTTAATTTTTGTGCCAGATTTAATTTCTTTTGGATAACGCATTAAAAGCGGAGTTTTGAATGATTCTTCATACATAAAACGTTTGTCGAACCAACCGTGTTCTCCCAAATAAAATCCCTGGTCGGAAGTGTAAACAACGATTGTATTTTCAGCTAATCCGGCTTCTTCCAAATAATTTAAAACTTCACCAACACCGTCATCAACCGATTTAATGCAAGCAAGATAATCTTTAATGTAACGATTAAATTTCCAAAGAGCGAGTTCTTTTCCTGTCAGTTTTTTGGCAAGAAATTCCTGGTTTTCACTTTCGTAGGCTGCCATCCAATTGGCGCGTTGTTCAGGGTTCATTCTTTTTATGTCGTTATAAAACGCAGTAGTATCGCCGTTTGGATCAACAATCAATTTGAAATCGTGTCCCCACATGGCATGTCCGTCAACTTTCATTTCCTGTTCTTTTGCAGCTCTTCCACGGCCTTCATAATCATCGAAGTAGTTTGCAGGAGGATCAAAAGTTACGTCATCATAAAGGTTTACGTATTTTGGTGCAGGCAACCAGTTGCGGTGAGGTGCTTTTTGGTGATACAGCATGCAAAACGGTTTTGTTTGGTCGCGTTTGTTTTTTAACCAGTCAAGTGCTGTTTCGGTAATTATTTCTGTACAGTAGCCTTCAATTCTTTTCTTTTCTCCGTCGATAAAGAAATCGGGATTGTAATAATGCCCCTGGCCTTCCAAAACCATTGAAAAGTCAAATCCCTGAGGAATCCCGTCGAGGTGGATTTTCCCGATCATTGCAGTTTGATAGCCATTTGCCCGGAGAATTTTCGGGAAGTTTTCCTGATCCCAGTCGAACGGCAACATATTATCAACTTTACCATTAATAAAACTGTGTTTTCCGGTAAGCATTACTGCACGGCTGGGCGCACAAATTGAGTTTGTAACACAGGCTTTTGAAAAAATTGCGCCCTCAGTAGCAAGCCTGTCGATATTGGGTGTTTCGTTCAGCCCAAAACCATAGGCGCTGATTGCCTGGTAAGCATGGTCATCACTCATTATGTAAATGATGTTGGGTTTTTGGGTTTCTTGTTTTTG
>JBFHJA010000230.1:0-7211 GCA_041596165.1 Draconibacterium sp. | reverse complement strand
GCCCAGTGATCCTTTTGCGTAAATGCCTAACTGACGGCCAAATCTGTCAAATGTTTCTTCGACTGGATAGGCAAAACCTGGATTGTCAACAACAAGTAATTGGGCAAAGTTACTGTTGTTATACCGCGAAATCCCGTTCCACGTATTTAGTCCAAACCCAACATGAAATTTATCTTTACTTAAAACAAACTCAGTTTCAGCATTATATAAATTAATTGCCGGTATTTGTTTTGTCTGATAGGTCTGTCCATCGTAACCAATCTGCGTGTAAATAAAAACGCGGTCCATGAGCGAAGTATAAAAAATCAACCTACTGCGCCGAATCCCAATATCGAAATCACTGTATTGTTCTACTCCGTTTATATCAGGATTATTCATTATATAGCGTGTCCAGATTTGATTTACCATCAGCATTCCGGCATACGAACTTTTGTCTTCAGAAAGGTAAACCTTGAGATTGGGTATTTTTTGTTCGTCCTGTGCAAAACCCGATATCAGATTAAACAGAAAGACAAGAGTTACACCAAGTTTTATTAATTTATTCATGAAATGGACTTGATTTTAACGCTGAATATAATTAGTTTTTTGAAATTATTACAAAGGCCAAAATTAGCATCTGCGTTATAATTCTAAGCTAAATTATTCGAATAAGTTCTGAGTTCTCTTATGAGGAGAATGGAATGTCTAAAACTCATCTTTTAAAAATCGCTGTTTTTAAAATAAGTAAAACTCAACTTCCAAGCTTTACCGTTATTTTTCTCCTTGTATTATTCTAAATATCAACAACATGTAAAATATTATTAAAATTGAATGAGTAAATCCATAACTCTATTCGTATTACCTGCAAAGAGCATTAAAATTGATATACTTTTTTTTCATATATAGTTTTTTAGTTAGTTTGAATTGAAGGATTCCGTTCGTTACTCCTCGAATGGAATCCCTTCTTTGGATTTATCAATATTGAAAGGGGTATAATTCAAAATATTAATGCGAAGGAAATAAAACACAAATGAACGATCAAATTCGAAATATTCTGAAAAATGGCAAAAATGATTTTGCCACAGATATGGACAAGCAGAAAATGCACACCCTTTTCCATAAACCTGAATTGGAATTTCTTTTAAAAGAACAATTACTTAAAGAAATTGAAACTATTCCTGAAGACGGGGTCGTTCCACACGATTTGCAAAAAGTTTTTAACCGGGTTTGGAGTAGTATCGAAAAAAATGAGCCAAAACAAAAGTCGGATTACCGGATTTTTTATTCAGCCTTAAAAATAGCTGCTGTTTTGGTTGCGGGTTTAATTATTGGCTTTTATGTTTCATCGCTAAATTTTAGTTCGGAACCTGAATATTATGCTGCTCATTCTCCCAAAGGCTCAATTTCAGAAGTAATACTACCCGATGGTTCAGTAATTTTTCTTAATGCCGATTCGCGCATAAAATACAGTCTTGAAGGAAAGCAGAATTCCAGGGAAGTATTTCTGCAGGGTGAAGCGTGGTTTGAAGTGGCAAAAAGCAAAAAAAAGCCTTTTGTTGTTCATACCGATGCATTTGACGTAAAAGTTACAGGTACACAATTTAATGTCAAAGCGTATGACAACGAAAATGAAGTTACCGCAACTGTTGAAGATGGTAGTGTTGTCATTCAATCATCAAAGAATTTTAAAATAAGCGAAGATTTGGTTTTAAAACCCGGAGAACAGTTGGTTTTACACAGGGAAACTAAAGATGCCTCCGTTAAAAAAGTAAATACAAAATGGTTTACTTCCTGGAAGGACAACAAACTCATTTTTATAAACATGGAGTTAAAAGACCTTGTTGTACTGCTGGAGCGTAAATATGGAGTTGATATAGAGGTGAAAAGAAAAGAAATAATGGAGCTGCACTTCGATGGAACAATTAAAGATGAATCAATCATCGAAATACTTGAGATTTTGAAAAAAACGCTGCCAATAGATTATAAAATTGAAGGACAAAAAATAGAAATAACAAACAACAAAAATTGAATTAAAAATATGAATGAGTATGAAATAAATAAAATATGAAAAAATAAGCCGGACAGTGCGGACACACTACCCGGCTTCAAAAGTTTCGAAATTTTTTGGTGGCAAGCCACCAATTCAGTATTAATCAAAACATTTCAAATTTATGAAAAAATTGAGTATGAATGCCTTTCTGCATGACAGAAGGGTTAAAAAATGGGTTTTAATGATGAAATTAACAATGCTCCTGTTTTTGGCAGGTTTAATGCAAGTTTCGGCAACAGTTTACTCGCAGGCTACAAAGTTCAACTTTAAAGCAGAAAATAAACAGGTTGTTGATGTTCTCCGGGAAATTGAAGAATCTAGCAATTTCAGATTTTTTTATATACGCGAGCAAGTTGGGGTTGAACGACTTGTAACTGTAAAAGCAAATGGTGCCACAGTTGAACAAATTCTAGATGAATTATTTGACGGACAAGGAATTAGCTATAAAGTTATGGACGATGACCTTGTACTGTTAAGTCCGGATAAGTCAATCACAACCATAGAAAAACTTTCGGCACAACAAAAACCGCTTTCCGGTAAAGTTACCGACGAAAACGGACAAACATTGCCCGGTGTTACGGTATTGATAAAAGGTACAACAAACGGAACTGTTACAAATATCGATGGGGTATATACATTGCCAAATATCCCCGAAAACGCAACATTGGTTTTTTCATTTATTGGAATGAAAACACAGGAAGCTGTTGTTGGTAACCAAACAACAATAAATATTACATTGGGAGTTGATGCAATTGGTATTGAAGAAGTTGTTGCAATTGGTTATGGTTCGCAAAAAAAGAGCGATTTAACAGGTGCTGTTGTTTCAGTTTCCAGCGAAGACATGAATATGGGTGGAACCGTCAGCAGTGCAGCGCAGGCATTGCAGGGTCGTACGGCCGGAGTTGTTGTTACTCAAAACTCAAAAGCACCGGGTGGAAGTATTTCCGTCAGGATTCGTGGTTCAAACTCGATCAGTAGTAATAACGAACCTTTGTATGTTGTGGATGGTTTCCCAACTACAAATGGAGCAGATATTAACCCGAACGACATTGAATCGATGCAAATTCTGAAAGATGCTTCGGCAACAGCCATTTATGGTGCACGCGGTGCAAACGGTGTAATTTTGATTACAACAAAACGCGGAAAAGCCGGCGAAAGCGAAATCACTTATAATGGTTACGTGGGAACCCAAAAAATTGTCAACCCATTTGAGATGCTTGATGGAAAGCAGTATATGAACCTGGCAAATGCACTTTACAAAGAAATTGACGGTCAGGAAAATGCAGAAAATGCAGTTTATACTGAATCTCAATTGCAATCGAATATAAATACCGACTGGATTAAAGAAACTTCGCGCACAGGTGTTGTTCAGGATCACAATATCCAGTTTAAAGGTGGCAGCGAAAAAACAAAAGTTTTGGCAAGTCTTGGTTATTTCGATCAAAAAGGTGTTTTGAAAAATACCGACTTTTCACGTATGTCAGGCCGTTTAAATATCGACCAAACTGTAAATGATTATGTTAGAGCTGGTGCTACAGTTTTTGCCCAACGCGAAAATTCGAATTTCCAGTTGTACAGTGGTAATATTTTGTATCAAAACGTGTTGCTGGGTATTTTAACCTACGACCCAACTGTCCCGGCTTTTAATGAAGACGGAACTTATGGAAGACCTCCCGGAGGAAGAGGAGACAATCCGTTAGCCAACCTTTTAGAGCGTACAAACGACCAAACAAAAGATAAATTCAACGGAAATATGTTTATTGAAGTTGAGCCAATTAAAAACCTTGTTTTCAAGGTAAACGGAGGTGTTGAACTTCTTCACAGTTTTCAGGGCAAATATTTGCCTCGCTCTACTTATCAAGGTGGTATCGACAATGGGGTAGCCAGCAGAAATGAGTTTTCTTCACTCAATCAGCTTCTTGATGCAACTGTTAGTTACAAAACAGTAATTGATACTGACCATTCATTTAATGTAATGGGCGGTTATTCATACCAAAAATATGGTTACCAAAATGAATCAATAAGCGTTAAAGGCTTTTCAACCGACTTGTTTTCTTATAACAATGTTGGGGCAGCTTCTACAATAACCGGGGTTTCTTCTTATAAAAAAGAGAGCCTTCTAGTTTCATTTTTTGGGAGGTTCAACTATTCATATAAAGAAAAATACCTGGCTACATTTACTTTAAGGGGTGATGGATCTTCAAGGTTTGGTTCAAACCAACGGTGGGGAACTTTCCCTTCAGGATCTTTAGCCTGGCGTTTGGATCAGGAACCATTTATCCAGGATTTGAATACATTTTCAAACCTGAAATTGAGAATTGGTTATGGTAAAACCGGTAACGACCAGGTTGGTGAATATGCTTCTTATGCATTGATGAGCAACACCCACCTGACCTTTGACGGAACAACAAATACTGCTGGAACACACCTCAATCCGAATACTCCTGAAAACCCAACTCTAAAATGGGAAACTACTTCGCAGTATAACCTTGGGTTGGACATGGGTTTCTTTAATTCAAGACTGGGACTTTCTGTTGATGCTTATTCAAAATCAACATATGATTTATTGATCCAAAAAAATCTTCCAACTTACTCAGGATTCTTTGTTGTTCAGTCAAACGTAGGTGAAATAGCCAACAAAGGTTTTGAAGTTGAATTGAACTCGATAAATACCACCGGTGATTTTAAATGGGAAACCCGTTTTAATTTTGCATTAAACAGAAATAAAGTAGTCAGCTTGGGTGGCGAAAGTGAAATCTATATTACTTCATCAAAACCTGTTGGTAATGTATCGGAAGAACAGTATGCTGTTATTCGCGAAGGTGAACCTTTGGGTTCATTGTTTGGCTATGTTTATGATGGCGTTTTACAGGAAGGTGAAACTTATTCAGCTCAACCCAATTCTAAACCGGGAGATCCAAAATATTTAGATCTTTCAGGTCCGGAGGGTGTGCCGGATGGTTTGATTACTTCCGACGACCGTACAATTATTGGCTCAGCTCAACCCGATTTTATTTTTGGTTTTACAAATAATTTCGACTACAAAAATTTCGATTTGTCTCTTTTCTTCTACGGATCAGTAGGTAATGATTTGTTGAACATGACAAACATGAACCTGGAATGGAATAGAACTACTGACGCACTGAATCGTTGGACACCAACCAACACGGATACAGACCAACCACGAAATGGTTTCTATTATGCACAATACGGTGGATACACAAACAGCCACTTTATCGAAGACGCATCTTTCCTGAGGCTAAAAAATGTTACTTTAGGTTATACTATTCCTTCGGGAATCAATTTTCTAAGTTCTGTTAGACTTTATGTTGTAGCCGAAAACTTGTTTACGCTTACTAAATATTCAGGATGGGATCCTGAAGTTGATACAAAAGGTTACGAAGCAAAAGGTTCGCAAACGGCAAATGCTGGTGGGGGGCTCGATTTTAACTCGTATCCAAGTATGAAATCGTTTACAGTAGGGTTAAACGTTACATTTTAAAAAGGCTAATAATTAATAACATGAAAAATACAAATAACATGAAAAACATAATATATCTGTTAGCTCTGGTTTTAATAGCGGGTTGCACCGACCTTGAACCACAAATGTACAGCGACATGACTACGTCAAATGCCTATTCAACAGAAAGTGATATCAATGCAGCACTTGTTGGCGTTTATGCCGACCTTGCTCCATTTCCTGGCGATGGCTGGATGTACTACAACGGTTATCTGGTAATGACTACCGATTACACAACCGACATGGGTTTCTCCACTGCAGCCGGTGACCCAACCAAACTGAGCAATTTTACTTACGACGCAAACAACCGGTATTTCCGGTACAACTGGAGATACATGTTTGAGGTAGTTAGTAATGCAAACTTACTGATTGACAGGGTTGCCGATGTTGAAATTGACGCAACCAAAAAGAAACAGGTAATTGCGCAAGCCCGTTTTTTAAGAGCTTTGGCTTATCGTGATGCCACAGATGCCTGGGGTCCGGTGCCACTGATTACTGAAGTAATTAGTCCAACCGAAACTTATGACATGGCTCTCTCTTCTGTTGCTGAAGTTGATAAAGTAATTATCGAGGACTGTAAATATGCTATCGAAAATCTTCCAAATTCATGGAGTTTAAATGATGGATTAACAAGGGCTACAAAGGGCGCAGCTGCTATGTTGCTGGGCAATGTTTATATGCGTTCACATGATTACGCAAATGCAAAAACCTACATCGACATGGTTCTTCAGTTAAGAGATGAAAAAGTTTATACTTTGAATCCCGATTTCAAAAACATTTGGTCGGAAAGCAATAAACACGATGCCGGAATGATTTTCTGCATCATGCATGAAGCTTCGCAAAATGGTGGCGAAATAACAAACCATTTCGGACCGTCCGATCATCCCGAAGTGCAAAACCGTTGGCAATATTATGCTGTTTCTCTCTATTTCTGGAGGAAATATGACGATGCAGATCCACGGAAACAATTCTTTTATTACAATTATGAAGGACTTGCCAATCGCGATGAAACCACCGAAAACGGATTTTTCTATATGATGCCCGAGCCCGGACAAACAGTTCCGCCAAGCGATACAGTTAAACTGCTTAAAAATGTGGCTACAATGAAATATTCGTATGAAATGGTAGATCCTGCCTATTACGATGGCCGTACAATCCCTGTTTTCCGTTTGGCCGAAGCAATTCTTAGCAAAGCTGAAATTGAAAACGAATTGAGCGGACCAACTGCTGCACTTCCATACCTGAATGAAATCCGCAAAAGGGCTGGTGCTCCATTGTATGGAGATGCTGGTTTTCCTGTTCCGGCAACAAAAGCCGAAATGGCCGATAAAATTCTGGATGAAAGAGGTTTTGAATTTGTTTTTGAATATAAAAGACGGCCAGACTTGCTACGTTTTGGAAAATATGAAGAGGTTTGTAATACCTATTTGCAGTCACGGGGTTTAACTCCGTCGGTAACTTCAAATATGAAATATTTCCCTTACCCGTTGGTTGATGCTCAGTTGAATACAAACATGGCTACAGAAAACCTGGTAAGATTGCCAAAATAGATAGAAAAATCTCTTTAAATTTTGAAAAGAGAAAAACAATAAATTAATACCGTTGGTAACATTGTGTTGCCAACGGTTTTTAAACTCTTTCGGCCTGTCAGTATAAGCAGTT
>JBFHJA010000229.1:0-7212 GCA_041596165.1 Draconibacterium sp. | reverse complement strand
TTAATAAGGTGAGGTGGGTGAGTGGCTAAAACCAGCAGTTTGCTAAACTGCCGTACGGGAAACTGTACCGCGGGTTCGAATCCCGCCCTCACCGCATATAAAATATTATCGGGGTATAGCGCAGTCCGGCTAGCGTATCCCGATTGAATCGGGAGGTTCACATATTCGAATCTCTATAAATTGATAAGCTGGAAAATTGAAATATTATCGGGGTATAGCGCAGTCCGGCTAGCGCACCTGGTTTGGGACCAGGGGGTCGCAGGTTCGAATCCTGCTACCCCGACAAAAAACAGAGAGTTACAAATTTAGTTTTGTAACTCTTTTTTTGCTTAAAAAAGTACTGCTTCTCAAGGTTAATTATAAATAAAAAGCCTTCCGGTTTTTACCGAAAGGCTTTTCAAATCTTCTAATACAATGTAATTTGACTAGGTACTTTTTTTGCTATCCCCGGCAATGGAATCCCGCATTGACGTATCTGCCATAATATTTTTATATTTCATATAATCCATAATTCCAAGGTTTCCTGCTTTGAAAGCCTCCGCAATTGCCATTGGGATTTTTGCTTCTGCTTCAATAACCTTTGCTTTCATTTCCTGTGCTTTTGCAATCATTTCCTGCTCAAGGGCAACAGCCATTGATCGACGTTCTTCAGCTTTTGCCTGTGCAATATTTTTATCGGCCTCGGCCTGATCCATTTGAAGTGCTGCTCCAATATTTTTACCAATATCAATATCAGCAATATCAATGGAAAGGATTTCGAATGCCGTACCGGCATCCAACCCTTTTTCCAAAACAACACGAGAAATAAAATCGGGGTTTTCAAGAACCGATTTGTGGGAATGAGATGACCCGATTGAGGAAACAATCCCCTCACCAACACGAGCCAAAACAGTTTCTTCTCCCGCTCCACCAACCAGCTGTTTAATATTGGCCCGAACTGTAACACGGGCTTTTGCTATCAACTGGATTCCATCTTTTGAAACTGCAGTAACAGGCGGTGTGTTTATTACTTTCGGATTCACTGACATTTGTACTGCTTCAAAAACATCGCGTCCTGCCAGGTCGATTGCGGTAGCCATATTAAATGAAAGCTCAATATTTGCTTTTGCCGCCGAAACTAAGGCATGCACTACCCTTGCCACGTGACCTCCAGCAAGGTAATGTGCTTCCAAAGCATCCCGGTTTAAATGAACTCCTGCTTTTGTACCTTCAATTAATGCCCTGACAATAACACCCGGCGGCACTTTTCTGAAACGCATTAAAAACAGCTGTAAGAGAGAGATTTTAACGCCTGAAACAAGCGCAGAGAACCACAGTCCGATTGGGACAAAGTATAGCATTATAATTAGCAATACTATTGCCGAAATTACTACTCCTAATAAACCGATTTGTTCAATCATATTTTTCTTTTTTTATTGGTTCAACAATGATTTGATTTGATTTGATTTTAACAATTCTTACTTCCGTTTGATGATCGATATAAGCTCCGGTTGATTGCGCTTCAACCAGTTCTCCATTTACCTTTATTTTTCCCATCGGTGCTAGTCGCCCAATTGTTTTGCCGGTATCACCCACTTTCAAATTTTCAGGATTGAAATTTTCGATTTTCCCGCCAATCTCCGAATCAAGTATCATCTTTTTACCTGAGCGTGAGTTGAAAAAATAGTAAATCATAAGAGGAGATACAATTAAAACTATTGCCAGTGTAACAAAACCAGCAATTTTACCGATTCCGGTAAATGCGATATAAACACTTGTTATTAAAAGTGCTGCTCCACCAATTCCGGCAATTGTAATTCCCGGAATTATTGCAAACTCAATCATCAGTAAAAGCAAACCGAGCAGAATTAATAAAATAATGGCGATTATAGTCATGTTAGTCGATTGTGGCGTTTAGTTCTCTATTTATCAGTGCGTCCTTCAACGGTTTTAATGTTCTAACACCTCCTTTTTTTACATCACATTTTCCTTTGTAATGTGTAATCATTGTACATTGCGTTGCCTGTTCAAAACTGTGTTCGCAAATTTCAATTAAAGCATGGGTAACATATTCAAATGAGTGCACATCATCGTTGTGCAGTATCAGAAATTTATTTTCAACAATATCATCGTTGAAATTTTCCGTTGGCTTTCTTTTTGTCTCTTTTGATGTCATTGGATATTGTCAATTTCTTTAGCTTTTTCCAAAGTTATTCTTTTTCCGTTTAAATATGCAGCAATTATCGGATCTTTTATTCCTTCCTGCATAACCTGCTTCTGCATAACAACAGCATCTTCAAAACTTGTGAGGTTGCCGGTTGTATAAACCACTACCCCATTTTCATCGGTATAATTTTCAACTTTTCGTATAATTGAAATTTTATTGAATACCGCTTTCAGGCTATTTGGAATCCCCCGGCTGTATGCTCCCAACTGAATTTTGTAAGTAATACCCGAATTCGCTTTTGAAGCTTCATTTTTAATTTCTTTATCCTGAATAAGAATTGGTGGTATTATAATTTCTGTATTTTTAATTGAATCTACTGTTTTCCCATTATTTATTTTAGTTGAAACAGCATTTATTTCTTTGATAAAACCCTCAGTTTCTTCAGTAGAAGCGTTTGACCAATAACCATTTTCAGCATTTTTTGCCTGCATAAACATTTGGGTAACTGAATTTTTCAACTCATAAGCTTCTCCTTCCAACGAAAGAATTATTTGCCCAATCGAATCTCTTTCAGCCCGTGACTGCGCAGTTTTATATTTGCCACGCAGGATTTCAGTCCTTATCAAAACCTTTTGTAATTCTGTTTCTGACAAGGTTCCTTCATCAAAATAGTTTTTCCCCTCTTCAGTCTTAAAATTTGAAACCGAAATATATTTTATTTCATTATTGACATTAAAATTTATTCTTTCATTGACTGGAATAGTTTTAACCGGTTCCTTCCATGATTCTTCATTTGCAACTTTAAGCGATAAAGAATCTGGCTCTGACACTATTTTTTCATTCCTGTCGACCAATGATTTTTCAACTTCCTGTAATTTTGTGTTTTCTTCAATTTTTGAGAAGCTTGAATCAACTTCTCCCGATTGCTCCACAATTTGATCCACAGTCGTTTGCACTTCATTTTGCACTACGGCAACTGGCAAACTGGCTTCATTAATCTCAACCGTTTCAGCCGAAGAATATGGATTAACATGGTTTGAACATTGTTCCATTTTCAAAGCTAATTTAACTTTCTCCTGTTCGTTTGCACTTGCAACCGATTTATACAACTTGTAATAAGCAAGTGCTCTTTCCCATTGATTTTTAGCATGATATTGCACAGCGAGATAATAATCGATATTTAACGGGTTTACTTCTTTGCTTGCTTTTATCAGGTAGTTTAAATCCTCCGCACCATAATGTCCATTCTCGGTTCGGCAGGCACCATAAAAATAATTGACCATAAAATCATCTGGCCGGTTATCAAGTATATTTTTGAAAATTGGTTCTGCTTCAGCGTACTTCTCTTTATCAAATAACTGAATTGCTTTTGTTAACGGGTTTTCCTGAAAACTCCACCCTTTTGAGCCAAAAGGCACAAACAAAAAATGGACAAATATTGTAAGAAATATAATTTTGGATTTTAGATTCATATTAACGTGATTTCAAACATTGTTCAGCGTAAAAATACAAAAAAAAAGGCGGTGTATTCATATTTAAATGGTTTTGGAAGAATAATATTGAATTGTAAATAAGCTGAGATTTATCATTAATAACATATATTTGTGCAACATAAAAACAGGATTAATTATGTCGAAATTGAAAGCAGGAGACAAAGCTCCAATGTTTGAAGGAGTTAACCAGGACGGAAAAAAAATCAGTTTAAGCGATTTTAAAGGGAAGAAACTCATCCTTTATTTTTACCCAAAAGACAACACACCGGGATGCACTGCCGAATCGTGCAATCTGAACGAAAATTACGAAATGTGGTTGGAAAAAGGCTTCGATGTGATTGGAGTCAGCCCCGACAGTGAAAAATCGCACCTTAAATTTATTGACAATTACGGTTTAAAGTTTAACCTTATTGCCGACACAAACCACGAAATATTGGAAGCATATGATGCATGGGGTGAAAAAAGCATGTACGGGAAAAAATACATGGGCGTTATTCGTACAACTTTTGTAATTGACGGAAACGGAGTTATTGAGACGGTTTTTGAAAAAGTTGACACAAAAGACCACACAAATCAAATTATTGAAACGTTAAATATTTAACCTTAACAGAACATGACAAAAGAAGAAAAACTGGCCATGAACAAAGAAAAGCTGAAAGCACTTCAGCTTACAATGGATAAAATTGAGAAAAGCTACGGCAAAGGATCAATAATGCGCCTTGGCGACCGTCCGGTTGACGATGTTGCCGCTATTTCATCAGGTTCAATTGCTTTGGATGTAGCTCTTGGAATTGGCGGTTATCCGAAAGGAAGAGTTATTGAAATTTATGGCCCCGAATCATCGGGTAAAACAACCCTGGCAATTCATGCCATTGCCGAAGCGCAAAAAGCTGGTGGAATTGCAGCAATAGTGGATGCAGAACACGCATTCGATCCATATTATGCAAAAAACCTGGGGGTCGACATCGACGAATTATTGATTTCTCAACCCGACAGTGGTGAACAGGCCCTGGAAATTGTAGATAACCTTGTTCGTTCAGGTGCAATTGATATTGTTGTAATCGACTCGGTAGCAGCGTTGACACCAAAAGCCGAACTCGAAGGTGAAATGGGAGATTCGAAAATGGGATTGCAAGCCCGCTTAATGTCACAGGCGCTTCGCAAACTCACAGCAAATATTAGCAAAACAAAAACCTGCGTTATTTTTATCAACCAGTTGCGCGAAAAAATCGGTGTAATGTTTGGTAATCCCGAAACTACTACGGGTGGAAATGCGCTAAAATTCTATGCTTCGGTTCGATTGGATATAAGAAGGATAGGACAGGTTAAAGATGGAGAAGAAGTGCAAGGTAACAATGTGAGGGTAAAAGTTGTAAAAAACAAAGTGGCGCCTCCATTCCGCAAAGCTGAATTCGACATTATGTATGGTGAAGGCATTTCAAAATCTGGCGAAATTGTTGATTTGGGAGTTCAGTACAACATTGTTAAAAAAAGTGGTTCGTGGTTTAGCTACGGTGAAACAAAATTGGGTCAAGGCCGCGAAACGGTGCGCAAACTAATTACCGATAACCCCGAATTGGCGCAGGAGCTTGAAACGAAAATTGTGGAAGCAATTACGGGAAAGACTACGATAATATAATAATATATAAACTGACAGTAAATCTGGGTGAACCGCTTCTGTCGATTCATCCATTTTTTTTAATCAATTCAGAGTTCAAAACAGAGTCCAAAGCATTATAAATCAGCATCAAGTATCCAGTAACAAGAAACCAGAAATATGAAAATCTTAAAATTTGGCGGCACTTCGGTTGGTTCGGCCGAAAATATCAGAAAAGTAAAAAGCATTGTTGAAAATCAAAACTGCGATGTAATAGTGGTTGTGTCTGCCCTGGGTGGAATTACCGACAAAATACTTGCTGCAGCGCGAAATGCTGCAATAGGAGATGGTAATTTCCATAAAAATTTAGCAGAAATTAAAACCCGCCATCAGGATGTTATGCATCAGCTTTTTAATGGCTCAGCATCAATAAATCCTATCGTTACTGAACTTTTAGATGAACTTGAACAGATTTTAACAGGAATTACACTTGTTGGCGAATTGACGGCCAAAACACTGGACAGAATTGCCGGGATTGGAGAACGGATTTCATCTCACATTGTATCTCAGTTTATTGGTGCCCAACGTTTCGATTCTTCTGAATTTATTAGAACCGACAGTAATTTCGGAAAAGCAATTGTTGATTTTACTGTTACAGACAAAAATATCCAGGATATTTTTGTCGATTTTAAAGGAGTTGCAGTTATCCCAGGATTTATTTCGAAAAATATAAAAGGGGAATTTACAACAATTGGAAGAGGTGGTTCCGACTACACTGCAGCAATTATTGCAGCCGCCCTTGATGCTGAAATTCTTGAAATATGGACGGATGTAAATGGATTTATGACTGCTGATCCACGCGTTATCAGCAAGGCTTATACAATTCCTGAACTTACTTATTCAGAAGCGATGGAATTGTCACATTTTGGCGCAAAAGTAATTTATCCGCCAACCATCCTGCCTGTTTACAAAAAGCAAATCCCAATTCTCATTAAAAACACATTTGAACCTGAAAATCCTGGAACCCGGATTTCTCATGTAACTGAAAATAGCCCGGAAAGAATAATTAAAGGTATTTCATCAATTTCGGGTATTGCACTCGTTACTTTACAGGGTATTGGAATGGTTGGGGTTACCGGAATTTCCATGCGGCTTTTTACAGCTCTTGCACGCGAAAATGTGAATGTAATTCTTATTTCACAGGCTTCATCCGAAAATTCTATCAGCATTGCCATCGAAGAAAATGCGGTAGAAATTGCAAGAGCGGCAATTCAAACCGATTTTGAAAAAGAAATAATCAACGGGCAAATCAGTAAGATTTCAATAGAAACCGAGCTTTCAATAGTTGCAATTGTTGGCGAAAACATGAAACATTCCACTGGAATTGCCGGCAAATTATTTTCAACAATAGGTAAAAGTGGTGTCAACATTATAGCTATTGCACAGGGAGCTTCGGAATTGAATATTTCGTGGGTGGTCCGAAATGAAGATTTACGCAAAACATTAAATGTAGTACACGAATCATTTTTCCTTTCCGAGAATGTAGAATTGAACGTATTTCTGATGGGAATTGGCACTGTAGGAGGAAACCTGCTTGAACAGTTACAGAAGCAACAAGAGAAATTGCTCAAAGAAAAACACCTCAATATAAAATTAACAGGAATAGCAAATTCCCGGAAAATGGTTTTCGACCGCGACGGAATTGATATTGCCGTGTGTAAGGAAAAACTTGAAAATTCAGAAAAAAAATCTGACTTACAGGGTTTTGCCAGGGAAATAAAGGAAATGAATATTTACAATCCAGTATTTATTGATTGCACTGCTTCTGATAATGTAGCATCGATTTACAAAGATATCCTGCGATCAAACATATCGATTGTTACTGCAAACAAAGCTGCGGCATCATCTGCGTATAAAAATTATGCCGAAATAAAAAAAATTGCCAAGCAAAAAGGGGTGAAATTTCTCTTTGAAAC
>JBFHJA010000228.1:0-7359 GCA_041596165.1 Draconibacterium sp. | reverse complement strand
GTTCACCTTCACCCATAAATCGCATTTTGAACTTAACGAAACTATCTTTTCTCCAACTTTTAGTTCTGTAGTTTCAAAAATAATATAGTCTTTTTTATTGTAAATTACCTGTTTTGCATCGGTTTTAACGGTGCTTGTTTTATTTGAAACAAATCTCCAGTCATCTGCCTTGAATTCATTGTAATCATCTACCTTCAATCGATCTTCAAAATCCCCGAAAGGAAACAGGAGTGTTGTCCAGGAAGTTTCATTTTGAAAGCTTTTTTCAAATACACATCTTCCCTTTCCTCGTGCAGATGCTTTAGCGATTTTTTCGGCAGATCCACCCAGTTGGATGATTTCCAGTCCTGCACCATTGGGAAATACCGAACGAATGTGTGTTCCTTCTTTTTCCACATCGTAATGCCCCTGCCAAACTTGCCCGGTGCTGTGTTTTGTGTTGGCTGCGTTAAAATGGTCTTTAACAATCCAGAAACCGTCCTTTACAAAAATCACTGTACGGTACGTTTCAATACCAAGGTTTTTGTTTCCATCGTGCATTCCAATGAACAGGTCAAAGTCATCAGTATTTTTCCAAACAACAACTTTAGGGTGTGGCAGGCAATTGAATAATCCGAAGCCGCTACCACCCTCATTTCCCTTCCACTCTAAACCGTGAGGTACCGAATCGATTAATGCAACATTTTTTACCCACGAGTTTTTAAACTCTGGATAATCGGCTAAATTGTAACGTACCTGATAATTGGGCAGAATCATATTTCCGTATGCGTAGGCTTGAACCCCCAACATATCGCCATGCTGATGCGCCGTTTTTTCGGGTGTAATTCCGGCACTAACAATCATATACAAATCTTCGTCGTCCCAGCCATTACGCATCACATAATAGCCAGTTTCAGGAAGTTCACACGAGCTCAGTTGTGGTTCATTTTTCTTAACCGACTTTAAACGCGCCAATTGTTCGGGTTTTAAAAACCAATAATAATCCGAAGCCACCTTTGATGATGCAAAATAAACATAGTCAGGCTCGCCAAATAACACGGCCCCCAAAGCCATGGTATTGTCGATTTCGTTGTATTCTGCCCAGGGAGAGTCGGTGTCATCCTGTAAAACCGGGGCTTTTTTACTGGGCATTGCAATCTTCAGCAACACATCAAAAAGCCCTTTTATTCTTGTTTCCCAAATGGGTTTTAATTCAATCGCGTTTATTTGTGCCAGTTGGTAGGGGTAAAAATAATTTTCGATGTCGTCGATGTGATAATGCACGGAACGTTCGAATTGAAACCCGTCAGGATAAATCTCTTTTTCAAGGTGTTCTTCCAAACGTTGTAAGGCAGTTGTTTTCCACAGTTGGGCGCCTTTTATTTCGGGAAATAGAAATGCCAGCATCGCCAAAGCACTCATGCCGCGGGTTTGGTGATTTCCTTCCTTGTATTCTGGATTTTCGTTGTACAAATTTGCAGCTGTATGCAAAAAGGTTCGAATCATTTCCAACTGTTGTTCAGTTGAATATTCGTTGGATGCTAAAAGGATTTGATGAACCTGCAACCAGTTGAACATACGGTTTCCGGCACGATATGCTTCGTATGCTCCGTTGCCGTCTTCAATTGTTTCGAATTGATTGTTGTTAAATGCCGCATTTAAAGATGCAGCCTGTTCGGGAATGTAATTCAAATATTTTTTATCGCCGGAGTAATAATACAAAAGTGCAATGCTTCCGGCTTTGTGCTGACGCGTTAAATGGCGGTATGGATATGCAGCAACAGTTTCGCCTTTAAGGTTCTGGAAACCAATTTTCCATTGTGTTGCAGCAGGATACAGCTCAAGATGCAGTGTTGCATCTTTTGCATGAAAAGCATTCCTTCCGGAATACATTTGATTGTATTCTTTAAACCGGGATTCAAAATTTTTCCAATCGAAAAAATATCGTTCCGAAAATTTTTCTTTAAAATAAAAGGCGAGTGCGTCAAGAGCCTCTTCTTGTTTTCCTGTTTTGTAATTGTTTTGAATGGTTTTAAGTTCGGGGTAGTAATCTACATCAAGCAATTCAAAAATCTCTTCGTTGGCAGGCACATGATTAAATGCCACCATCGAACTTTGCGCAAACAAAGTGAGTGGAAGAGAAAACAGAATGATGTAAATTATGTTTTTCATCTCATTTTAATTTAAAGCTTTTAAAGGTATTTGATGGAAATTGTTTGTAATGATTCTCTTTTTGAAGAACGATTTACATTCCCGGTTCATTATGTTGCTGATAAAAAAATTGAAATGGGGGATGGGAAAACCATCCCCCATTCAAACTTACTAAACTAAATATCAGATTCTACTTTTGGAAGAAGAGATTAAACTTGAAATATGAGCCATCTCCACTTGCCTGTCCAATATTATCAGGGACATCGGCAACAGCTTCAATAATTTCCATAAATCCGTACTTCACTTCATTATTCCATGTCTGTTTTACTACAATAACATCACCGGCACCAAATTCATCCGTATTTCCGGTACCTGTAGTGTATATCTTAAGGTCGCTTGTATTTGCGCCAAAAGTCGATACAATTTCAGTATTAATGTCTGTTAAAGTTTTATTCTTAATGGCATCAATGTAAACTTTATGTTCTGCATTTGTTGCATCCAATACACCAAATTGAGACACTTTTACAGTGTTTGCACTAGGAAGCTTTTCACCTGTGCTAGAACATGCATAGTTTTTGATAACGCTACCGCCATTACCTGATTGTCTGAACTGAATATAACCACTTTTTGAAGCATAGGCCATTACAGAAATATTTTCTACCAAAATGCTCCAATCGGTACATGCGCCATACACTAATCCTGTATTAAAATCAAGGAAATACTCACCATCGGCTCCTCTTGAGTTTAATCTTATACCTGCATAGTAGTTTATTGTAGGTACAATCATATCAAAACTTTCGTTAAGTGTCTCAACTTGTGTACCTCCAAAGTAAATTGCTTTAACCATAACACTACTGGTTGTAACACTAAACTGATCTTCGGAAACAGTAACCACAAGCTTTTCTGAAGTTTTGCTTACTATTGAAGCTAATTTATCGTTAAAACGTATTTCATCAATCAATGTAAGGTTTTTACCTTCGAAAATTATTTCAGATTTTGCAACACCTTTATCAGGGATTACATTAAACTCTGGTAATAAGCGGTATAATGAGATTTTACCTTTAGAAGGTGCTTTCTTCATTGTACCATTATCGTTATAAGAAAAGGAAATATTCGCCGGTTCTTCTGCCTCTTCAAAGAAAGGTACGTTAACAAGAAAAAAATCTTCGTTAGCTTCAACAACATTGGCTTTTGAAGTTCCAAAATAAACATTATAAACCACATCCAGATTAGTACCTGCTATTTTCATTAAACTATTTGGAAGCACCTGAGTGTCCGGAAAATCAGTAATAGTAGGCACTGCGTGGATAACAGTGAATGCATCACCCGACGAAATCGAACCTACATTATTTTTGACCATTATATTGCCGGAAACAGAACCCTTCGTAAGTTTTGCTACCAACTCATTGTTACTTACACGATACTTAATAGTAGCAAGGCTATCGCCGAAATAAACAGCAGAAACCTTACCTAAATTTTCTCCAATTATGGTAATTTCATCTCCAGAGCGACCTGTAGCAGGTTCAAAACCTTCTATTACAGGAGCACTTTCTTCTTTTGTATTAAATACTAACTCTTCATTACATCCAAAGTTCAATGTAACAAGTAGCATTAATATCATTAAACTAATATTCTTCATAGTTTCTTCTTTTTTTGTGAATTAATAACCTGGGTTTTGCGTTGCATTAGTAGCTACGGTCATTACACCGTTAGGAATCGGCAACAAGAATTGCCACTCCTGTAGTTTTCTTCCATCTTCTCTTAAATAGCTCATATCACTTGCAACTCCTGCATAGTAAGGTTCTGAAACTACTGTGCCATCCGCCTCAATTGCGTCTACAATAATTTCTGAATTGTAATGAGCTTCCATGACTGTAGTCAATCTGTCAGTTCGTAAGAGATCATAATAACGCTGATTCTCGAATGCAAATTCAAGTCTTCTTTCATTTTCAATAACAAGCATCATATCTCTTTGTGTGGGCACATCAGTTTCGAGGATAGGATCCAGATTAACCCTGGTTCTCACCTCATTAACATAAGGCAATGCAGCAGTAATACCAGATGATTCATTTTCAATTTCAGCCAACATTAGCAGAACGTCTGCATAACGGAGAACAATCCAATCATTTTCCGCATCCAACTCATTTTCAAAAACTGAAAAGTATTTTGTTACGAATGGAACTGTACTAAGATTACCACTGTCATCAATCCATGTATCTTTCATCACAACATTCTTGCGAACTTCATCACCTTCAGCATTATATGCTTCAATAAGATCGTTAGTAGGGGTATTGTAATTGTATGCTCTACCGGCTACGAAAGTACCATCGCGAGGTGAAAAATAATTGGCAAACGGTGAACCCTGACCATAACCTCCTGATAAATAACGAACAGCAAATATAATCTCTGTATTCATTTCGTTATTAATATCAAAAACACCTGCATAATTACCAAGCAATAATCCGTGTCCGCTATTATTTTTTACATTGATTAATAATGTTTTCGCCTCGGAATAGCGGTTTAAGGTTAAGTAAACCTTTGCCAGCATTGTTTTTGCAGCCCATGATGTAGCCCGTCCACGATTCGAACTATTATAAGTATCCGGGAGCAAAGCTGTATTTCCTGATGCTCCACCTGCCAAACTCAGATCGCTTTCAATTGCATTATAAACGTCTTGAACTGAGCTTCGCGGAAGGCTATTTCCTTCCTCAATACTAAGTCTTTCGGTAACAAGAAATACAGGACCATATAAACGAACCAAATTGAAATAAATGTAAGCCCTGATAAAACGAGCTTCACCTTCCAACTGATCCTTAAAATCCAAATCGGTTACAACATCAAGGTTTTCCAGAACTACATTGCAATTATCGATTGCCTTGTAAGCTGCTTCCCAATAATTTTGGTTTTCATCATGAGTGGATTCAACCGTAAAATTATCCAACTGTCTTATACGAACGTTTATTGCATCTCCCGTATTTTTTATGTACAAGCGTGCATTATCGGAGCGTATTTCAGATAAACGCCATTCTTCATTTGCCAAACTTCTCAACCCGCTATAACATGCCATAACGGCCATATTCAGTTCCTTATCATTGCTGTAGAAAGCACCTTCTCCCAATTGATCAATCGGTTCCATGTCTAAAAAATCTTCGCATGAAGAGAATGTAAAAACAGCCAATGCTATTAAAATTATATTTATATATTTTTTCATATCCTATCTGATTATTTTAGTGATTAAAAACTAATATCAATACCCGCACTGTATATTCTCTGAATAGGGAATGCTCCTCTTTGGTAACCATCAACCAATGGGCTCCCATAATTGCTACCTGAAGTTTTCCGTGCTTCAGGGTTAATACCCCTATAGTCGGATGACCACAAGTAGAACAGGTTCTGTCCGCTTAAATAGATCCTCACATTTGAAACATTCGCTTTTCTTGTAATGTTTTTCGGTAAAGTATAACCAAAAGTAAGATCGCGTAAAGCCAGGTAACCGGCGTCTTCAACTGCATAATCTGTTTGTACCTGGGTTATACCGTTCCTTTCAAACGGGGTTTTTCCATCACCCGGATTATTGGCATCTATCCACCTGTTGGTGTTAAAATTTTTATTGTACCTCACGGTTTCAGCATAGTATATGTCACCATTAACAACCTCATTTCCGACTACACCTTGTACAAGAAACGAAAGGTCGAAATCTTTATAAGAGAAATTATTTGTAATACCCCAAGTAAAATCGGGTAAAGGGTTTCCTATAACCGTGTAGTCATCGGCATCAATATTATCGTCTCCATCAATATTCACAGCTCTTAAACCACCTGCGGCATCATTAATATGCGAAGGGTTATTTGCAATTTCTTCATCAGAAATCCACACTCCCTGTGTTTTGTAACCATAAAACTGAACAAGCGGCTCTCCTACTCTTGTTAAATACATCTCACCTCTTTCCCCTGTAGTTATTTGTTCGTTTTCCCCTCCAAGGTCAAGCACCATGTTACGGTTCATCGAATAGTTAAAGGATGAATTCCAACTAAAATCATTACTACTAAAGTTACGGGAGTTTAAAACAAGCTCAAGTCCTTTATTTCGTACTTTACCTTTGTTACTCCATGCTTCCGTAAAACCTAAGACAGAGTTAACAGAAGCCTCATACAACAAACTTTTAGTAATTGCATAATAATAATCAAGCCCCAAAGTAATTCGACTATTTAAAGTGGTAAAATCAATACCATAGTTAAATTCGTTGGTCTGCTCCCATTGAAGTGAGGAGTTACCTATTACACTAGAGGTATTAGAAATTCCTGACACAACAGAACCATTGGAACTACCTAACACATAACTATTTGGCGACAACATATTTGTATTGGCGTAATTTGGAATATCATCGGTACCTGTTACACCATAGCTGGCGCGTAATTTCAATTGGTCTACCCATTCTACACTGCTTTTAAAAAAATCTTCTTCTGAAACACGCCATCCCAGTGAAACTGACGGGAAATACCCCCAGCGACTATCTTTACCAAACTTAGAGCTACCATCTCCCCGAAAACTAGCTGAGAATAAATACTTGTCAGCATAAGAATAGGCAAAACGTGAGAATAAAGACACTAATCCTTCTTCCTGTTCCCATGTACCTGTTACCTGATCTTCGTCATTGTACTGCAAAATAGTTCCGACAGCGTTAAGTGTACGAATGTAATCGGTGGGAAAATTATTGCCATATATTCCTGCAATTTTAGTACGTCTTTCCTGAATTGAGAAACCAAGTAAAGCATCGAAACTATGTTTTCCCGTTTTCATATCATAAGTAAGGGTATTTTCAGATAATAAATCAGTAAACAAGCTGTTTTCGTACAAGCCTTCATTAGGCGATGAAGCTGTTTTTGAGTTTACATTTTTATAGGTATTCTCTTCTGTGTAAACCACATTGAAACCATTTGAAGTTTTAAACTCTAAACCTTTAGCTAATTTCACATTCAAGTAAATCGAACTTTGCATACGATAATCGTCCTGTGAATAAAATTCGTTGTTCATTACCGACAAGGGGTTATTATTGGAAGTGCTGTAAGGAGAAGCTCCTGTCACTGTTCGTTCTAAACCGGTTTGTGGGTCAATTCCAGTATATGTTTTATTGCTGTAATGATAACCATGAGAATAACTTCCTATTGGTTGTCCTGTTATACCAGATGTAAATTCATTATGGTAAACCGGCAAGAACCTTGGTGTACG
>JBFHJA010000227.1:0-7383 GCA_041596165.1 Draconibacterium sp. | reverse complement strand
TTGAGCAATTCCCGCGGAAACTCTTTTTGTGCCTCAATATAGGTATCCAATTCATACAGCAAACAACATTTCAATTTTCCACATGCCCCCGACATTTTCAAAGCTGCCGGTGAAAGTCCTTGTTTTAGTGCCGCCCCCGATGATATGGTTTTGAAATTAGTAAGCCAGCTTGAGCAACAAAGTTCCCTTCCGCATGACCCTATTCCGCCTACAATTCCAGCTTCCTGCCTCGCTCCAATCTGTTTCATTTCGATATTGATTCCAAATTCGCGGGCATACACTTTTATCAATTCCCTGAAATCAACGCGCTCATCAGCAAGATAATAAAAAATAGCTTTCCTGTTATCGCCCCTGAATTCCACATCGCCAATTTTCATGTTCAAACCCAATTCGTTTACAATTTGCCGGGCACGGATCATCGTTGGTTTTTCCCTGTCACGCGCTTCCTGTAAAATGGTTAGATCATTTGGTGTTGTTTTCCGATAAACTGCATTCAATTTATACCCCGACGGATTTCGAACCTTTCTTAAAAATTGTTTCTCGGCAAGATATCCTGTCAAAGTTACTTCCCCAATATCATGCCCCGGTGAAGTGGCAACCACTATTTTATCTCCCCTTTTTATATCAATATTTTCACTGTTCGAAAAATATTCTCTACGTGTCGATTTAAACTTAACCTCAACAATATCAGACTGATCGGAGGTATCAGGCAATTCATTCAACCAGTCGTAACTGTCGATAAAAGTATTGCCTGCCGTATTATTCATTGTGCATCCTGTACAACTCATTTCTTCCCTACTTTAAATAATTTACCACAAATATTCAAATAAAAGATTAAAATGTCGTAAAATATCGCAGTTTATTTCATTTAAAGCAACCCGATAACAATAACGACCTGGCAACCTTTTTCAACATTCCTCTCATTTCCGTTTAAAATCTTTTCCATACTTCATCAAAAAATTATCTTTGTTGACCTATGACGGAAAAAAGAAAATATGCCGAAACTCCCCTGATGAAACAGTATTACGACATCAAGGAAAAACATCCTGATGCAGTTTTGCTATTCAGGGTGGGCGATTTTTACGAAACTTTTGGTGAAGATGCCATAAAAACAGCTGGAATTTTAGGGATAACATTAACCCGCCGTGCCAATGGCGCTGCCAGTTATGTTGAATTGGCCGGTTTTCCGCATCACGCGCTCGACACTTATTTGCCAAAGTTGGTACGTGCAGGTCAGCGGGTGGCTATTTGCGAACAATTGGAAGACCCAAAACTTACCAAAACAATTGTAAAGCGTGGTATTACGGAATTGGTAACTCCCGGAGTTTCTATCAACGATAACATCCTTGAAAACCGTGAAAACAACTTTCTTGCATCGGTTCATTTCGACAAAAAAATGGCAGGGGTAGCTTTTCTTGATATTTCAACAGGTGAATTTTTAACTGCCCAGGGGAAATATGAATACGTAGATAAATTATTGAACTCATTTCAGCCCAAAGAAGTGCTTTTTCAGCGTGGAAGATCAAAAGAATTCAACGAAATTTTTGGTTCGAAATATTACACTTTTAACCTGGAAGATTGGGTTTATACAGATGATGCAGCCACCGACCGTTTGAAACGCCATTTCGAAACCTCGTCGTTAAAAGGATTTGGCGTACAGGGCATGCAGCTGGCAATTATTTCGGCAGGTGCAATTTTGCATTATCTAGATATAACGCAGCATAACCGATTGAGCCACGTCAACAATTTAAGCCGGATTGAAGAAGACCATTTTGTTTGGCTAGATAGGTTTACAATCCGAAACCTCGAACTTTTTTCGCCCATTCAGGAAAACGGAAAATCGTTGATCGACGTGATCGATAAAACCATCTCGCCAATGGGATCGCGCTTGCTGAAACGTTGGATGGCTTTACCGTTGAAAGATATTGAGCCCATAAATAAACGTCTCGATGTAGTAGAATTGTTCCTGAAAAATCCTGAAATAAAAGAAGTTATTGATGAACAATTGCGGCAGATTGGCGATTTGGAGCGACTGATTTCAAAAGTTGCGGTTGGAAGGATAAATCCGCGTGAAGTAGTACAGGTAAAACATGCATTAAACGCAATTATTCCAATTAAACATGCCTGTGCAGCTGTTGAAAATGTTGCGCTTAACCGTTTTTCCGAACAACTTAATCCTTGCGATTTAATCCGTGAGAAAATTCAAAAGGAAATTATTTCCGACCCGCCAACAGCAATAAATAAAGGTCGGGTAATTGCGAAAGGCATTTCGCAGGAATTAGATGATTTGCGTGAAATAGCATACTCGGGAAAAGATTTTCTGGCAAAAATCCAGAAGCGGGAAAGTGAAAGGTGCGGGATTCCTTCGCTCAAAATAAGTTTCAATAATGTTTTTGGGTATTATATTGAAGTTCGCAATACGCACAAAGACAAAGTACCTGCCGAGTGGATTCGAAAACAGACACTTGTGAGCGCTGAACGTTATATTACAGAGGAACTTAAAGAATACGAAACAAAAATTCTGGGCGCAGAAGAAAAAATACAAACACTTGAAACAAAGATTTTTGCCGATTTGGTTTTTGCACTTTCCGAATATATTTCTGCCATTCAGCTCAATTCAAATATTCTGGCACAAATTGATTGTTTGTTATCGTTTTCGGTTTGTGCCAATTCGTATGGGTATTTTCGCCCGGCAATCAATGAAACAACTGCAATCAACATTAAAAACGGGCGGCATCCTGTTATTGAACACCAGCTACCCATTGGCGAATCGTATATCTCAAACGACGTTTTGCTTGACCAGGAAGACCAGCAAATCATAATAATAACAGGGCCAAATATGGCAGGAAAATCAGCATTGCTCAGGCAAACTGCCTTGATTGTACTGCTTGCGCAAATGGGTTCTTTTGTGCCTGCCGAACTTGCCGAAATCGGTTTGGTAGATAAAATATTCACCCGGGTTGGCGCTTCCGACAATATTTCGTTGGGCGAATCAACATTTATGGTGGAAATGAATGAAGCCGCAAGTATCCTGAACAACGTATCGGACCGAAGTTTGATTTTATTTGATGAATTGGGCCGCGGTACTTCAACCTACGACGGGATTTCGATTGCCTGGTCGGTAGTTGAACATTTACACGAACACCCGCGCGCCAAAGCAAAAACACTTTTTGCGACACATTATCACGAATTGAATGAAATGGAAGGTGCATTTCCCAAGGTAAAAAACTTTAATGTTTCGATTAAAGAGGTTGGAAACAAAGTGATATTTCTGCGGAAACTTGTCCGTGGCGGCAGCAACCACAGTTTTGGTATCCACGTGGCTGGAATGGCAGGAATGCCGAAATCGGTAATCAAACGTGCCGAACAAATTCTTGTAAAATTGGAAGGCAGTCGCGAAAAAGGAAGCCTTTCAAAACCACTCGGAGAGATCAGAGAGAAGCGGGAAGGGATGCAATTGAGCTTTTTTCAATTGGATGACCCGGTTTTGAAACAAATCAGGGATGAAATTGCAGGTTTGGATATCAATAATTTAACGCCAATTGAAGCACTTAATAAACTCAATGAAATAAAGAAACTCACAGGTTTGAAATAAAGCTTGTTTTTTGTTTTTATAATTTTGCGAGATAAAAAAATAGCAATATATTTGCACCACTTAAAAAAAGAGGTTCTTTTAAATATGCGGGAATAGCTCAGTTGGTAGAGCACGACCTTGCCAAGGTCGGGGTCGCGAGTTCGAGTCTCGTTTCCCGCTCATTAATAATAAATCAGGATGCCCGGGTGGTGGAATGGTAGACACGTTGGACTTAAAATCCAATGAACATTATGTTCGTGCGGGTTCAAGTCCCGCCCCGGGTACCAATTGCGGGAATAGCTCAGTTGGTAGAGCACGACCTTGCCAAGGTCGGGGTCGCGAGTTCGAGTCTCGTTTCCCGCTCCAGATTAAAAGCCTTTCGATAAAATTTCGGGAGGCTTTTTTATTGGATTAAATCCACTTTATGAACTTGCTGTTCTCCTCCCTACAGCGCGGTCAGACTGGAAGTTTCGATCCCATTCATTTTTAAAGACTTTCTATATCCAAAGGAAGGCTGTATTAATAATTAGTCATACATTCAAGCAAGGTCTGCTGAAAACTCTGAACGAGTTTAATTTTAATAACACCTGTCCAAAATATTTGTCGTTTTGAGAAGGATCCTGGAGCTATAAAACTAAATATCAAAGCAATATGATTCCTCCGGAGAAATCAAGAAAACAAAATTCTTCCAAAAATCGGCAAAGGATAATTTTAATTTGCATTTTTGCCAATCTTGCAATGGGAAATAGTAAAAGCATTGCAGTTTTCAGGAATTTAAATCATTTCGGTTAAAATGTCGTTGGTAAAATCGGTAACATATATTTTCATTTTACTCTTTACACAGTCAATTTGTTTTGGACAAAAAACTGGCATCGAGACTATTAACACCGATGACCTAAAACGTCACCTATCTTTCTTATCATCCGACAGTTTGCAAGGCCGGGCATTTGGAACACCGATAAACGGATTGGATATTGCCGCTAATTATCTAAAAACAAATGCACAAAGTATTGGACTAAAAAGTGGAGCAGATGATTTTTTTCAAATTGTACCAATTATATCCTCACGGCCAGTTAGCGAAAATACATTTTTGGAAATCACGGAAAGCGAAGGAGAAGTAAACTTTAATACCGATTCAATAATTGGATTACCGCAGGATAGTGAAATTGACATTTCAAATGCAGAAATAATTTTTGCAGGATTTGGTTACATTGATGAAAAAACCGGATACGATGATTTTCAGGGGCTTGACTTGAATGGGAAAGTTGCCATGTTTTCGGCAGGAACTCCTGAGTGGTATGAAAATGATGAATTACCACGCTGGAATAACCAAATGGAAACAAGCAAAGTTGAAAGGGCTATTGTTGCAGGTGCTATCGGCGTTATTTTAATCAACAGTCCGCTGGATAAGGAAAATAATATTTATCATCGAATTCAAAAATGGATAAAGAGAACAGATTACAACCTGGAAATCCATAAAAAAGTGAAGGAAAAGAATTCGTTTGTACTTACAACATCAAATCAGGCCGATGCAATTCTTGGAAAACAAGGCGAACTCAATAACTTGCTTTCTGAAATTTCATCGGATAAAAAACCCAATTCTTTTATCATTCAGGGAATTCGAGTCAATATCATGGCAAAAAATAAAACCGAACATTTTCAGGGTAAAAATATAATAGGAATTATTGAAGGCAGCGACCCTGTTTTGAAAAATGAATGTATTGTTTTTATGGCACACTACGACCATTTGGGAATGGATGAAAATGGCGACGTTTTTAACGGTGCTGATGACAATGGGTCCGGTACCGTTACTCTTTTGGAAGTTGCAGAAGCTTTCGCCACTTTAGAGAAAAAACCCAAACGCAGCATCGTTTTTTTGTGGGCAACCAACGAAGAAACAGGGATGATCGGTTCGCAATTTTATGCAGAAAACCCCGTATTTCCAATGGAAAAAACAGTTGCTTGCATCAACATCGACATGGCCGGGCGGGTTTTTGAGCAACGCGACACAGTTTGGAACAAATCGCCAAAAATGGTAAAAGATTTTGACGGGCTTTACACATTGACAAACGATATTTGGCCACGGTTAAAAAAGATAAACAACAAAGCCTGCAAAACGCTTGGATTAATTCCCGACTATTCGCTACCCTCAGGTTTTTTGCGCAATAGCGACCATTTTTCGTTTCACAAAAATGGAGTGCCAATTTTGAATTATGCTACTGGATATCATGCCGATTATCATAAAATTACCGATGACATTTCACGCATAAATTTCGACAAAATAAAACGTGTGGCCGACCTTTGTTATATAGTTGGACTTGGGATTGCCAATCAGAAAAAAATTAAGCCTTCCGGAAAATAAAAATACAAACCCAGCTTAACCATGAAATCAAGAATACTAGTTACCCTGTTTTTTGCACTTTTGGGCACAGTTGCATTTTCGCAGAAAAAAGAATTAAAAACAATTACAGAAAATGAACTTAAAGCGCACCTTGAGTTTATAGCCAGCGATTTTATGCAAGGGCGGGATTTTGGGACTCCAATTCCTGGATTGGAAATTACTGCAGAATATCTGAAATCGCAGTGTTTACAAATGGGCTTGAAACCAGGCGGCAAAAATTTTACGCAACAGGTAAAAATGCTTTCAACCAAAAATGACACTCAAAACTCATTCATTCAATTAATAAACAATGCTGGCAAGGAAGAATTTATCAGTAATGAAATTATCTCTTTCCCGGGTACAACCACAAACGATACGGTCCATGCTCCAGTTATTTTTGCCGGTTATGGTTTTCAAAATAATGAAACCGGATACAATGATTTTGAAGGTTTGGATTTGAAAGACAAAGCCGTGATGATAATGACAGGAAACCCTGAAATATCAACCCAAGCAGCAGATGAATATGATTTAACCAATACCGAAATGTCGAAATTGGCTCACATTTTCATGTCGGGTGCCAAAGCTATTATTTTTGTTTCCGATCCGCTAAATCCCGACAATAGCTGGTTCGAAATGGTAAAAGACTATGCATCGCAGGGAACGTACAAAGCCAACAATTCGCCCAAAATTAAAATGCCGGGAATTATTGTTCTTGCCGAAAGCAATATCGCCAATGCAATTTTAAAAGAATCGGGAAAAACATTGAAAGAGATTCAAACGGAGATGACTGAATCTGGAAAACCAAATTCTTTTGAGTTAAAGCATACTAGTGCTGTAATACAGTTATCAATGAAAACCGAAACAATTTATGGTGAAAATATTCTTGCAGTAATCGAAGGCAGTGATCCACAATTAAAAAATGAATGTGTAGTGCTTACGGCTCATTACGACCATGTTGGAATATCAGGAAAAGGCGAAATAAACAATGGCGCCGACGACAACGGTTCGGGGACAGTTGCTTTGCTCGAAATTGCGGAAGCCTTTTCAACAATGAAAAAGAAACCCCGGCGGAGCATTGTTTTTGCCTGGGTAACTGCCGAAGAAAAAGGGCTGATTGGCTCTGAATATTACACGCTAAACCCGGTTTTCCCTCTTGAAAAAACAGTGGCAAATATCAATCTCGACATGGTTGGACGTTCAGCAGAAAAGGAGCTGGAGAAAGTGGACAATCCCGAAAAAAGCCTGGCCGGACCAAACGGGATTTACATTATTACGGGCGACGAAAGTCCTGAACTGATAGAAATCAGTAATAAAATTTGTGACAAGTTAGGATTGATTCCCAGTGATGCCTTAACCGATGAATTCATGGAAAGCAGCGATCAATACAATTTCTATAAAAATGGAATCCCTGTAATTTCCATTTCCACAG
>JBFHJA010000226.1:0-7432 GCA_041596165.1 Draconibacterium sp. | reverse complement strand
GAGGTTTGGGTCGATGGAACAAAAATCGAGTCGGGAGTGGTAGATCGCAATCAGCAAAAAACAATAACTCCGGCTGAATATGCCGACACAAAAATGGGTTCTGCTCATTCGCGTTGGATGATTGCACCCGGTCCGTGGATGCCTTTCAGTATGGTAAAACTCAGCCCCGATAATCAAAACGGGGGCTGGCAGGCAGGTTATGACCCAATTTTCGAAACTGTTGGTGGTTTTAGCCACATTCACGAATGGACTATGGCCGGACTTAGTATAATGCCTACTAACGGAAAATTAATTACTGAAGTTGGCGATGAGAAAAGACCTGATAAAGGTTATCGTTCGAGGATAAATAAGGAAACAGAAGAAGCTCCAATTGGATATTACAAAACAGAACTCACCGATTATGATATTACTGCAGAACTCACTGCCACAACTCGTTGCGGTTTTCAACGCTATACTTTTCCAAAAGATAAAGAAGAGTCAAGAATTTTAATCGACCTGCAAAATCCTGCCGAATATGGATACAATCTCCAAGAAGTTTACATGGAAAAAGTAAGCCAAACCCGTGTGGAAGGTTTCAGCAAGCAGCTCTCGCCAAATACCTGGTCGGGAGGAATTTCGCAGGAATACATTGTGCATTTTGTGGTTGAATTTGATCAGCCCATTAAAAAATTTGGTGTTTGGACAGAAAACGGGATTCAGGAAAATCTGGATATCCTCAAAACAAATGAAACGGCAGACGCAGGCGCATTTGCTGAATTTGATACAAATGCAAATCAGACCGTACAAGTCAGAACTGCAATTTCGTATGTAAGTATTGAAAATGCGGCTTTAAATTTAGAAACTGAAATCAGCAAACCTTTTGGATGGGATTTTGAAGCTGTCAGAAAAAATAACCTCGATACCTGGAACGATATTTTTGACCGCATGAAAATTACAAGCAATGACAAACGCGAGAAAATGCGGTTTTATACAAATATGTACCGTTCGCTTTGCAGCCGCAATATCTTTAGCGATGTTGACGGGAAATGGGTGGATGCCGATGAAAAGGTACGGCAACTCGAAGATCCCACTTCGCCGGCTTTGGGTTGCGATGCTTTCTGGAATACATTTTGGAACCTCAATCAGTTTTGGAACTTAGTAACACCGGAATGGAGCAACCGCTGGGTAAAATCGCAGTTGGCGATGTACGATGCCGGTGGTTGGCTGGCAAAAGGTCCGGCTGGAATGGAATATATACCGGTTATGGTTGCCGAACACGAAATTCCGTTAATAGTTGGAGCCTACCAAATGGGAATCCGCGATTATGATGTGGAAAAAGCTTTTGAAGCTGTGAAAAAAATGCAGAAAACCCCGGCACGTGAAGTAGGCGGTGGATTTGCCGGAAACCGCGATTTGATACCCTATCTGAAATATAAATATGTACCTTATGATTTGGGTCGGTTTTCTAATTCGCTTGAATATTCCTATGATGACTGGACAGTTTCACAGTTTGCCAAATCATTGGGAAAAGATGCAGACTATAAAACTTTTTCTGAGCGTGGAAATTACTGGAGAAATGTAATCGACACAGAAACAGGATATGCGCGGATGAAAGATTCAAAAGGAAACTGGCTGGCTGATTTCGATCCCTATAAATCGGGTGCAAATCACCATTATGTGGAAGGAAATGCCTGGCAACTTACTTTTTTTGTGCCGCAGGATGTGCCAGCTTTAGCCGAAATGATTGGCAAAGATCGATTTATCGAACGGATGGAATGGGGTTTTGCTGAAAGCGATAAAACCAGGTATAACGGCAAAAACGACCAGTATTGGAATTATCCTGTTATTCAGGGAAACCAGCAAAGTATGCACTTTGCCTATTTATTTAACTGGGTGGGGAAACCGTGGCTGACACAAAAATGGAGCCGCGCAATTATGGAGCGCTACTATGGTTATGGTGTTGCAAATGCTTATTTAGGCGATGAAGATCAGGGACAAATGAGCGCCTGGTTTATCATGAGTGCGCTGGGTTTGTTTCAAACCGATGGCGGTTGCAGGGTAGAACCGGTTTATGAAATTGGAAGCCCAATTTTTGAAAAGGTGACAATAGATTTGGGAGAACAATTTGGTCGGGGAAAAACATTTACAATCGAAGCAAAAAATACTTCACGGTTAAATAAATACGTACAATCAGCAAAATTGAATGGTGAAGTTTTAAATGATTTTAAATTCTCAGCAAACAAATTGCTAAAAGGAGGAATACTTGAATTGGAAATGGGTGCTGAACCAAATGTGGATTGGGGATTATCAAAATAATTATTTAAGAGGGATTAAAATCATAAAAAAAGCGGTGGTTGTCCACCGCTTTTCCTTTCTAAAAACCAAACAATTAATTACTCCTTAAACCGAGTACTTATTGGTAACCAATCAATCCATTAAGCACTTGTCGAGCTTTTGTATGGTAAAGTACGTTTGAACATGCTAAATGGTTTCGTTATACCCTAAACTGATTTTCAAAATAGGTTCTTAAAAAAACTGAAATTAAAGTGGATGAGTTACAATGTGATTGAAGTATGACACAAAAAAAGGAGAACAATAATTGTTCTCCTTTTTGTTTTTGGTTGACCCGTCAGGGCTCGAACCTGAACTCTTCTGGACCAAAACCAGACGTGTTGCCAGTTACACCACGGGTCATTACCTTATGTCTTTTTTTCTAAAGACGGTGCAAAAATATAAATTTTTTTCTTTTTGCTGTACTCTAATTATATTTTTTCAGTTTTATCTCTTCTATTGTAAAGTGGAGAAATCCAAATGTCATCATATCAAATCTTTATAAAACCTTATATTTGCACCGTTTCAAAAAATCGATCATGCAAAAAACAACTTTAATAAACAATATACTCGGTTGGTTTGTGTTCCTTGTTGCGGCAATAACTTATTTCGCAACACTCGAACCCACAGCGAGTTGGTGGGACTGCAGCGAGTTTATCACAAGTGCGTTTAAATTGGAAGTCGGCCACCCTCCGGGAGCACCTTTTCATATGATTTTGGGGCGCGTTTTTTCCATTTTTGCCGGAGATGCTTCCGGAGCAGCATTTATGGTAAACGCAATGTCGGCTTTGGCAAGTGCTGCCACCGTGATGTTGCTTTACTGGAGTATCGTTCATTTAGCTCGAAAACTTTATCCTGCTGAAACTTTAACTAAAGGTGAACAAATTGCAGTCTGGGGAAGTGGTTTGCTTGGTGCTTTGGCGTTTACTTTTACTGATTCATTTTGGTTTTCGGCTGTTGAAGGTGAAGTTTATGCATTATCATCATTTTTTACTGCCGCTGTTTTTTGGGCAATTCTGAAGTGGGAAAATGTTGCCGACGAGCCAAATGCAAACCGCTGGTTAATCCTGATTGCTTATTTAATGGGATTGTCAACAGGAATTCACCTGCTCAATCTATTGGCAATCCCAGCGATTGGGTTGGTTTATTATTTCAAAAAATATCAGTTTACGTGGAAAGGAGTAATAGTCGCACTTGCCATTTCCATCGGTATTTTGGCTTCAATTCAATATGTTATTATTCCGGGTGTTCCCCGCATGGCATTTGTATTCGATAAATTATTTGTGAATAGTTTCGGAATGCCGTTTAACTCAGGGGTTTTATTTTTCATTGCACTTATTATTGCAGCATCGGTTTGGGCGGTAATTTATACACGCAAAAAAAACCTTGTTGTATGGAACACTGCAATTACAATAGTTATAGTAATCCTTATCGGTTACTCTTCTTTTGCAACAATAATAATTCGTGCATCGGCAAATCCGCCAATGAACCAGAACGACCCCGATAATGCTTTTGCACTTTTACGTTACCTGAACCGGGAACAATATGGTGATCGACCATTATTATTCGGGCCATATTACAATGCTCCGGCAATTGCCAGTGTTGGCGAAAAAGAACAATACAATAAAGTTGACGGAAAATACAAAGTAACAGGTTCCCTGTCGGGAAAGACTGAATATGAGCCAAAATTGGAAACGTTTTTCCCTCGCATGTACAGCAGCAATTCCAGCCACATTCAGGCCTATCAGGAATGGGGGCAAGTTAAAGGCAAACCAGTCAGAATACGCGACGGTGGAGAAACAAAAACAGTGATGAAACCGACTTTTGGCGAAAATCTCACCTTCTTTTTTAGCTATCAGATTGGGCACATGTACATGCGTTATTTTATGTGGAATTTTGTTGGCCGCCAAAATGATGTGCAGGGTCAGGGCAGCTTTAACAATGGGAACTGGGTTAGTGGAATCAGCCTGATTGATGATGCAAAAGTGGGTTCGAGAGATAAAATGCCCGATTCAATGAAAAATGATCCAAGTCATAATACCTACTATTTTTTACCGCTTCTTTTTGGATTGATTGGTATGTTTTATCAATATAACCGCGGAAAATCAGGGAAAGAGGATTTTTCAGTGGTCATGTTGCTTTTTGTGTTTACAGGACTTGCCATTGTTGTTTACCTGAACCAAACACCCTACCAGCCACGCGAACGCGATTATGCCTACACGGGTTCATTTTACGCTTTTGCAATTTGGATAGGACTGGCAGTGCCAGCATTATATTCACTTGTTCAAAAAGTATTAAAAGGATCAGCTGGAGCAATTGCAGTCACTGTAGTTTCTCTTGTTTTGGTACCAGGAATTCTGGTTTCCCAAAATTACGATGATCATGACCGATCAGGACGTTATATGACTCGCGATTATGCGATTAATTACCTGGAATCCTGCGCCCCTCACGCCATACTTTTTACTTATGGCGATAACGATACTTTCCCGCTTTGGTATGTACAGGAGGTTGAAGGTGTTCGGCCTGATTTAAAGATCATAAACATGAGTTATTTGGGGATGGACTGGTATATTTCGCAGCACCGCCTGGCTTCAAACGATGCAGCGCCAATGCCGTTTTCCTTTGAAAAAGAACAATATTACATGGGCCGGATGGATGCCGTTTTGTTTCAGGAAAGAATAAAAAGCTCGGTTGAACTGAGCGAGGCAATGAAATTTTTGGGCAGCGACGATGAACGTACAAAAGTGCAGGTTGTTAGCGGTGAAAAAATGGATTTCTTACCTTCCAGAAGTTTTCATATTACAGTTGACAAAGAAAAAGCTTTGAAAAGCGGAACTGTAAAACCCGAAGATGCAGCATTGATTGCTGACTCGGTAAAATTCAGGATTGGGAAAAGTTATATTACAAAAAGTGAAATGGCTGTTCTAAATATTATTGCTGCCAACAATTGGGAACGCCCAATTTATATCGATCACAGTTTGTTGTATTCAAACAGCATATTTTTTCTCGATTATTTGCAATTTGAAGGTCTTGCCTACAGGTTTGTTCCAATCGAAACCACAGGTGGTGGAATGAACAGAGGTCGAATTGATGCCGATATTCTTTACGACAATGTGATGAATAAATTTGTTTGGGGAAAAGTGAACTCGCCACTCGTTTATTTGGATGAATACAATAAAAAAGCGATCAACATTATTCAGGCGCGGTATATGTTTGCCCGTTTGGCGCAGGCTCTTATTGAAAAAGGCGATAATAAAAGGGCTGTTGAAGTTATGGACAGAATGTTTGAAATTTTTCCTGATGAAAAAATACCACTTACTTTCGATTCGTTTCCGGCAGCTGAGCTGTATTACCTTGCAGGCGAAACAGAAAAAGCCAATAACCTTGTTTCAATTTTATCAAAAAATAGTTTCGAGATGATTGATTATTACACAAGCTTGCCCGATAGGTATGCCGTGGCAATTGATGAGGAACAAAACCGTGAAATCTCCCTCATCAACAACCTCGTGATTTTGACAACGAAATATAAACAAGACGAACTCCGTAACCAAATAAATAACAGGCTTGATGAATTAATTAAAGGACTCGAGAAAAAAATGGGTTCTTAGACGTACAAAAATTTTCAGCTTAAAAAAATAAACAAATGGGATTCACTACTGTAATCAAAAAATACAACAGCACTTTCTGGGCATCTAATATTATCGAGCTATTTGAACGCTGGGCCTGGTACGGATTTTATATGGTTTTTGCTTTGTATTTGGTCAACTCAAAAGACACAGGTGCGCTTGGTTTAACACAGGCTCAAAAAGGAATAATTATGGGAACCGGCTCAATGTTGCTGTATTTTCTGCCTGTAATAACCGGAGCAATTGCAGATAAAGTGGGTTACAAACGAATCTTATTTTTGTCTTTTACACTCTATATTTCAGGCTTTTACATGATTAAAAGCTTCGACACTTTTGGCTGGATGTTTTTTGCATTTGTGTGGACCTGCGTTGGTGGCGCATTTTTCAAACCCATTATTTCGGCGATGATTGCGCGAAATACAACCGATGAAACTTCGTCAATTGGGTTTGGGATTTTTTATATGATGATAAATATAGGCGGGTTTATTGGTCCGTTTATCGCTGGGGTTTTGATGCAAAAAACCTGGGATTATGTGTTTTATATGTCGATGATTACAATCGGGGTAAATTACCTGATTACGTTCTTTTTCTTCCGCGAACCGTTAGCAAAACAGGAAAAAACTTCCTTGGGGAAAAATATTATACAAGCCTTTATAAGCATCGGTATTACCTTGAAAAACTGGAAATATGTACTGTTTTTGGTCATAATGATTTTATTCTGGACTGCATTTAACCAGTTGTATTATTCGTTCCCGGTTTTTATCGATCAGTGGGTTGATACAAGCGTGCTTTATGACGGAATATATAAAGTGTGGCCATGGTTGGCAAAATCTATCGGAACAGAAGCCGGAGATATTACCGCCCCAACTTTATTGAGCATGGATTCGTTTTTTATCATCGTTTTCCAGTTGATGGTGTCGGCATTTGTAATGCGTTTCAGGCCGCTAGCCGCGATGATGGGTGGAATTCTTGTACTTGCCGGTGGATTAGGTTTGATGTTTTCGAACCAAAGTGGCTGGCTGATTTTGTTGGGGATTCTGGTCTTTGGTCTTGGCGAAATGGCAAGCTCTCCAAAATTTACCGAGTATGTTGGGCGAATTGCCCCTGCCGATCAAAAAGCACTTTACATGGGAACTTCATTTCTTCCAATTGCCGCAGGTCATCAGTTGGCTGGTTGGCTTTCAGGCGATGTTTATGAAAAAATCTCCGACAAAATTTATCTGCTTCAGAAGGAAGTTGCTAAACGGGGATTTTCAATCCCTGATATTTCGGATGAATTTTCAAAAAACGATTACGTTAATATGGCTTCCGATAAATTGGGTTTACATGGAAACGAACTGAACGATTTTTTGTGGACAACTTACCACCCTGCCAATATTTGGGTTATTTATGCCGGAGTTGCAGTTTCAGCAGTGGTTTTGCTTTGGTTGTATGACAGGTTTGTGATTGGGAAATAATGACGTTTTTGGATTTCAATCCAAAATAGTCAGGTTTTT
>JBFHJA010000225.1:0-7438 GCA_041596165.1 Draconibacterium sp. | reverse complement strand
CCGGGATACTAAACAGCATTGTGGTTCCTTTCCCCTCTTCACTTTTAACCCAAATTTTTCCTTTGTGCTTATCAATAAAATCCTTACAAAGAATTAGCCCCAACCCAGTTCCATGTTCATTTTCAGTTCCCGGGAGAGAACAGGTTTCTTCTATTTTAAATAATTTTTCCTGATCTTCTTTTCTAATTCCAATTCCATTGTCCTTCACAAAAACCAAACATTCTTCATTCTTTATTTCAGCGCTTATTAAAACAGTTCCATTTTGGGGAGTAAATTTTATAGCGTTTGAAATCAGGTTGCGTAATACTGTTTCAATCATTGCATTGTCGGCCTGCACAAAAAGATTATCCGGAAGATTCAGTAGAATAGCAATTGATTTTTGCTGAGCAGATACCATCAATAAATCCCGAACCGAATTAATCACGGCGACCAAATCAATATATTCAGGATTAAACTCCATTTTTCCGGTTTGCGATCTCGACCATTCCAACAAATTTGATAATAAATTCATGGCCTTTTGAGATGAAGAATTTATAATCTCCGCAAATTTTTCAAGTTCATTATAATTTTTGTTTCTGACTTTGTCAACAAGCAAATCGCTAAAACCCAAAATAGCATTAAACGGGCTTTTTAAATCATGGGCAATAATTGAGAAAAACTTATCTTTTGTTGAATTTAGCGTGCGCAAACTGGCTTCACTTTTTCTTATTTCCTCTTCAGCCCGTTTTTGTATTGAGATGTCGTTAATTACGGAAATAATGCACTGTTCATTATTAATATTAATAAATTCTGATGAAATAAGACCATGAAACAACTCACCTGATTTTTTGCGAAAAACATATTCCTTGTTCTTTACAGAATCGTTGGAATTCACCATTTCCTTAAATTCAGTACGGTCAGATTTAAATTCCCACAGATTTAAATCTGTTGACTTTACACCTATTAGTTCGTTGGGTTTATACCCTGATATGGGATAAACCCCATTGTTCACTTCGATAATCTCTCCATCCGAAAGTTTAGTTATCAAAATAATAAATGGGGCTGAGTGAAATGCTTTTGAAAATTTTTCTTCCTGAAACTGAATATCAATTATCAGTCGTTTATTATACATCAAAGTGATGCTATACACTAGAAGTAATGTTATAACTTCCCATATTAACAAAAATATGGACTCTGAAAATCCTGATTGGAAATAATGATTTGTTAATAGGTTATTTTGTAAAACTATTATAATGCGAAAAAATTGAGTGATAAAAACTGCACAAAATACAAAACCAACCGGACGGGTTATTTTTCGCATTGCAAAAGGAGTCCTTTTAAACATTAAGTAGACGAACTGTGAACTTAGCAGTAAATATGTAAATGAAAAACAAATATGTCGGGCTTGCAAATCGGGTTTGATTAATGAAAAATAGGAAAAGACGAGAAAAAAAATGAAAATCAGTATATAGTTTTGAATTTGGATTCCTCGTTTTTTAACAAATTTTTCAAAGGCAATTAACAATACAACAGACGAAGAAATAACCAAAGTATTGGCGACAGCAATAGAAATCCAGTCAGGAATTGTATCACGCAAATATACAAGAATGTTCCCTGTTGCACTTAAAACAAAACTTAGAAGTATTAACAGTGTTCCCGGAAATCTCTGTTTGATTTGAAAATAAAGCGAAGTAATTAATACAAGGTTAACAAAATTGATAATGATATAACCAAAATATACTGTGCGTATATCAATGGGAAAAAAGGCAATAGCTATTAGAATATTGTTTGCTATTTGTTGCATGGTTCAATTTTAAATAAACATAAAGTTATATTTTGCCATGTATCGAGAAATGAAAAACCGAACCTTTATTTTCTTCACTTTCCACCCATATTTCGCCTTTTAGAATAGTGAGAAATTCTTTGCAAAGAAGCAAGCCAAGGCCTGTTCCCTTTTCGTTACTGGTGCCCGGAGTCGTAAAACTTTCTTCAATACGAAACATTTTTTCAAGTTTTTCCTGCGCTATGCCAATTCCGTTATCAATAACCGAAACTGTTAAATTCTCTTCATCCTGAAAAGTTTTAATTACAATTTCGCCGCCTGAATTTGAAAATTTTATTGCATTTGAAATGAGGTTTCTAAGTATGGTTTCTACCATATACCTGTCGGTTGAAACTAAAGCCAAATGGTTATAATCTGTACAAATGTTAATATTCTTTTTTGATGCCACAGGCTGAAGCAATTGTATTACACTTGTTATTAACTCATCCACTTCCAGGATTTCAGGATCACAAGCCATTTTACCGCTTTGCGAGCGCGACCATTGCATTAAATCATCAACCAAATCTATCGCCTTTTGGGATGCTTCGTGTATAATATCGGCATAAAATTCAGTTCCTTTTTGATTATTTTCAGCGATTTGATCCTGCAACAGACTGCTAAAACCATTTATTGTGGCAAGCGGGCTTTTTAAATCGTGACCTAAAATGGAAAGAAATTTGTCTTTGCTTGCATTTAACTCATTTAACCTTTTCTCATTTTCGATGAGTACCTTTTCTGCCTGTTTGCGTTTAGTTATGTCATGCGCAATACCCAGAACTCCCATTAATTCACCGCTTTCATCGTACACGGGAGCTTTGGTTGTTTCAAAGTTTTTTATTTGACCTTCAAAAGGCAAGTTCTCTTCGTAATGGATTGTTTTTCCTTCTTTAATCACTTTTTTATCCTGAGAAGAAAAGATATCAGCTATTTCCCGGGTGATTATTTCGTAATCGGTTTTTCCGATTAGTTTTTCGGTAACCAAACCAAAAAAGTTGGCAAACACGCCATTGCACGACAGGTAAACACCATTTGGATCTTTTAACCATATTAAATCGGGGATGGTTTGAACAACAGCCCTGAATTGTGCTTCACTTTTACGAAGCGCTTCTTCTGTCTTTTTTAATTCAGTTACATCGCGTTCAACAAAAAGTATATTCTGTGGAGAGCCATTATAATCATTTAATATAGTTGAATTTACAGCAATTGTAAAATGGCTTCCGTCTTTTTTTATCGCTTCATATTCTGTAATATTTTGAAGCTTTTTACCTTCCATTAACTTTTTCATGTTAATCGCCAATTTTTTATAATCTGTTGGAGCGATGAAACTTGAAACTGATTTACCCAAAAACTCATCTTTCTCTTTAACGGAATAACCATTCATTTTTGCCAGATGGTCTGAAATAAATTTGAAATTCCCGTCAAATGATACAATTCCTATTCCATCAGGAGAAGCAGACAAAATTGCGTTAATTTTCTGGTTTTGTATGTAAAGTTCATTTTCAACCAATTTACGGTCGGTAATGTCATGCGCGACGAAGTACAGGTATTGTTTGTTTTGAACAGCTATAACTTCTGCAGATAAAACTACAATTTTAGTTTCGCCTTGCTTTGTAAAAAAAACACATTCTTTATCGACAATTCTTTCTGCTGTGGATAAATTCTGTAACAGTTCGATTCTTGACGTATCTGCCATTATTCCCAACTCCAAAACATTTTTCCCAATTACTTCTTCTTTGCTGAATCCAAGCAAATCAGAAAATGCTTTGTTTACATCAACAATTTTTTTTGTTTCCAAATCGGTTAACCCACAGGGAGATGGATTCAGATAAAATATTTTTGAAAATTTTTCTTCTGATAGTTTAAGCTGCGAAATATCCTTGATAATTCCGAAGAATGCAGGTTTACCCTCCCATATACCGCTTCTGACACGGGTTTCAACAGGAATTTGAATACCCAATTTCGAAATAAAAGGAATAAGGCATGTATCAACTTTTCCCTGCAATAATTCCTGTAAAATTTCCTCTACTTCAGCTTTTCGTTCAGGCGGATGCAGAACTACAGGAGTTTTTCCCAAAAGCATATCTACGGTGTAACCCAGTTTTTCGGTAATTTTTGCATTGGTATGAACAATTTCACCCTTTTCGTTTAGCACAACAAGAAAATCGTTGATGATATTAAAAATGCTTTCGTAATTTCTGTGTGTTTTCTCCACTTCGGATTCCCGGCGTTTATTGCTTAAAACCCCGGCAAGCAGGTTGCTCCAGGTTTTCAACGTTTCTATTTCACTCGTTGAAAAATCTCTCCGTTTGTATAAGGTATCCAAACCAACAACACCTGCTATTTTATTATCAATCCGAAAAGGTATGGCAAGCAGCGACCGTATATTCTTTGATGCCATTACTTCACGCTCAACGCCCCATTCCAGGGGGAGAGAATGAACATCAGGAATATATATATAATCCTCAGTTTCCATTGCATTCATCAACTTTGGAGCCGCATCAAACCTGATATTTTTTTGATTATGAATTTCCGCCTGAATACCGGGCCTGCACCATTCGTAAGTATTGCTTATTGTATTATTTTCCTCATTAATCTCAAAAATATGGGCTCTGTCGGTTGAGAGGAAATGTCCGATATGGCTTAATGCCAAATCAATTTTTGACGAAAATTCGCTACTTTTCATGCTGTTCAACTCAACGGAAAGCTTTAGTAACTCATTTTCCAGCTCCGCTGCTGACTTTGACTCTTTATATTGCAATTCAAGCTCAAGTTTATAAACTTCCAGCTCGTGAATAAGTTTGAGAAAATCACTTTCGGAATACGCTTCCCCAAGGAATTGAACTCTATTTTCGATTAAAACTTCGGCTCTTTTGCGCAAACTTTCGGAAATAGGTAAGAATTTTTCCTTTTCTTTCATTTATTCTAATTTACAGGGCATTAACAAATGAATGTCAGCATTTTAATTCAATTTTTTTTACAATAGAACACATACAATACTTAACAAAGAATTACAAAACAACTAAAAAAAACAGCATTATTTTGTGTAATAAATTTTCAGCTTGTAAAAAATTCCTTTCATAATGTAACAGAACAAATCTGTTTAAATATCCTTATTTCACCGAAATTATTGGATGTAGCATTTAAAAAAATAACTAAAATCTTTGTTTAAATATTGACTGTATAGACCCGTCAATAAAAGTAGTATATTTTTTGTAAAGTACTATTTTTAAAAAGCATAAAACAATGGCCAAATTGCTGATTTTTACTCAGCAAAAAGGAAATAAGCGTCACCATATTTACATTTTTTTTGATTTTTACAAATAATGATTATCAGCCAAAACCAGATCCAACAAAAAACTGGATTTCAGCTTTACAATGAAGTTCGGAATTGAATAATTAATTGCTGATTTATTTATTCTTCCAAACTTACAAGTCCTGTTCTGATTGCATATTTTGTTAAATCAGGAATTGTAAAAAGCTCCAGTTTGTCCATTATATTTTTTCGGTGCGAATCAACTGTTTTTGAGCTGAGAAATAATATTTCACCAATTTCCTTTGAACTTTTTCCTTCGGCAATGAGCTGAAGGATTTCCTTTTCGCGGGTAGTTAATCCATTTTCTTCCTCCGGCTGGCCCGAAATAAATTCGTTTAAAATAATACCCGAAATTTTTTGAGATACATATTTTTGATTGGCCGCCACGGTTTTAATCGCTTTAATCAATTCTTCTGTATCACAGTCTTTCAATAAATAGCCAAAAGCGCCGGCTTTAAACATGCCCAAAACAAACCGTTTATTGGAATGCATTGACAGGGCAATTACCTTTATTTCAGGGTTTTCCTGTACTATTCTTGCGGTAGCTTCAACACCGTTCAGTCCTTCCATGGCAATGTCCATAATTACCACATCAGGGTTGAGCTGGGTGCATAATTTAATAGCTTCCCTTCCGTTGTTTGCTTCTCCAACAACTTTCATCGTTGTATTTTTTTCGATGACATTTCTAATCCCGTCACGAAGGATCTGGTGATCGTCAGCAAGTAAAATTTTTATTTCCATACATAATAATTATTAATCTTTTAACGGTATAAATATAAGTGCTTCGGTACCCGCACCAGGTGAAGAATTTAGTTCAAAGTTTCCCTGCAGATTTTCGACTCTTTCTCTAACAGCAAACAAGCCAAAACCTGTATTCGTTTTACTTTTGATTTCTAATTCCGATTCCGAAAATCCTTTCCCGTTATCTTTTATTGAAATCTGTAACCCTGATTCGTGTTTGGTAAAAAGTATGTCAATCTGAACAGCGTCTGAATGTTTAACAGCATTGTTCAGAATCTCCTGAACTACCCTGTAAATAAGTATCAGTTGAGGTTCGGAAAGATCAATTTTGCTAAATTCGGTTTCAAATTGTACTTTAATTTGGTTTTCATCCTCAATTTTATCTGAAAGCCAGTAAATGGCTTCAATCAATCCCAGGTCATATAATACCGGCGGGCTTAAATCGTAAGTGATTTTACGGGAGTTTTCAAGAGCCTCAGAAATATGATTTATTATTATTTCCAGTTCATTTTGTTTATCCTTATCCTTTGTTTCCCGCAGTAAATCGCTTAATTTCATTTTTGAAATCACAAGCGATTGGCTTAAATGGTCGTGGATGTTTTCAGCAATTTCCTTTCGCTGTTTTTCTTCGATCAACGATAGTTCAATTGTAAGTTTTCGTAATGACTTTTGATATTCCTCAAGTTTAAGTGCAGCTTCCTTTCTTTCGGTAATATCTTGTAAAGCACCAAAAAGCCTGACTGCTTTCCCGTTTTTCACATCAACCTGGCCAATGGTTCGAACCCATATTTTATTGCCTTTCGCTGTAATAAAGGGCACTTCAAGATCATAAGGTTTATGTTTTTCAATGGCTTCAGAAATTGCATTTTGAATAATTGGTCGAGCATCAGGTGCATAATAACTTATGCCATCTTCCATTACTGGAGTTGAGTCAAACGGAATTTCATAAATTCGGTATACTTCATCCGTAAAATAGGGTTCCATTGTTCTCAAATCCAGATCCCACCCCCCAATTTTCGATAATTTCCCGGTTTCCCTTAAAAGAATTTCACTACGTTGCAATGCAAATGTTTGGCATTTTAAGTCGGTGATGTCCATTAACACACTTAAATTAAAATTATCAGTAACACGCACAGCATCGTAAAAGGCAACACGGTATTCGTTTGATTTATTGAAAAACTCAAATTCGCCTTTTTCTCTCCCTTTTGAAATATATTTTGCATACCTGATTGCAGCATCATTGGGCACCGATGTACGTAATTGTTTAACATTCATTGCTATTAATTCCTCCTGCGAAAATCCGAACATAGTTTCGCAGGCTTTATTAACTGCAATATAATTTCCCTCATCATCGGCAACCATTATCGAAGTTAAACTGTTTTCAAACATTGCCCTGAATTTTTCTTCACTTTGTGCCAGTCTTTCCTGCGCCAGCTTTCGTTGTGTAATGTCGATTATTATACCGTTAAAATAAATGCTGTTATCCGCCGGATCGTGTACCGGATATGAAATTGCCTGTATCCATCTGCAATTATCCTTATTGTGATCAATGATTCTCATTATCTGGTCGAAAGATTTCCCTT
>JBFHJA010000224.1:0-7444 GCA_041596165.1 Draconibacterium sp. | reverse complement strand
TGGTAGCTGACCTTAGTGACAGCTGCTAACAATTTAGCAAATGAATTGAATTATTATCCTAACTTTTAACACTTAAAGTATCTGTATATAAGAACTTTAAAAGAAAAGTTGGGATAATATTTAAGTTGGGATAAACTATGTTATCCAAAATTTTGGATAAGTTGGTTCATTGCACGGGTCATGCCAAAAGGCTTAAACGCGATATGTCCGGGCACTTTGGCGACCATTCATATTCACAAGAAGAATTAATTGCTGAGATGGGAGCTGCTTACCTTTGCGCTTTATGTAACATCCAAAACGACACCATTGAAAACAGCGCTGCTTATATTCAAAGCTGGTTGTCAAAATTCAAGTCCGACAATAAAATTCTTGTAATGGCTGCCAGCAAAGCTCAACATGCTGTTGATTACATTACCCAGGCTCAGTTTGAAACGGTGGAAGTAGAAGCTGCTACTTCAGAAAAAGAAACCGAAAAAATCCACTCCTTTTAAATCTATTCAAAATGGAAAGAAAATCTTTTGCAACTCATTTAAACGGTTTAAGCCAACGCTACGGTGTTGGCACCGTTTTTTCAGACATGCTTACTATGATAATCTGCGGATTCTCAATGCAAAAACAGGAAGAATTGTATTTCAAAACAATCAAACCTTACAAGAAATCAGAAGTCTTGCAATTTTCTGATGCTTTTGCTGCACTGGTAGTTGAAATGACAGGGGATGGTTCCGGTATGATTGACGTACTGGGTGAATACTTTATGGAATTCCTGAGCTTTGGAAGAAACGGCCAGTTTTTCACTCCCATGAATATCTGCGATATGATGGCCCGGATTACTAACCCGCACAATGAAACACACAGAATCCTTGACCCTGCCTGCGGTAGCGGAAGGATGCTGATGGCAATGGCAAAACTCAACAGGTATGCAACGTTCTACGGTGCTGATTGTGATTCCAATTGTGCAAAAATGACTGTTGTAAATATGTGCCTCAATTCAATGTATGGCGAAGTTGCATGGATGGATAGCCTGGCTAACCGTTGGTATGGTGGCTGGAAAATCGAACATACAATCTACGGTATTCCCTGCATCCGCCAGATTACTGAAAAGGAAAGTTATATCCACCTGAAATTGCCTCAATCTCATGAAATTCCTGCGATACCTTCTCCGCTGCCAGAGATTATTCTACAGGCAACTCAACAGAAACAACTTGTATTCGAATTTTAAGAAACGGGGCTCGCGGCCCTTTTTTTGTCGCTATAACTCTCCTTTTTTGCTTCGGACTTCCGACTTCTGTCCTCAGTCTTCCCTATTCTGTCTTCCAGCTTTCTCCATCTCCGAAAGATCCTCACTCTAAATTAAAGTACAATTTATTCCATTTGGCGTAATCTATTCCTGAACCAAAAATTTCAGCATAGTTTTGCGTGAACGATTATCAATATTTCTGACGGCTATACCAAGTGCTTTTCTTGTACCAACAAAAATAGCCATCTTTTTTGCACGTGTAAGAGCGGTATAAATGAGGTTTTGATATAGCATGTTAAAGTGCTGTAACACCAATGGAATAATAACAACATCAAATTCACTACCCTGTGATTTGTGAATCGTAATAGCGTATGCTAAATCAATATCAATAATATCTTGTTTCTCATAATGAACATGTCGTGCTGTTTTTCCTGAATTATACGTGATTTCAAGTGTCATATTTTGATTGTTAATTGATGATATTTGTCCAATATCTCCATTAAAAACTTCAAGATCGTAGTTGTTTCTGCGCTGAATAACTCGGTCTCCTATACGAAACACACGTTCACCAAACTGTAAATTAGGTTTATGCCCATCATCAGGATTAAAAGTATTTTGTACCAATTGATTCAAGTTACGGGTACCCATGCTGCCAACTGTCATAGGAGTTAAAATCTGCACTTCCAAATTAGTTCCAAGTCGTTCTTTTATCGTTTGGGAATAAAGTCTGACGACCATTTCGGAAGCAACATAGCCATAATTTAAGCTTGACCAGGGGTGGATATTTTTTATTATGTTTTTAAGAGAAGAAGCATGATTTTCCGATTTAAGCAGCATTTGAATGTCGGCATGCAAGTAGTCGTTGGGAATGTTAAAAATATAGGAACGAACACCACTTTTTCTAATTTCCTCGATTTCCGTTTCCGAAGTATTTTTTATATAAATGTCATCTTCCTGAATTATTGATTTATAGTTGTCGGCCACATCATCAGGAGTCTTTTCCCTAACAAATGCTACTCCTTCATTCTTAATTACGTATTTCATCGATTGTGTTATCTTCTTAATAAAAAGCATTTGTTCCTTGGTAGCTTCTTCCGAATCAATAAACATGCAATCGGTATTTTCATCCCAAATTTTGGGCGAATTAACAGGTGATTCTATTTTTGGTATTTGTCTGTTAATTATTTGATGGGCAAACTTTATAATGTCACTTTCCTGAGCCTGTCTAAATACCTTTTTTAAGTTAAAGCAGGGTACTTTATTACTTTCTATTAAATCTTTAAGTACGTTTCCTGCCCCCACCGAAGGCAACTGGTTTGGGTCACCAATAAATAGTACTTGTGCTGTAAGTGGTATGGCTTTTAAAAGCGATGCGGATATCGAAATATCCAGCATCGAGCATTCGTCAACAATAACATAATCGGTAACCAAAGGCTCTTCTTTGTTCTTTTTAAACTGTCCGGTTTGTGGTTGCCAAACCAATAACCGGTGAATAGTTTGGGCATCCATTCCTATAACTTCGCTCATCCGTTGGGCAGCCCTTCCTGTTGGTGCAGTTAAAGTAACCCGTTTATTCATAGCAACCAGTAATTGAACTAATGCTTTTGTAGTAGTAGTTTTTCCGCATCCGGGGCCACCTGTTAAAATAGAAAATGATTGTTGACAAGCGTTTAATACCGAATCAAATTGCTCATCACTCAATGGAAACTTCTGTTTTGTATTAAATAGGTTCAACCATTTCTTTACTCTTTCAGCATCAATGCTCACTGTTTTTGATAAAAAGGATTTTACAAGCTCCGCAGTATTCAATTCATCATAATAGAGTGATTTTGAGTAATAACATTTTATGTTTGCTTCATTTTCTGTTTTTATCCTGACCTTCAAATCATTTTCCTGTTCCATCACTTTTATTTCAGTTACCAACAGGTCTGAATAATTGGCTTCAAGCAGGATTTCAACATCTTTCAATATATTTTCTAATTCCAAATAGCAATGACCTTGTTCTCTGCTCGCTGCTAATGTGTGACTAATGGCGGCCCGCATCCGTTTGGGACTATCTTTTTCGATACCCATGCTTAGCGCAATTTTATCAGCAGAAAAAAAACCAATACCATAAATATCTTTCGATAATTGATATGGATTGTCTTGTAGGATTTTTATGGCATCATTACCATAGGTTTTAAATATTTTAACAGCAAACAATGTACTCACTCCATATTCTTGCAGAAATAGCATTACATTTCTTATTTCACGATGCTCAGTCCACGATGATTTAATCTGATCGAGCTTTGTTTGAGCTATTCCGGTTACTTCAGTAAGACGTTCAATATCATCTTCAAAAACGTCTAACGTTTCTTTTCCGAAGTGTTTTACAATACGCTTTGCTATTTTTGGTCCAACTCCATAAATTAAACCCGAACCAATGTACTTTTCTAATGCTGATGCACTGGCAGGTTTTCTCTCAAAAGTATTTTGCGATTTAAACTGTTCACCATATTTAGCATGGTGCACCCATTCTCCTTCAAATTCCATAGTAGCGCCCGCAAAAACATTTGCCTGATGCACTGTTACGGTTTTTAACTCGTGTGGTCTGTCAATTGGACTCACTTTTAGCACTGTCCAACCATTTTCTTGATTGTGATACGTTACTCGTTGTATAATTCCAGTCAGTTTTTCCATAAATGCAGAGTCGTATATTTTAGTGCAGCTATTTGGTAAAAATAACAATTGAAAAATGAAAATAATTGAAATGATTGTGCATATAATTTACTATCAATAAAATATGGATATGGAGAGTACCCAGGAAAACAAATACGTTGACGCTATTACTCTATTTATTTAATATTTACCTCCAAAACTATAATAACTCTTTTTTTTACTTCGGTCTTCCGACTTCTGGCTTCCGGCTTTCTCAATCTCCGAAAGATCCTCACTCCAAATTAAAATACAAAGTTAATTGCGCTTTTTGAAACGGGTGAAATCCTGACCGAAGCGTCAGAGGCAAGGGTAATACGAGCGCCCTTCCTTTTCCTGGTTGTCATCCTGAGCGTAGCCGAAGGACGCCCTTGCCCTAATTCAAAAAGCTCATTGTGTGGGTATTATAATTTTTAGTTTTTTTTAATTAATCGGTGTGCTTGATACCAATACAAGTCCGCAAGGCAGTGGCAAAAACAGTATGTCAAACTTGGCAAAAAAACAGAATGTTGCAACTGAACAAACAGCAACAATGACTGTAGTGAAAGAAATGCCTGCAAATGGTAAAACAGTGTTAATCGAAGAAGCAGCTGCAGAAGTAGTTGAAAAACCTGAACCTGTGGTTAAAATCAATCCTGTGGTTTCTCTTGAAAAGAGAGTTGAAAGAGTTGAAGAACTCACCATCATCATCGACAAATGGCGGAAGCTACAGGATGCACGCAAAGGCTTGACCGCTTTCAAGCTGGGAGCTGACGGCCTAAGCTCAACACTTACGCTGAAAGATTCTTCAGGTCAGACCTTCTCAACATCAAACAACGTAGCAGTTGAAGCAGCTCTTCTCAACATCCGACAAGTGCTGAACGAAAAGATTGCCGAAGCTGAAAACGAGATTAATTTCTCAATGTAGAAAAGAGGAGTCCGTCAGTTGACGGACCCTTTTTTTGGTCGTTATTTTGTTAAAGCACTCTAAATAATTATAGATTTTATATAAACTTTTGCTTTGGATGGATTAGCAATTCACCTATAAAATGATAAAGAGAGGGCAGCCAGAAATAGTAATTACTTAACTTTTGTAAGAAACTCTTTAGCAGGTTTGAAGGATGGAATGTTATGTGCAGGAATAATCATAACAGTATTTTTTGAAATATTCCTTGCAGTTTTTTCAGCTCTTTTCTTTACAACAAAACTACCAAATCCCCTGAGGTAAACATTTTCACCATCAACTAATGTATCCTTAATAACTTCCATTAATGCTTCAACAGTTTTTAGTACTGTTATTTTTCCAATTCCAGTTTTATTGGAAATTTCGTTTACAATTTCTGCTTTTGTCATAGTATTATTTTTAGTAGGTTATTAAATTCAGTGTCACCTAAATGTATGGAAAATGATAATTGAATGAATTATTAATCTAATATGTAATAAGTTCCAGTTGTGAAGATTTTGGCATTTTAATTTTGTGTGGTGTTATATACTGGACATAGAAAGAAAATTGTAAAAACGGTGATGTATGTGATTAAATTCAATGCCCTAAAGGAATAAATAGAACTTTTACGGTTATTGCAGGAAAAATAAAACTAAAGACTGCCAACAGTTTATAAATGGATAGCATGAAGCAATTGGTATGACCAAGTATCATTGGTTTGTGAATTAAATCCTGTCCATCCATCCACATACCTTAAGAGAAAAGATGGATGGATCTATACTTTTTTGTAATACTCAATGCTATTACCTACTTTTTCCGAAACTCGTTCAATTAGGCTTATCCTGTCCGACTCATTATATTTACTGAATTCACGCGCTAATTCAAGTTTTTCCAATAAAAGTTTTTTATTCTCGGCTCCTGTTATTAATACACTTACAGGTAAAGACCAAACAAAATTTAACGCCTCTTTAACTGTAATGTGATTTGGAACTAATGGGTCATCCGTTTCCCAAGGAGTTTTATCTCCCATTTTTTTAATTTTGAAGAATCTTCCGTCTGCTAATGTTTTCATTGCCAATATTCCAAAGTTTCTTTCTAATGCGGTAGGAAGAACGTTTTTTATAAAACTGTGAAAATGTGAATCAATCACATTAATTGGCATCTGAACAGTTTCAAAAATGTCATTACTTGCCGTTCTTTCAAGCATACGTTTGTGAGCGTATGGATTTTGATGCCCCGTGAATCCTATATGTTTAACTTTTCCTTCAGCTTTTGCTTTTTCAAATACCTCTAAAACCTCATTCTGTATTCTTTCATCCACATCATCAGGCGTTGTCAGAGAATGTACCTGCCATAAATCCAAATAGTCACATTTTAATCTTTTCAAGGACCCTTCAAGATGTTCTTTTGCCAATTTGCCATTTGCAGCAGTTGATTTTGTCATTAGAAAGATTTCATCCCTATATTCGGGAATAAGGTACTTCCCATATCGTATTTCACTTCCCCCTTTGTCATAAGATTCTGCTGTATCAAAAAAGCGTATTCCTCCTTCAAGTGCAGTTTCAATAACTTCTTGTGCATCTTTTTCTGTTGTCCATCCAACATGGTATCCACCTAATCCCAACATTGTAACTTTTTCGCCAGTCTTACCTAAAGTTCGCAAAGGCAGTATTTGTCCCCATTTATCTCTGTTAGATGCACCAAAATTTGTTATAGGAAGCATTAATGTTCCAGTAACCGCAGCCAGATTTTTTATAAATGTTCTTCTTTCTTGCATTGTATAAAATTTTAAAATATCTAAGAATCTTGAATTATATGTTTTTATTCAATCAAACATTTTGAACTTATTAAAGTTAGAAAATTAAAATTAAAATTTAAAGTTTCTCTTGATAATCAGCAAAATAAAAAAGTTCAATCCTGATTTCAGAATTGAACTTTTTATACCAACAAACTAGTTAAAGTTAAATGAACATTCCATAAACTTTTTCCCCAAGAACTTCCTTTTTATCATTTCTACTCATTTTATTTTTCTGTCCTTTCCTAACCCTTTCTTCCTGCATAGCTTTGAATAAAAAAAGTTATGGCTGATAAAATCAGACGAAACCTGATGCTCCGGGAATACGACATGAAAGAAACCCCTGCTGGTAAACAAACCACTTTCAGTATCAAATTCATCAAACAAAATGGCGAACTTGTTTTTATGCCACGGGCCGTAGCCTGCGGTCTTACCGCAAACATGAGCCAAAACAGGATTCGCGGTGTCCTTCCCATCGACCTTGAAGGCAACAAAATCAGTCACCCAACTCCGGTTAGTATCGATGCAATCATTGAATGGAACAATAAAAAAGTAGTTCTATAACCACTTTAAACTTTGAACTCGAAACTTTGAACTTCAAAATATGGCAACAGTACAATTCAATAATAGCGGAGTTCCGTTAATCGGTTATGGGAGCCGTGGCCTTTACCTCAGTACAATGGGAGCCCCGGAGGATAAACCAAAGAAAATATCAAACCCACAAGAATATGATCCCGATAAAACTTCTCTCCAGGATATAGATGTTGCAGATTGGGGTGCAGGCAACAACTTTCCA
>JBFHJA010000223.1:0-7485 GCA_041596165.1 Draconibacterium sp. | reverse complement strand
TCCTGTAAATACTTGTCTAAAGAGGCACTTTCACGGTTAGTGATTGACTTTGTGATCTTTAGCTGTCTCATATAATTTTCTTAAAAAACGTGCAAATATAGAACTTTAAACCTTAACCATCAAAGAGAAATTTTGTTTAATATTTAATTAATAATTAGTTAAGATACTTTGTTTCAAAATGGCTAATCTACGCCGAAAACAAAATATGCGGGTTCTCCGTTTGGATAAATCCCTTCAACCAAAACTCCACCTTTGGCATAACTTAATTCTCTTTTAAAATCTTTTACTTCGAAAATGGGTTTTTTGTTCACATTGGTAATAATAAAGCCCTCTTTCATCCCTGAATCTTTGAGCTTTCCTTTATCTAGTTTTGTGATTTTAATTCCATTATTTATCTCAAATTTTTCTTTCTCGTTGTCCGAAATTACCACAAATTCTGCGCCAAGAGTTAAATTGTTTTCGCGCACAATCTCGGTGTCGCCATTTTTGTTACGCAAGGTCACGTTAAATTGTTTCTTATCTCCGTCACGGATTACAACTACACTAACATTATCTCCTGGCCGGTATTGGCTTATTTTTTCCTGCAAATCGGCAGTTGTTTTAATTGCAACTCCTTCTACCTGAATAATAACATCTTTCTCTTTTATACCAGCACTTCTGGCAGCACCGTTTTCAGGAACTCCTCCAATATAAACTCCTTCTACTTTATCGAGTTTTAATTCTTTGGCAATATCTGCATTTACATCGTTAATATTTACACCTAATAAAGCACGTTGCACCTGGCCATATTTTTTTAAATCTTCAACAACTTTTTTGACAATAGTAACTGGAACGGCAAATGAATATCCTGTGTAAGAGCCTGTTCTGGATGCAATTGCAGTATTTATGCCAACAAGGTTTCCTTGCTGGTTAACCAATGCTCCCCCACTATTTCCCGGATTTACCGCAGCATCTGTTTGTATAAACGATTCTATTGAATACTGATCTTCATTTATTCGGAGGTTTCTGCCCAGTGAGCTAACAATTCCTGCAGTTACAGTTGAAGTAAGGTTGAACGGATTACCAACAGCCAAAACCCATTCGCCAAGTTTTAAGTCGTTTGAATTTCCGTAAGTAAGAAAGGCTAAATCTTCCGCATCAATTTTTAACAAAGCAATATCTGTTGATGGGTCAGTACCAACTAGTTTTGCTTCAAATTCCCTTTTATCGTTTAAAATTACCTTAATGTTTTGTGCATTTTCTATAACATGATTGTTTGAAACTATATAACCATCTTCGGATATTATAACACCGGAACCAAAACCCTGTGCTATTTGTGGTTGTTGGTTTTTTAGTCCGAAGAACTCATCGAAAAACGGGTTTCCGCTTGACCAACCGCCACCTCGCACCGATTGTGTAGCAATGTGTACAACAGAGTGGATTGATTTTTCAGCCGCAAAAGTGAGATCGGGCAATTGAACGTTGCTATCTGCAGCAAGTGTTGCATACTTCATGGGCTGTTTTTCAGTAACCGTAACCACCTGTTGATTTACAAAGAAAGAACTGTAAGCCCAAACTGCAATAAAAGCTCCTGCAATTATCAGCAGGAAAGTAAAACCTATTTTTTTAAAATTTTCCATGTCTTATAAATTGAATGTTCTTAATTGTTTTATATAGTGCATATACAACGCAATTATATTGCCACTGTTTTGTGAATGCTATTAAGAATGAAGTCATTTTAACTAATTTAACAACCAGACTGTGGTTTTGTTAAAAAGTTAAAATTAAAGAGTAGTGCGAGATGAAATTTTGTCAGTATTTTGAAACTTTCCGCTATTTCTCTGGCACCTGAAACCATTTTGAGTCAAGAACAACCGGGATATAATTTGAAATAAAGTCCATTGCTTCAGCAGCATTTTGTGCCACAAAATAGAGTTCTCTATAAATATCTTTTGCAAACATCTCGTTGTACGAAACCTCAAACTGTTTAAAAAGGTTGTCGAAAAAATGGTTTGTATTGATGAAAACAATGGGTTTTGTGTGGTATTCCAATTGGCGGAGTGTTATCACTTCAAGGATTTCTTCTAAAGTGCCGAAACCACCGGGTAGTGCAATGAAAGCATCGGAAATATCCCGCATACGTTCTTTTCTGTTGTGCATATCGGGAGTTACTATTACTTCATGCGAATTTGCTGAAGCTAGCGAAAGGCCAATTAACTTTTCAGGGATTATCCCGATTGTTTTTCCTCCGGCCAAACTTGCCGAAATGGTAACTGCCTCCATCAAGCCAACATTCGCTCCACCATTTATTAATGTGTGGTTACCTTTTGCAATGAGCTTCCCCAGCTGTTCCGCTTCATGGAAATAGACTTCTTTTATTGCATTGCTGGAGGATGAAAAAACGCAGATATTCATATGATAGTATTGATTGTTAAGTATTTAGTATTGAGAGAAAATTTGCTAATATATCATTTGAAGACGTTTATAAAAGTTAAGGATTCCATCCGACCTTTATGATGAAGATACGAATGGAATCCCATTTTCAACTTTGAACTTTAAACTTCTTTATACATCAATCCTCGCATACGTTGCATGGTCTTCGATAAATTTCCGGCGTGGCGGAACATCGTCACCCATCAACATGGAGAAGATATGGTCGGCTTCGGCTGCGTTTTCAATGGTAACTTGTTGTAAAGTACGCCGTTCAGGATCCATTGTTGTTGACCAGAGTTGTTCCGCATTCATTTCTCCCAAACCTTTATAGCGTTGAGTATGTACACCACTTTCATTACCATCAGCCCAATCGTTTATTAATTGTAAACGCTGCTGGTCGTTCCAGGCATATGCTTCTTTTTTACCTTTTTTAATCAGGTAGAGTGGTGGGGCAGCAATGTATAAATGGCCACCTTTAATCAGTTCGTTCATATATCTGAAAAAGAAGGTCATAATCAAAGTTGCGATGTGGCTACCGTCAACGTCAGCATCGGTCATGATCACCACTTTGTGATACCTGAGTTTTTCCATGTTCAGCGCTTTGGAATCTTCTGCAGTTCCAATCGTTACACCAAGAGCGGTAAAAATATTTTTGATTTCTTCGTTTTCCAAAATTTTATGCAACATGGCTTTTTCCACGTTCAGGATTTTTCCGCGCAAAGGTAAGATTGCCTGTGTTCTGCGGTTTCGGCCTTGTTTTGCTGTTCCACCTGCCGAATCTCCCTCTACAAGGAATATTTCGCAAATCGCTGGATCTTTTTCTGAACAGTCAGTCAATTTTCCTGGAAGTCCGCCACCCGATAGTGCGTTTTTGCGTTGTACCATTTCGCGGGCTTTACGGGCTGCATGGCGCGCCTGGGCAGCAAGTATAACTTTGTTAACAATCGTTCTTGCATCTTTTGGGTTTTCTTCGAGGTAATTTTTCAGCATATCGCTAACCGCCTGATCAACAGAAATACTTACTTCTGAGTTCCCAAGTTTTGTTTTTGTTTGACCTTCGAATTGAGGTTCCTGAACTTTAACTGAAATAACGGCGGTCAAACCTTCACGGAAATCGTCTCCACTGATCTCGAATTTCATTTTCGAAAGCATTCCCGATTGATCAGCGTAGGCTTTTAAAGTACGTGTCAATCCACGTCTAAAACCTGTTAAATGCGTTCCTCCTTCAATTGTATTGATATTGTTAACGTAGGAATGGATGTTTTCGGAATAAGAAGTGTTGTATTGCAGTGCAATTTCAACAGGTATTCCTGTTTTGTCAGATGAAATATGGATAACGTCATCAATCAGCCGAACCCTGGTTTCATCAAGGTATTCAACAAATTCTTTTAACCCTGCTTCTGAATAAAAACTTTCGGATTTAAAACTTCCGTCTTCTTCTGTAACGCGTTCGTCGATTATTGAAAGGTTGATTCCTGCATTTAAAAATGCAAGTTCCCTCAAACGTGCTGTGAGTATTTCGTATTTATAAACTGTTACAAGAAAAATTGTATCGTCGGGCTTGAAATTGACAACCGTTCCGTGGATGTCAGAATCTCCAATAACTCTTGCACTGTACAGTGGTTTTCCTTTCGAGTATTCCTGTTCCCAAACCTTACCTTCACGGTGGATTTCGGCGCGCAAATGTGATGACAGTGCATTAACACAAGAAACACCAACACCATGCAAACCACCTGATACTTTATATGAATCTTTGTCGAATTTTCCGCCGGCATGTAATACTGTCATTACAACCTCAAGTGCCGATTTGTTTTCTTTTGTATGGATTTCGGTAGGAATACCGCGACCGTCGTCTTTAACGGTGATTGAATTATCGGGATGAATTATTACATCAATATTGCTGCAATAACCGGCAAGTGCTTCGTCAATAGAATTGTCGATTACCTCGTAAACCAAATGGTGCAGCCCTTTTTCGTTTGTATCACCAATGTACATCGAGGGGCGCTTCCGAACCGCTTCCAATCCCTCAAGAACCTGAATGCTATCTGCCGAATAATTTCCATTACCATTGTTGGCAGTACCATTTTTTTCTATCTCACTCATTCTCTTCTTTCTTTATTTAATTCGATTTCAATTTCACTAAAATAAAAAAGTTTCCAGTATAAAAAACGTGTTTCGCTTTTTGCAGGAAACTAATTGATTTTCAAGTTTTTAATATTGTTCAAAATATGTGTAAAAAACATGGCGCAAATATAATAAAATTAACCGAGGGTGCGGTTTTTTTGATGCCTATGTTAAGTGTTTTTTCAACAATTTATTAACCTGAAAATGTGCAAGGTAATAGCTTTTCGAATTATTAAGAATAAGGATTATTCATGAGGAATTATAGCCACAAATTCACTGATATTAGAAAGTAATCAGTGGATTTGTGGCAATTTAATCTAAAAAGCATAACTAACACCGCCCAAAAAGTTCAAACTTTGAACAGGGTAGCCAAACCAACGCTGGTATTGTTGAACTCCAAAATTGTTGAGCTGTGCAAATACAGAGAACTTTTCGGTGATTTTGTAATTTCCACGCAAATTCATATCGAAAGCTGTATCGAGATTATAAGATTTATAAGTAGTAGGATTTGGTATAGAGGACGCAGTATCATGATACTTATATGTCGTTTCTTTAATCAAAGCTTTTCTTGCTCCTATTAAAAAGAAATCTGCAGACAAACTCAACTGCTCACTAATTTTGTATCCGAGTGAAAACGTAGCATCCCAGGCTGGCATATTCCATGCTTCCGTTTGTAAATCAAGTTTATAGGCATAATAGTTTCCCGAAAGCAATAAATCAAGTTTGTCGGATGAACGATGGATGATTTCGAGGTTGATTTTGAGAAGATTGATATCATCATACAAAATTGAAAAATCGTTATCAACGATATTTGGAGACGAGGCTTCACTCGATTGAAAAGGTGAGTATTCAAGAAAAGAATATTCGTGCAGGTAATAAAATGGTTGATTGTTAATCGTCGAATAATCAAACCCGATTTTGAAATTGGTTTTTGAAGCAAATTTCCCATCAAAACCGCCAAAGAACCTAAATTTTTGGAAACTGTTATAAACGTCATGTTCTGGATTTACATACGGATTTTCGTAGGCTATTTTAGAATAATAATTGTTTATGTAATTTCCGTCAATGCCCGCATATAATTTAATGATGTTTTTCACCGGCATAAAGTTGATTACTATGTCAGGTGTTAGTCTCACCTGTGGATTTACTTCGTTGTCAGTTATGTACCAGCTTTTGAGCCCCAGTTTTGCATTGAATGATTTTTTATTGAAATATACTGCCGGATTTAGATATAACCACGATTGCTGCCGAATGTCAACTAAATTATCATTGCGGTTTACAATGTTATTTGCCAGCGAGTAAAATACGCCTGCATCAAGCAATCCTGTTGCGAAGCTAAAAGGCTTTTGGACATGGGCTACAAACTTGCCAAAGTTTTCAACCTGCCCGGTTTTAGTGCTAAAATAGTGATAGTCAAAGTCGAAACCGAAAAATGGATCATTCATTTCCAGCGAAGGATTATTTAGTTTTACACTGATTCCTCCTTGTGAAAAAGCTTGTTTTGTGCCGAAAAGATTGATTTGTTGATTAGGGTGTGTCAAAGTATCAGGAACTGCATTTACGGGATAACCATAATAATTGAACGCATCACGATCATAATTGACATTGAACGATAAAACCGATTCTCTAAAAAACTGGTTGTAATAAACTTCGGCTTCATTGTTTGAAAAAGGCGCGTCAACACGGTCGTCTCCTTCCAGTTTTATTGTTCCGTTTGACGAAAGGTGTTTTGCATGTATTCCAAAAATCGATTTTTTCGAAGCAAGATGATTGAAAAAGAATTCGCCGTAAGGTTTATTGTAATTGCCTGCTCCGGCTCGTATTAAGCCATATCCGGTTTCTTCTTTTGGTGCTGATGCTATACTCGCAGCTTTTAAAGGGTTCACAGCAAAAGTATTGATAATAGGTTGGCTTTTTATGCTATAATTGAAAGTCGGCTTTTGATGTTCCGTTTCTTCAATTTTTGGCATGTCGTTTATTTTGTGGGCATCCTGAATAGTAGGTTTAAACGATTTTACAACTTCAACTTCGCGGTTAAGAGTTGTGTCGCGCTGGGCATTGGCAATTAAAGTGATACCACTCAATGCAATTAGTAAACCGGTTTTTATATTGTTGAGCATAATTTCAGGTTTTTATTGTTCTTTAATTTTAATTTGGAACGAACTGTCGATGGCTTTTTGCTGTTCCGATTTTTCCTCATTTTCGATAATCAGCAATTTTTTTGCTGCCTCGGCTTTTATTCCGTCATTATCATCGTTATAATTCTCGTATAAGCTTTTTAAAGTATGTTTTGCCTGAAATTGGTCGTTTTGGCTGAGGTAAATATCGGCCAGCAACAAAAACGATTTCCCCAGCCAAAATTGATAAGGCGTATTTTTCGAAATAAAATCAGTGATTTCATCTTCCGATTTTTTCATTTCTTTTTGGCGGAAATAAATCTCTGCGATCAAATATTTTGCTTCGGAGCCCTGTTCGTATTTTACGTCGGCAGCTACCGTTTTCAGTCCGTCAATAGCTTTTGCATAATTATTTAGCTGGTAGTATGATTTTCCTTCGGTAAAATTGGCTTCCCGAATCATTGATTCGTTGGCTACTTCCGATTTTTTAACTTTTCCGGCTGCCACAATTGCATCGTTATAATTCTTTAAAAATAAATGGCTACGCATTTGTCCGAAATTCGCCCTTAAAATATTCCATTTTCCACTTGCAACACTTTCCAGACGTTTGCATAATTCAAGTGCTTCTGTGTATTTTCCGGCGTTTAGTGTTAACTCTGCAGAACGAGACAAAGCCTGCTCGGTAAAAATATTTTGAGGTTGGTTTACAACATATAAATAATGATTGTTCGACTCAGTGAATTTGCCTTCACCATAAAAAATTTCACCAAGATAAAAATGGCTGTTTACGGCAAAACCTCCATTAGGGAATTGTTGCAGGTATTTTTCAAAT
>JBFHJA010000222.1:0-7517 GCA_041596165.1 Draconibacterium sp. | reverse complement strand
CGCTCAGGGTGACTGTCATTGGTAGCGCAGTCGAAGTCCGGTTATGATAACAAAAAGGTATTAAATAATAAACCAATGATAATGAAACAACTAATTTTCTTAACTCTTTTCACTTTCCTTTCAAGCGTAATTTCTTTTGGGAAAATCACCCCAACAAAATTAACTTGTGAATATCTGCAAAATCCTTCTGTAGTAGATATAAGGCAACCCCGGCTGGCTTGGGTAAATCTTGCTGATGCCGGTGAACGCGGGCAAATTCAAACTGCCTGGCAAATAAAGGTAGCCACTTCAAAATCAAATCTTGAAAAACCCGATTTGTGGGACAGTGGAAAAACTGTAAGTATAGAATCGAACCGAATAGTGTACAGTGGAAAACCGCTTCAATCGCGCACGGAATGTTACTGGCAAGTGCGGGTTTGGGATAAATATGGCGAAGTTTCGGCATGGAGTGAACCTGCATTTTGGCGAATGGGAATCCTGAATCAGCGGGATTGGACAGCACTTTGGATTGGTGCCCCCTGGCAGGGAGAAGAAACGCTGCCAAAAATAATTGACCCAAAAACTTCATTACCTGAACAGTTGCCACCACCCGCGCCCATGCTGCGCAAAGCATTCAAAATTGAAAAAAAGGTTGAAAAAGCAATTGCATTCGTAACAGGTTTGGGTTATTTCGAAATGTACCTCAACGGACAAAAAGTGGGCGATGATGTTCTTGTTCCTAACCAAACAAATTATGGGAAACGTCCCGATTTAATCAACCAGGGAATTCCACTTCCTGACAATTTTCGCGAATACAAAGTGATGTACCTGGCTTACGACATAAAAAATCAGTTAAAAGAGGGGCAAAATGTGCTGGGGAGCATCCTTGGAAATGGCTTTTACAATCCGGCAAAACACTGGGCTTTGGGTTACGGAACACCTCGTTTTTTGGTTCAGGTTTATATTACCTATTCCGATGGTTCCGAAGATATTATTGTGAGTGATGAAAGCTGGAAAGCCGCGCAAAGTCCGATTTTGATGGACATGGTATACTACGGCGAACATTACGATGCCCGAAAGGAATTGCCAGGCTGGAATCAACCTGGTTTTGATGATTCGGCATGGCAAAAAGTTGCGCTGCGCTTAGCTCCCGAAGGCAAGTTAGTTGCACACACCGCCAATCCAGATAAAATAATGGAAAGGCTAAAACCACTGAAAATCGAAAAACTGGCAAACGGAAATTACCATGTCGATTTTGGAGTTGAAGTTTCAGGTTGGATTCGGCTGAACAACGTTACAGGACCTGCCGGACATAAAATAGAAATTAAATATTTGTGTAATACCTACTCCGGCGACAATTCATATTTTTTCAATGGAAAGGGAGAAGAAAATTATGCAGCGCGGTTTAACTGGTTTATCTTCAGTGCCGTAGAAATCATAAACTGGCCGGGCGAACTCACTCCGGAAATGCTTACAGCCGAAGTGGTTCATACTTTTGTTGAAGAATCGGCAACTTTCGAAACTTCAAACCAGCTTTTTAACGACATTAATAAAATTTGGCGAAGAAGCCAGACCGACAATATGCACGGCGGAATTGCCAGTGATTGCCCTCACCGGGAACGCTCGGCCTACACAGGCGATGGACAGGTGGCAAGTGTTACGGTGATGCACAATTACGATGCCCGGAATTTCTACCAAAAATGGATAAGCGACATGCTCGGAGCGCAAAATGTGGAAACCGGATATGTGCCGAATGGTGCACCGTGGCAGCCGGGTTGTGGTGGCGGCGTAGCCTGGGGCGCAGCAATTTGTATTATGCCCTGGGAGTTTTATCTTCATTACGGGTCGGTTGATATGCTTTCTGATAATTTTGAAGGGATGAAAGAGTACGTTCGTTACATGCAAACCTGGGTTGACAAAGATGGTATTATGTTTTCGGAACGTGTAGGAAAAGACGGGAAGGTACTGAAATGGTTCAACCTTGGCGAGTGGGTTACTCCCGGAAATCTACCTCCCGATGAAATGGTGCATACCTTTTATTTGTGGCGTTGTACCGATTTAACTGCAAAAGCAGCAAAAGCTCTGGGGAAAAGCGAAGAAGCAAAAAAATATGAGGCATTTGCCGAACAAACAAAAAAAGCATTTCAAAAAAGGTTCTATGACGAAAAAAACGGGACTTACGGAAAAGCCGGTGGAAATATTTTCGCATTGAAAATGGGTGTTCCGAAAAATCAGTACAACAAAGTTGTTGCTGCATTGAAAAACGATATCAATGAAAACAATGGCCATTTGGATACAGGTATTTTTGGAACCCAGTTTTTCTTTGAAGTACTTTCGGAAAACGGGATGCATGATTTGGCTTATGAAGCAATGAATAAACGTGATGAACCGGGTTATGGTCACTGGTTGGAATTAGGTTCAACAACCTCGCGCGAACAATGGAGTGAAGAAGGTTCGCACAACCACCCCATGTTTGGCGGCGGCTTGGTTTGGTATTATCGCAAACTGGCAGGAATGAATGCCGACCCCGAAAAACCGGGCTACCGTCACATAATTTTTAAACCACAACCAGCCGGGGATTTGACTTTTGCAAAATATTTCAACGAAACTTCCTACGGAAAAGCAGGTATTTTGTGGCAAAAAGATAATGGAGAGTTTTCAATGGAGATAACCGTTCCGGTAGGTTGCACGGCTACTGTTTACGTTCCGGTGATGAATGGGAATAATAATCAGAAAAATGTTGTGTCGGCTGAAGATTCAAAGGATGTAAAGAGCGTGGGGAAATCAGATGGTTATCAGATTTTTAATGTCAACAGCGGGAATTATCATTTCAAATAGCTTTTCATAAATGCTTGTGTATAAAAAATTTAAACGTAACTTACAACAACTGAATTTAGAAATACACCTACATGGAAAAGCACAAAATGCCTTACAATGTTCTGACATTCTGCCTGTTAACCATTTTTGTTTTTTCCTGTAATATTAGATTGAATTCCTCCTACAGAAGTGTATATGAAAACTATAATGCATTTGTTCATTCAAACAACGCAGAAACCAATTTTTTAAAAGTACATTACAAAAATGGTTTTGTAAGTGTTTTTGATGACTGGAAATTAAATCAATCCGAAGACACTCTTTCGGGAAATGGTAAACTATTCAATATCCGAAGAGCCATAGATACGGAAGGGGAAATTAAAGTTCCTCTGGATGAAATTGCGATTATTGAAACCAATCAGCTTGATAAAATTAAGGATAGAAAAAATCAGAGGGTTGCCCGATTAGCTATACTCACTGCGGTGGATGTAATAATTGGTGCAATTTGTATTACAACTCCAAAAGCCTGTTTTGGTTCCTGTCCGACGTTTTATCTGAATGATGATGATAACATACATTCATCCAGTGCTGAAGGTTTTTCAAGTTCTATTTCTCCATCATTGGAAAAAAGAGATATTGATGCACTTAACTTTTGGAGCAACAATGAACGTATTCATTTAACCATGAAAAATGAAGCTTTGGAAACTCATGTAATTAATGAACTTCAACTATTTGCTGCAGCCACTCCAAAAGGGAAACAGGTTTTTCAAAGTGCACATGACAGGTTTTACCAGGTCGGAAAAATTTCTGATTGTAGTCAGGCACTTAGCAGCGGCAAAAATGTTTTGGCACAAATAAAAAATATTGACGATTCAGAATATTTTTCACTTTCTGATTCGACTGACCTGTGGCAAAAGGAAGAGGTGTTACTCAACTTTAAAGGTATTTCAAAAGATTCGCTGGGTTTAATTTTAAATTTCCGGCAAACGCTGCTAACCACATTCTTATTGTATAACGGGCTTTCGTATATGGGTGATGAAGTAGGCGACTATTTCTCAAAAATTGAAACAAATGCTCAAATAAGAAAAAGGTTGGGAAATCCATTTAAGAAAATGGGCGGTATCAGTGTTTATTATTTTGATGAGAAAAGCCAGGAATGGATTTTTGCCGATGAAATTTATGAAACCGGTCCAATTGCTAAAAATCTGCAAATCGTACCACTTCAAGATTTTTCAAATCAGGGTTCGGAAATAAAGATAAAACTTGAAATGGCTAAGGGAATGTGGCGCTTTGATTACGCAGGGCTGGCAGAAATCGAAAGAGAAGTTAAACCTGAGATTATTTCTCTTTCAGAAATAAAGAAAAATAATTTACCTGATTTTGAGTCGCTTGAAATGTTATCCTGTGACGATGAAAAATATTTGATTTCAATGCCCGGAGATAAATTCGACCTTTATTTTGATTTGCCGCAATTAGAAAAGGAAAATCAAGGTTACGAAATCTTTCTGTCCTCAAAAGGTTATTATCTTGAATGGATTAGAAAAAGCTGGCTCGAAGGAAAAAATACGGCCAAACTCGAACAAATGCTTTTAAACAACAAACAAACCTGGAAAGAACTTGCTGTGGAATACAAACTTTACGAAAGCCAAATGGAAGAGGTGTTTTGGAATTCTAAAATTGAGACTATTCAATAATTTGAGAAATGAAAAAATCACTGTTTATACTTGCCCTGTTTCTAATAGTTAACGCTTGTAAAACCAATACATATTTACCCAAACCAAACGAAATGAACTATTTTACCCGAGGTTTGTGGATTGAATGCAACTTAAAGAATAAAACAACAATTAATGGTGAAATTTTGGCGCTAAATAAAAATCAGGCTTTTATTCTTCCATTATTCGGCGAGGTTTTAACCATTGAAAAACAAAACATTAAAAATGCCATTATTCATGTTTCGTTAACTGCAAATCAACCTGAGGAATTAAGGGCTGCACCTCTTATACCATTGCTTTCACTTACCCACGGATGGTGGGCATTTTTTACGTTGCCAATAAATATATCAGTGGTGGCACCAACTGTGAGTTCTCAAAGATCTGGAACCTATGTAATAGAATATCCCAAAGCTGTTAAATGGGAACAATTGGCTAAATTTTCCCGCTTTCCACAAGGTATTCCGGAAGGTTTGGATATTTATTCACTAAAATAAAAACTGCACTAAATTGAGCTTCATATTTGGTTGAACAATTTTAAAATAAATTCCCGAAAAGCAAATATACTTGATCCTGAAATTCCCAGATATGTCAATGTTGGCCAATTTTAGCAGACATCAATTTGCACTTCGTAGTTTTTTTGTCTTTATGCAGGACATTCGATATTAAACACATTGAAAAACCTGACACAAATATTAAATAATCAAGAATTTAATCATCCTTAACAACCTATTCTTGCAACCTCCTTTCTGAAACGTTAAATTTGCTCTCACAGTTATAGATTTCATTATAAAAAATAATAAGTAAAATTATGGGACAAATAGCAGACAAAGTAAAACCTGGCGTTGTAACAGGTTCCGACTTACAATTTATCTTCAAAGTAGCTCAGGAAAACAATTTCGCAATTCCGGCAGTGAACGTAGTAGGTTCATCATCGGTAAATGCGGTTATGGAAGCAGCAGTAATTGCAAAAGCTCCGGTAATGATCCAGTTTTCTAACGGTGGTGCAGCATTTAATGCCGGAAAAGGTTTGAAAATGGAAGGCCAGCAAGCAGCAGTTTTGGGTGCAATTGCAGGTGCAAAACACATTCACGCATTAGCTGAAGCTTATGGTGTAAGAGTTATTCTTCATACCGACCACGCAGCAAAAAAATTACTTCCCTGGATTGACGGTTTATTAGATGCCAGTGAAAAGAATTTTGCCGAAACAGGTAAACCATTGTTCAGCTCGCATATGCTAGATCTTTCAGAAGAACCAATTGCAGAAAATATTGAAATCAGCAAAAAATATTTGGAGCGCATGAGCAAAATGGGCATGACACTCGAAATTGAATTGGGAATTACCGGTGGCGAAGAAGATGGTGTTGACAACAGCGACGTTGATTCATCGAAACTTTACACACAACCCGAAGAAGTTTGCTATGCTTACGAAGAATTGAGCAAAGTTTCTCCAAACTTTACAATTGCTGCTTCTTTTGGTAATGTGCACGGTGTTTACAAACCAGGTAACGTAAAACTTACTCCAAAAATCCTTGACAACTCACAAAAATATATCGTTAACAAATTGGGTTTGAAAGACAAAACTCCAGTGAACTTTGTATTCCACGGTGGTTCTGGTTCAACACACGAAGAAATCCGCGAAGCAATCCAGTACGGTGTAATCAAAATGAATATCGATACTGATACACAGTGGGCATACTGGGATGGTATCCGCAAATTTGAAGCTGCAAACCACGATTATTTGCAAGGACAAATTGGTAACCCGGATGGAGAGGACAAACCAAACAAAAAATTCTACGATCCACGTGTTTGGATTAGAAAAGGGGAAGAAACCTTGATTGCACGTTTGCAAGTTGCTTTTGACGACTTAAACGCGATCAACAGTTTGTAAAAATACGCATGACAAATAAATTCAAAAGGCTGTCCGAAATTTTTGGGCAGCCTTTTTATTTTGTAGTTATTCACCGGGTGACTGAGTCACCCGGTGAATAATCCCTCCAAATGATTATCAATAAGTATTCTAAATTATGTAAATCTCTAAAAATCATACATTCTGGTGGTTCTTTTAAAAATTGATTTTGATATTTTTGTTTTACAACAATATCAAAATCAAACTAAACAATGAATGACTGGGACTGGAAAAAACTCATAATCACCCTGTTCAGGGTGGCCATAGGCTGGCATTTTTTGTATGAAGGTATTTCAAAAATGATGACCGGGAACTGGACTGCTGCCGGTTATCTTTCAAAAGCAACAGGGCCTTTTGCAGAATTTTACCATTCATTGGCTGCTTCAGAAATAGCAATGAACATTGTCGATCCACTAAATATGGCAGGATTGGTTCTCGTCGGCCTGGGTTTATTTCTCGGTGTTTTTATACGCCTTTCTGCTGTTTCCGGTGTATTCCTTTTGTTACTCTACTATTTTGCATATCCTCCATTTGGCGGCGATATTTTTGGCAGCGCCGAGGGGAGTCTTTATATCGTCAACAAGAACCTTATTGAAGCATTGGCCTTGCTCTTAATCTTCTCTTTAAAAGAAAAAGGTTATGGAATTAATGCTCTGTTTCAAAGTAAAACGAAAACGGATGAAGTTGAAATAGAAAAGCAACAAAATGAAACGATACATTCGCGCCGAGAAGCTTTGAAAAACCTAGCAACAATTCCTGCGCTCGGAATTATCGGTTTTGGCGCTTTCCGCGAAGCCCGGGAGTTTGGCGTTGACACTTTATCGGGTGCAACAATTCAAATTGGTGGAGCGGATATCAAAGATTTGAAAGGACCGCTACCCATGGGGAAAATCGGCAATCATGAAATCAGCCGGCTTGTGGCCGGAGGAAACCTAATAGGAGGTTGGGCACATTCACGTGATTTACATTATGTTCCTTCGCTTTTCAGGGCATATAACACCGAGAAAAAAATATTCGAAACCCTGATGCTTGCTGAAAAAGCGGGGATTAACACTATTAATATTGGCTTTCCAACCATGGAAACCATGAACAAATACAAAAAACTT
>JBFHJA010000221.1:0-7609 GCA_041596165.1 Draconibacterium sp. | reverse complement strand
TGCTTCTCATAATTTCTGACCTTTTTTTTATGCCGTATCGGAGCCGGTGAGGAGTGACCGTGTTTCAGGGGCATGGGAAAGTAGTGTTTAGCCGATGTCAAATTTTTTGCGGGAAATACACTCATCAGAAAGGAAAGAGGAAGATTTTTCACAAAACCGTCAGGCTTGAATTTGCGTCGGCGTTAAGAACACGAAAATACTTTCGCACCTGAATACGGTCGCTCAGGGGCACCAGATACACCGCTTAAGGGGAAGAAATTACAGGAGAGAAGCACAGTAAAAACTAAACTGTAAACATCCGGCGATTTCACAATGTAATTGCAATTTGAACAAATGGTTTTTACGCCAAAAGCTGCCATTATCAAGACATAAAATGTCATCACATGATTGGCACACAAATCGTTAGTTGACGTGCCTTACTTTTATGGGAAAGGCAAATGAACCATGAAAAATAATGGACAAAAATTAATGACCGGATATCAGGAGAAACGCAATGGATTGTGAAGGCGGACATAAAATTTCACCTGAACGGGCAGTTAAACTTTTGAAAGAAGATGGAATTGATGTTACCATAGAACAGGCAAAAGTTATACTTGATTTCATGTACGGAATGGCAGAGATTGTTGTTGAACAATTTCTGGATACACCGGGATAATTTTTTAAATTTACAGGGACAAGTATAATTTTATCATGAGAATTGCAGATTTATATATTCGTGTCAGTACCGATGAACAAGCAGATAAAGGCTACTCCCAGCGCGACCAGGAAGAACGGCTGACCAAGTATTGTGAAATAAACAATATCGAGGTCCGCAAAGTAGTTTTTGAAGATCATTCAGCTAAAACATTCAAACGTCCGGCCTGGACAAAATTATTGGGCGAACTGCGTAAACGACGGGGCCAATCGGATTTAATTCTTTTTACCAAGTGGGACAGGTTTAGCCGAAATGCAGGAGATGCCTATCAAATGATCAGTACGCTGCGCAACTTGGGTGTTGAGCCACAAGCAGTAGAACAACCGTTGGACTTATCCATTCCTGAAAATAAAATGATGCTTGCTTTTTATTTGGCAGCTCCGGAAGTGGAAAATGACCGAAGGGCGCTGAATGTCTTTCACGGAATGCGCCGTGCAAAGAAAGAAGGAAGGTGGATGGGGAGTGCCCCAATAGGGTATGCGAATAAAGTTTCTGAAACCGGGAAAAAGTATATAGCGCCGAAAGAGACCACCGGAAAGATCATGAAATGGGTATTCGAAGAACTCGCCCGCGAACAGTTTAATACGGAGCAAGTATGGAAAATAGCCAAATCCAGAGGATTAAAATGTAGTAAGAACGCATTTTGGCTGGCAATCAGAAATCCACTTTATTGCGGAAAGATATTTATCCCAAAATACAAAGATGAAGAAAGTTACTTTGTAACCGGCCAGCACGAGCCTTTAATTACCGAAACCTTGTTTTACAGGGTGCAGGATGTACTTGACGGGCGAAAAAAGATTCAGCGGACAAAAATACTTGTCGATGATAATTTGCCATTAAGGGGGTTTCTTATCTGTCCACAGTGCGGACGGCTGTTGTCGGGGAGTGCATCAAAAGGAAGGACGAAATATTATCACTATTATCATTGTACGGGAGGTTGTGATTTCAGGCACAGTGCAACTGATCTGAACAAAAAAATTGTTGATAAAATAGGCGAATATGTACGCCCAATCCCTAAGTTGAAATTGTATAAAGAAGTTATCGTGAACCGTTTTAATGAAAAAACTAAAGCTCAAAAGGGAGATATCCAGCAAATAAAGCTACAGTTGCAGGAAGAAAATAAACGCCTTTCCAAAGCAAGGGAATTGCTTTTATGTGGAGATATTGAGGCTGAAGACTACCGCATAATGAAATCTGAAATTGAAACCCGAATTACCAGACTTGAAGCGAAATTAACTGGCTCCATAAGTGATTCTGAAAACATAGAACCCTTATGGGACAAGGCGATTAGCAGTATTTCCAACCTTGACTCCTTATACGAAAATGGCAACATTACCCAGAAAAGAAAAATCATTGGTTCGGTCTTCCCGGAAAAACTCACATTTGACGGAATTCGTTTTCGAACCACAAGAATAAACGAAGCCATAGAATATATTCAATTGATGGACAATGAATTAGGAGGAAATAAAAACGGGACAAACTCATCAATTTTGAATTTGTCCCGTAAGGTGACCCTACCGGGATTCGAACCCAGATCATAAGAACCGGAATCTTACATTCTATCCATTGAACTATAGGGCCGGTTTTAAGTGCTGCAAAAATAACAAAATTCCGTTTAGTTGAACAGCTAACTTTTAACTTGACTTCAACTGAATGTTGATAAAAAAATTCCTCATTACGAATTGGCATGTAAAGATAAAAGTAAATTTGCGCTTCCATTAAAAGTAAAAGATGAAAGAATTAATAAATGCTTCAACAGATTGGTTTAATAAATACTACGGATTATTTACTGAACTTTCAGAAAATCACCAACGCATTTTTGAGATCAAAAAAGAGCATTCGTTAAGGGTTGCAGAAATATCCCTTTATCTTGCTGATAAACTTGAATTGACCGAAGATGATAAAAAAATATCATTTCTAATTGGAATTTTACATGATATTGGCAGGTTTAGTCAAATGGCTGAATTTGATACGTTTAGCGACGAAAAATCGGTCGATCACGCTGAAAGGGCAATTAATATTTTAAAAGAAGGTGACATTCTTGAAATATTAAACATTTCAAATAAAGAACTTGTATTTGCTGCAATTCTGAACCACAACAAATTTAAAATTCAGGATGGATTGTCCGGGCAGGAGTTGTTGCATTCAAAATTGATTCGCGATGCTGATAAATTAGATATTTACCGGGTGCTCACGGAGTTCTATTCACAAAGAAATAGTGTTGTAAATCACGCCTTGACCTGGGAATTACAAAAAGGTACAGTTGTTTCACCTGCAGTTGCAAAGGAAGTACTTTCAGGGAAAATGGTGTCAAAGAAAAATATTGTTTCTGAAATCGATGTTAAAATCATGCAGTTGTCTTGGGTTTACGACCTGAATTTTCGACCAACAGTCGAGTATTTGTTGAACCGGAGGTATTTGGAGAACGTATATAATTCGTTGCCGAAAAATGATCTTGTAATCGAAATATACCGAAAAATTAAAGTTTTTGCTGAAAATAAAATTATGCATTAACCCAATTAGAATTTTAAGTTATCAACTAATTATTGCTTCTGAAAATGTCGAATCGTTTAATTTGCCTCTGTAATTTTGTGGATGAAAAGGAAATTAAATCGTTATTGCAGAAAGGGGCAAAATCAACAAAAGAAATCCAGTTTTTAACCCGTGCCGGCACATCGTGTGGAAGATGTTTGCCATTAATAGACGAGCTTGTTGATTCGTTTAAAAAAACAAAACCCAAAGACCAGCAAAATAAACTGGACTTTGGATTTGATGTTCAATAAACGCTAATATTAAAAGTATCTGGGAGAAGCAAAAATCTCTTTTAAAAATTTCAATTCGTAGGAAATCATGATTTCGTGTGAACCACTATGAAAATTTGACAAGTTATTAGTTGCATAATCATATGCATAACCAATACGAAGTTTTTTGTCGATAACCCATTGTGCAATAAATCCAAATGAATCTCCAGTCCGGTATGCAGCACCTAACCAGAATCTTTCTTTTAAAAGAAAGTTTGCCGTCAAATCCAATTCAACAGGTGCTCCATTTTCAGAAGAAAAAGTTGCTTTAGTTAACATTGTAGGTTTGAATTTTACATTTTCTCCTAAATTGAAAACCATTCCTGCCATTAGAAAGTAATGACGCATATCGGCACTTACTGAAAGGTTATTGTAGTTGTTTTCAAAGTCCTGGCTTAATATCTTTGGAATTGAAAGGCCAACATAATACTTTTCTGCAAAGAGAAATCCACCAACTCCAAAATTAGGGACAAATTTTTTGTCAATCTCGCCTTGAAAAGCAGGGTCAACAATTCCTGAAATTGAAGTATTGGTGCTGTATTCGTTCAGGTTATTTGAGTAATTTGTAAAGCCACCTTTCAAACCCAATCGTAACTTCAACTTTTCGTTTATGGGGAGAAGATATGAATAATCACCAAACAGATAAAAGCGTTTTTCTAATCCAATTACATCGTTGATAACATTTAATCCCAGCGCAACTCTTTCGTTTTGAAGGGGAGCCTGCATTGAAAATGTGTAGGTTTGAGGTGCACCTTCCAGTCCAGCCCATTGCTGACGTGAAAGTACCATGAAACTTAAAGATTCCCAGGTACCGGTATATGCAGGATTAATAGTTTGAGTATTGAACATGTATTGAGTGTACATAGGATCTTGCTGTGCTTGCGAGGTTAATCCTGACACAACTATTATCAGAATTATGATCCCTTTTATAATATTTGATTTGTTTCTCATTTTTTTTGCATTTTTTGCAAGAGTTTGTTTCTGCCTTTTTTAATTATTCCGGTAATTTTTGAGTTTGAAAAATTGATTTTTGAGTTTTTTGAATTGCATCAAATAATCTCTTATTCTTTTATCTTCCAACGTTTTCCAACTTTCAGTTTTCTATTTCAATCTTGAACCTAAAAAGTAATTATCGGTAATAATCTTTTGCATTTTTGCAACCTCTGTATTTTTTTAATAAAAGCGTATCAAAATATATCCAATTAATATGCCACAGGTTTTATTGTTCAGTATATCAGTTTGTTGAGTGTCTTCCCAGTTCTTGTTTTTGGTTTCAATTTGGGACAGGTTATTCCAATAAAGCATTGGTTATCATAAATTGGATAATGAGCCAGTGTTAATTTTTCTTTTGGCGTTTTATGAAATATCACAGAAAGGTTTTAAGATTTGAATTCCATACTTCATTTTGTAACTTTTGATCCAGGATTTGAGCTTTTATTAAATCGGAATGTATTTATTGAATTGTTGCTCAAATTATTTTCTATAAACGAAAAGGCACAAAAAAAGGCAGACCTAAAAATTAGACCTGCCTTTTTTGTTAGAAAGTTCTTAGCAAATATTTTTTATTGTGTCATTCTATTTTTGAATTCAATTAAAGTTAAAATTATCTCACTAAAAGCACTGGTTACCTGTTTATGAATACCGAACCTGCTTTTGGTTCCTTTCCTCCACTATTGAAATTCAATATGTAAAAGTAAGTACCGGGATTTAACATTTCGTTCCCTATAGTCCATCCATTTGATGAGCGGCCATCCCACCAGGCTGCTGTATTTCCCCAATGCTGAATATTACCAAACTTTTCTTTTTCAAAAACCAAATTACCCCAGCGGTTATAAATTTCAACTTTAGCTTCAGGATATTCATTGTAGAATTCACTTTCGATAATATTTCCATCACTTAATTTACAAATTAATGTTACAGTAAATAAATCGTTTATGTTGTCATTATTTGGTGAAAATCCATTAGGTATGAAGAGCGAATCACATGTTGTCAGGAAAGGCGGTTGAATTGGTTCCGATTCTAAAACATAGATTGTAACTACTGCCTCATCACACATAGTCGGTACAATTGAGTTGCATATTTGATAATTGAAAGAATCAATACCTGAGAAATCCTGATTTGGAGTGTAAACAATTGTTCCATCCGAATTTATTACAACCGTACCATTTTGAGGCATTTTTACCGGTGTGGTATTTACAACTATTTCTCCAACTGAATTGAAATCGTTAATTATAATACTTCCTTCGGCTTTCTCGTCATTAAATATTTCGAATTCATCATCAACTGCTTCGATAGCCAAATCAGAAGGTGCTGTAACTACAATGGTTACAGTTGCTGAATCAATAATTCCTTCGGGAGTTGTAATTGTATAAATAAAACTGTCTTCTCCTAAATAATCAGTTGGTGGGGTATATGTTACGCTGCCATCGGCGTTTGTTGTAATTGTTCCACCATTTGCTGTTGAGGGCGGTGTTGTCAGTGTTGAACCATTTGGAATACCACTATCGTTATTTTTAACAAAAATGTTAACCGGGGTATTTAACGGAGTTGTATCTCTGTCATCAACTAATATCATCTGTTGTGTACATTGTGTAATTGTCAGATTAATAGTCAGTATACTGTCGCAACCAGCAACGTTAGTTAATCTCTGAGTATAAATACCGCTCTCGGTGTACGTTATGTTATTAATTGTTGCCTTGTCACATGCAATTTCAGATATTACAGCAATTGTACTGTCGATAACTGTTAGGATCAATTTAGCTGTAGAATCGCAACCTGCAGCATTTTTAAAGTTTGAAGTATATATGCCACTTTCAGTATATTCAATTCCATTCCAGTTGTATGTGTCGCAAGCTATTACTTCTTCATTGCTGGATGTACTTTTGTTGATTGTAAGTATTAAGTTGGCAACTGAATCGCAACCTGCAGCATTTTCAAAGTTTGCAGTATAACTACCACTTTCAGTATATTCAATTCCATTCCAGGTGTATGTGTCGCAAGCTATTACTTCTTCATTGCTGGATGTGCTTTTATTGATTGTTAGCATTAAGTTGGCAACTGAATCGCAACCTGCAGTATTTTTAAAGTTTGCAGTATAAATACCACTTTCAGTATATTCAATTCCATTCCAGTTGTATGTGTCGCAAGCAACTACTTCTTCCATGCCCGACGTACTTTTATTGATGGTTAGAATCAAAGTTGCCGTTGAGTCACAACCAGCGGCATTTGTGAATCCACGTACGGGATAAACTCCACTCCTGTTATATGTTGCCCCATTCCATGTGTAAGATTCACAGGCAGTTACTTCGGTTTCGCTTGAAGTGCTTTTTAATATTGTAAGATTTATTGTTAATGAAAGGTCGCAACCTTCACTGTTTTGTAAATTTTGAACATAAACACCACTTTTCGTGTAGGTAATACCGTTCAATCTAAATTGGTCACAAGCTGTTCTCTGTATAGTTTCTTTAGAACTGTTCGTAATGGTAAGTATCAAACTGGCAGTTGAGTCACAACCAGCTTCATTAACAAATTTTGCTGTGTAAGTCCCACTTTGATTGTATGTAATACCGTTCCATTCATAAGAGTCACAGTCTGTTATTTCTTCAACACTTGTTGTCGTTTTATTGATGGTCAAATCCAGGGTCACAATCGAATCACAACCGGCAGCATTCGTCAAAGTGAAAGTCGCAGCGTTGTTGCTTTCGGTGTAGGTTATGCCGTCAATCCATGTATACGAATCACATGCAGTCAGCACATCCGTACCTGAAGTAGAATTATTGATGGTCAAATCCAGGGTTACAATCGAATCACAACCGGCAGCATTCGTCAAGATGAAAGTAGCAGCGTTGTTGCTTTCGGTGTAGGTTATGCCGTCAATCCATGTATACGAATCACATGCAGTCAGCACATCCGTACCTGAAGTAGAATTATTGATGGTCAAATCCAATATTACAAGAGTGTCTCCATTGGTAGTATTTTCCAATATCCATCTAGCAGTGTTGTTGCTTTCGTTGTATGTATTTCCATCAATCCATGTATAGGTATCACAAGCTGTTTGCACATCAACAACCATTGGGATGTATTCGAAAGTAACAGTTGCCGTATCCGTCAAACC
>JBFHJA010000220.1:0-7618 GCA_041596165.1 Draconibacterium sp. | reverse complement strand
TGGGAATCGTGTATTATTGCAGGTGGAGGCTGGGCATGGGTTCCAAATCCGCAGTTTATGAGTCCAAAACAGGCAATTCACATGCTTGTTGACATTGTTGCAAAAGGCGGAAATCTGCTTTACAATATTGGTCCGGCACCCGATGGAACCTGGCCTGAGGCAGCATACAAATTACTCGATGAAATGGGAAAATGGATTGATGTTAACGGCGAAGCTATTTATTCTACCCGCGCAATCGCACCTTTTAAAACCGAAAATATTTGCCTGACCCAGCAAAAAGACACAAAAGCTGTTTATGCCATTTATCTGGAAGATGCTGAAAGTGAGGACTTCACCAAAAAACTTCCGGCATCATTTACTGTAAAAGGAATTTTCGCAGCCAACAATGCAAAACTTACTTTGCTGGGTTCAACTGGCAATCTGAAATGGGAAAATACTGAAGAGGGAGTCAAAATTTTCATCCCCGAAAAAATACGAAAAAACTTGCCGTGTGATTTGGCTTGGGCAGTGAAGATTTCGGAAGTGAAATGAATTATTTGAATTAGGCACTTTGTAAATAACACCAAAGTCCTTAATCACAGTTTCTTTGATGCCAAAGGCATCGCATGTTTATAGAAAAAATCCTATAGGTAGTCGTTCGACCCTGGTCAGCGTCGAATTGCAACTCATTGATTATATTTCTATAAACATTTGAATCCGTTGGGTTCAATAAATTTTGGAATATGTATTAATTGCCTAATTCAATAAATTATTATATCCAGAATGTGGAGTGACTGTTTTTTCTTCCATGGTACAGATCGCCCTTTCTTTTTTCAGCTAACAAAACTGTGTTTATAACTTACTGTTACTTCTAATACATGCACTTTGTTTTAGCCTTAATTTGCATCATAAAATTTTTGATTCATTTTGAAAAAAGATAATTGGATTAAAATAAAAATATAGGAAGGCAATGAAAAGAGGGGGAAGGAGATACAAATTAAAAAAAGGTATTCGGAATAAACTTTTGGTTTTCAGCATAGTTTCTGTTGTTGCAATTGTTAGTTTCTTCATTTTCTCGCGACCGGCAACCGCAGAAAAAATGGAAGAAATGGAATCAATTGAACCAAAAGTTATTGGTACGATTAGAGTTGATAAATATTCCGACTTAAATAAAATCCATTTGAAATACGCCGAATCCAACGGGATAAAAAGTTTCAAGTCGGACAAGGAATTCAGGGAAAACATAAAAGAACTAGTATCGGATGGCGATTTAGTAAAAATTGAGAACTCCGATTATTATGTGGTTGATAAGCTAACACACTCGCATCCTTATTTGACACCCGAAGCCGCTGATTTGCTTGACAAAATTGGAGAACGGTTTCAGGAGAAATTAAAGGAAAAAGACATTAAAAAACGATATTTCCAGATTACTTCCCTGCTACGTACAGGCGAAAGTCAGCGCAGGCTTAGTAATTCAAACACAAATGCATCTTCCAATTCATCTCATTTATACGGAACTACTTTCGACATTACTTATGCAAGGGTTTTCAGGAAACCAAAGCTGGAGGAAAAATATGAAATCGAAGATGGGCCTGCAATTAAGTTACTTTCGGAAGCCATTGGCGAACTAAGAAAAGAAAACCGTTGTGTAGTTGTTACCGAACGAAATGAAAGGTGTTTCCACATTACTGTCAGATAATTTTTCAAATATTTCGCTATAAATCTAACTTTGATTTCAGGACCAAAACCCGGCAAACTTTTGTATAAAATCCGAAAATTCATCAGTTCAAGAGATTAAGGCTACATTACCATTCCCCGTAAAGACATGTTTTATAACACATTCTTTTTAATAAGGAGTACTTTCGCGCCCTCATTAAAAAATAGAGAATGAAGTTTGAATTTTCGTTTATCGATAAGAAGCAGGGTAGCATAAAAGATGATATTTTATCGGGATTGACAGTTTCTCTGGCACTTGTGCCCGAAGCTGTTGCATTTGCTTTTGTGGCAGGAGTTTCTCCAATAATTGGTTTGTACGGTGCATTTATGATGGGTTTGGTAACTTCTGTTTTTGGAGGCCGCCCGGGAATGATTTCAGGTGCTACCGGTGCAATGGCGGTAGTTATGGTAAGCCTTATCCAGCAAGGTAATGCTTTGGGAGAATCCGGTGCAAATGCCGGACTTCAATACCTTTTTGCCGCTCTTGTTTTAGCAGGAATCATTCAATTTCTATTCGGCATTTTGAAACTTGGAAAATTCATTCGTTTGGTTCCGCATTCAGTAATGATGGGATTTGTAAACGGATTGGCAATTGTAATTTTTCTTTCCCAGTTAAGTATGTTTAAATCAGGAGGCGAATGGTTGAGTGGCTCATCACTTTTCATAATGCTGGGACTGGTTGCAACAACAATGGCAATCATGTTTGTTCTACCAAAAATAAGTAAAGCAATTCCTGCGGCATTGGTTGGTATTTTGGTGGTTACAGGTATTGTAATTTTTGGAAATATCGAAACGGAAACAGTAAAAAGTTTTATCCTGTCGGGAGGTGGAACAGGTATAAAAGCAGGATTACCAAATTTTAACGTACCTATTATTCCTTTTGATTTTGAAACATTGAAACTGATTTTCCCTTTCTCCCTAATTCTTGCCGCCGTTGGCTTGATTGAATCGCTGATGACACTGAGTTTGGTAGATGAATTAACCGAAACCCGTGGAAGTGGCAACCGCGAATGTGTTGCCCAGGGTGCAGGAAATATCATCAACGGATTTTTTGGAGGTATGGGTGGCTGTGCAATGATTGGCCAAAGTATCATCAATATTAAATCTGGTGGACGCGGAAGATTATCGGGAATTGTTGCTGCCCTTTCGCTGCTCGCTTTTATTCTTTTTGCATCAACTTATATCGAAATGATTCCCATTGCAGCACTCGTCGGCGTAATGTTCATGGTGGTTATCGGAACCTTTGCATGGAGTACTTTTAATATCATCAACAAAATACCTGTTTCCGATTTGATTGTGATTATTTTGGTAACTGCACTTACCGTTATTTTCGATTTGGCAATTGCCGTTTTTGCCGGAGTTATTGTATCAGCCCTCGTTTTTGCATGGGAAAATGCAATTAGAATCCGCGCCCGAAAAAGAATTGATGAACACGGAATTAAACACTACGAAATTTATGGTCCACTATTTTTTGGTTCAATTGCACTTTTCAATTCTAAATTCGATGTACTAAACGACCCCAAAGAAGTTATTATTGATTTTAAAGAATCGAGGATTATGGACCAATCGGCAATTGAAGCACTTAACAAACTTACAGAGCGTTATTTAAAGGAGGGCAAAACCATACATTTGCGACATTTAAGCAAAGATTGTATAAGATTGATTCAGAAAGCCGAAAAGATTTGCGATGTAAACGTTTTGGAAGACCCAAACTATTTTGTGGCAATCGATAACTATCGAATTCAAAAGGGAGCTTAAGGAAAGAAGAAGCGGCTTGTGTTTAAAACAATTCTTTTTCCCCTCTTTTATTTCGATTTGAAAAATGTTTCGAATCGCCCCACACATTGAGACCGATTTCATTGCCTGATTTTTCCAACCTTTTCACCAATTCAGTGATTGCCTGATTTTTGTCTTCGCCCCGAATCGGTTTGTTTTCATACAATAAATAGTTTTCGAGGTATTTATACGGCGTTAAATTGGGCATAATGATATTTGCACCAGCAGACAAGGCTTTTTCCCGCCCAAGCGGGTCGATTGCTTCCAGGGCTGTAGCTGCAGCAATATTAATATCTGGCATCAACAAACGCAAAACAGAAATCATATTAAGTGCCAAATCAAAACGTTCCTGCTTGCTTTTCAACAACGACCGGTATTTATAAAGAGGCGTATTTTCATGTTCAACATAAGGCCCCATGCCGCACATATCAATATCCAGTTTTTTGAAAAAAAGTAAATCTGCGGCCAAATCTTCCAATGTTTGAAAAGGCAATCCAATCATTACACCTGTTCCGGTTTGATAACCGGTTTCCTTTAAATTACTCAGCGATTTAATCCTGTTTTCAAATGAATGTTTTTTGTTTTCGGGATGAATTTTATAATACAATTCGGGGTTTGAAGATTCAATGCGAAGCAAATAACGGTGTGCACCGCTTTCGAACCAGCGTTTGTAGGTTTCTTTGCTTTGCTCGCCACAACTTAAAGTAATCCCCAATTCGTTGTTCGAGAGCTGTTTTATTTTTTGCAGAAGTCCTTCAACTTGTTTAATAAATGCTTTTGATGAAACCTCGCCCGATTGTAAAACCACGGAACCAAAACCTTTTTCCCATGCAAAGCGACAGGCATCCAAAACTTCAGTGTCCGGAACATTGTAGCGAAGCACTTTCTCGCTGCTATTCCTGATTCCGCAATACAAACAATCTTTTGTACAACGATTTGAAAATTCAACCAATCCGCGAAAAAATACTTTGTTCCCAACAGTTTTCAATTTTACTTCACTCGATTTTTGAAGAAGTCTGGTCCTTTCATCTCCCTTCAAATTCAACAAAAAACCAAGGTCTTCTGCCGTGAAATTATTTTGGTTCAATATTTTATCCAATCCGCTCATTGCTACAAAAATACAGGTTCAAACTTAATAATTCGAAATATCTTTAGGTTGAAAAACATAAAAACAATATTGAGTTTTATATTCATTTCAAATCAAATCCCTGTAATTTTGAGGACTGGATTCTTGATTTTGAAAATCAGAATGCTGATACGCTGTATTCTGAACTGAATACTTTAAACTCGTAATTTTAAACTAATTGTAATGTACGACATTCCTGCCAATTTTATTCAAGAACAAAAAGTTTGGCAAATACTGGAAGCCAGCAAAACTGCCGATTTTGGAAGAATTAAAGAAATTCTTGCCAAAGCTCGCGAAATGAAAGGACTTAACCTTGAGGATGTTGCGATACTAACAAGTATCAGCGACCCTGAGATGCTTTCGGAGTTGTTCAACTCGGCCAATGAGATAAAGGAAACAATTTATGGCAAACGACTTGTAATTTTCGCCCCGCTTTACATTTCAAATCTGTGCGCTAATGAATGTTTGTACTGTGCATTCAGGGCAACGAACAAAGATATTGTGCGTTCTGTACTTTCTCAACAGCACATTGCCAACGAAGTAAAAGCACTTATAAATCAAGGACAAAAACGGATTTTGTTGGTTGCCGGCGAATCATATCCCAAACAAGGGTTTCAATATGTTTTGGATTCAATAAAAACTATTTACGATGTAAAAACTGAACATGGCGAAGTACGACGTGTAAATGTTAACGTTGCTCCGTTAAAAACCGAAGAGTTCAAATTACTAAAAGAGTCGGGGATTGGAACCTACCAGATTTTTCAGGAAACCTACCACCGCGAGACTTACAACAAAGTGCATGTTGCAGGCAAAAAACGCGATTACAACTGGCGTGCCTGGGCCTTGCACCGCGCAATGGAAGCAGGAATTGACGATGTTGGCATTGGTGTTCTGTTTGGGCTTTTCGACTACCGTTTCGAAATACTGGCAATGATGCAACACATTAACGAATTGGAGGAAAAATTTGGCGTCGGGCCGCACACAATCAGCGTTCCCCGTCTGGAGCCTGCCACAAACAGCGATATTGCTTCACACCCACCCCACCCCGTTTCCGATATCGATTTCAGGAAAATTGTTGCCATTTTACGATTGGCAGTTCCATATACCGGAATTATAATGTCAACCCGCGAAACTGCAAAAATGCGCCGCGAAACATTTGCTTTGGGAGTAAGTCAGATTTCGGCAGGTAGCCGCACAAATCCGGGTGGCTACGAAGAGGATACGGAAGATGACCCTTCCGGCCAATTCAGTTTGGGCGATCACCGTTCTTTAGATGAGGTAATTCGCGATGTTGCTTCCATGGGTTATATTCCATCATTCTGCACAGCTTGTTATCGTTTGGGCAGAACTGGTCAGGATTTTATGGATTTGGCAAAACCGGGGGATATTAAACTGCACTGTGGCCCAAATGCCTTGAGTTCATTTAAAGAGTATTTAATGAATTATGCGTCTCCGCAAACCGCAGAAATTGGTAATGCGCTAATTCAAAAAATAATTTCAGAAATGAGTGGCATTGCCCGCCAACGAGCTGAAAAACTGGTAAAACGTGTTGAGGCGGGGAAAGATGACGTTTATTGTTGATGAATAGAATTGTTCAGCAAAGTATTAAAATAGAAAAAAATACCTATGCAATTTCGAATTGAAACCGATCTTCTTGGCGCAAAACAAATCCCTTCCGATGTACTTTGGGGAATCCATACTTCCCGTGCTGTGGAAAACTTTCCTTTATCAGGAAGGCCGGTTCATTCTGAATTGATAAAAGCATTTGGAGAAGTAAAACTTGCCTGTGCACAAACAAACAATCAGCTTGATTTTTGGAGCGACAAAAAAAAGGCAGCGGCCATCGAAAAAGCTTGTTTTGAAATGAGCCAGGGTTTGCTCAATGAACATATTTTGGTTGATGCATTTCAAGGTGGCGCAGGCACTTCAACAAATATGAATGTAAACGAAGTTATCGCAAACCGTTCGTTACAACTGCTGGGCGAAAAACCCGGAAACTATGAAACTATTTCTCCTCTCGATGATATCAACCTGCACCAATCAACAAACGATACTTATCCCACTGCATTAAAAGTTGCGGCAATCAGGTTGCTTCGTAATTTGGAACAGAGTGTTTTGAACTTGCAGGAAGCCTTTCAGCATAAGGAAAAGGAATTTGCACATGTTGTAAAAATTGGCCGTACACAATTACAGGATGCAGTTTTAACAACTTTGGGAAGGGAAATGGGCGCTTATGCAGAAGCCTTTAACCGTGATCGCTGGCGAATTTATAAATGTGAAGAACGTTTGCGGGTAGTGAACCTGGGTGGGACAGCAATCGGCACCGGACTTGGCGCTCCAAAGCAATTTATTTTCAGGGTGGTTGACCGATTGCGTGAAAATACAAATATCGGATTGGCACGCGCCGAAAACCTCATAGACGGAACTCAAAATACCGACGTTTTTGTTGAAGTTTCAGGAATTCTAAAAGCTCACGCTACTAATGTTTTAAAAATCAGCAATGATTTACGTTTGCTTTCCAGCGGCCCAGACGCGGGATTTGGAGAAATAACCTTACCTGCAAAACAAGCTGGTTCATCCATAATGCCGGGAAAAGTGAACCCCGTAATTCCCGAAGCTGTGGCACAAATTGCAATTCGTGTTATGGGAAACGACCAGATTATTTCGCAGGCATGCAGTGGCGGTAACCTTGAATTAAACCAGTTTATGCCTTTAATTGCAGACGCATTGCTTGAAAACCTTACACTTTTAAATAATGCTTGTATAATTTTTACGGAACACTGTGTTTTGGGAATCTCTGCCAACGAAGAAGTTTGTAAAAAAAATGTGGAGAATTCAACTGCAACGATTACGGCATTAATTCCCAAAATTGGTTACGAAAAAGCGAGTGAATTAATCAAGATTGCCAGAAAAGATTCCATTTCAATTAAAAAAGCAATACTGAAAACAACCATAATTACAGAGAAAGAATTCAATGAATTAACTTCCCCTGAATCGGTTTGCAAGCTGGGCAATTAACAC
>JBFHJA010000219.1:0-7630 GCA_041596165.1 Draconibacterium sp. | reverse complement strand
TTCGATTGTATCCCTCAGCAGAAATCCCAAACCCGGCAAATATTACATCCGAATTTTCAAGAGCCATTTCAGCTTCCACTTTTTGAGAAAAGGCCACATATTCTGTTAGTTTTTGAAAACCGAGTTTTCCATTTGGTGTTTTAAAATCGAGTGTTTCTGATAGTTTTGAGGATATTTTCAAAATTGCAACGTCTTGAAAATAATTTCCCTGATTGGCGCCTTCAAGTCCTATTTCTTTCATTTGCCCCGAAATGTATTCAAGAACAAGAGTTTCAGTTTCCGACATTGGTGCCCGCCCCTTGTATTTGTCTGATGCAAGTTCTTCAATGTGCTTCTCTATATTACTATATATAATAGTAGGTTGCATATTTGAATTCGGCCCTGTTTTACAACCCAACAAAAAAAATAACGGAAGTACAAATAATCTGAAACTTTTCATCCATTTAAAATTGAAAGTTTTCAAAGGTATTGAATGTATCTCCCTTAATTTAATCCTGCTTGTTTGCGAAGCATATCTGCATGGTCGTATCATAAACTATTATTATAGTGTAGTAATTCCTAATTCAGCAATTCCCATTCGGCCCTTTTCATTTACCGGTGATAGCATTCTGAATTTTATAAACCTTCCATTTGCCAAATCAAATTCTTTTTTCTGAAGTATCGGACTGTTTTTGATGTTTGCAAATTCTCCTTCTGAAACAGGTTTCCCCCAGTTTAATCCATCGCTACTTACATAAAATTCGTACCTGTTTATTATTCCCGGGTTGCCTCTTCCCTGATCAGGCAAATATGTAAAGCCTGTTATATTTAACGCTTCTCCCAAGTCTACAATAACGTCTGCCGGAGCTGCATTATTTATCACCCAGGCAGTTTCAGGTTTTCCATCGAAAATGAAATTAGTTTGCTCAACCGATTGAAATAACCCAATCAATTTCCAGTTTTCTTTTGAAACATCAAATTGTGCCATTGAAACAGAACTGCTTTTTCCTGAACCCGGATCGATTACAACAGCTTTTACTGCTGATTTTTCTTTTAATAAAAATGGTTCAGTATATTTTAATGATTGCGAGGTTGGAGTGCTTCCATCCAAAGTATAATATATTTCAATTCCTGTATCAAAACCATGAATAGAAACTTCACCATTCTTTTTTCGTTGAATAACGGGTTCAACAATAACTTTTGGTGCATTATAAAGCCCAATATTTGAAATAACCGGGCAAGCTTTTGAGTCCACAATATTTAACCGTATCTGCGAAGCATGTACATTTGGGAAACGTAAAATCCGTTTTCTCCCAATTGTTGTTTGAGCTGCTATTTGTTTCCATTGGTTTTCAGTAAAAACCTCCAGGGTAAATTCTTTAACCCGTTGCCCAAAACGAATATCTTCCTGAACCAGAAAACGGTTGAACTCAGTAGATTCTCCCAAATCAACAGTAATTGATGCCACTGTAACAGAGTCATCGGTTGCCCAGAATGATTCAGGGTTGTTGTCCGCAACATTTTCAGCTTGATATTTATTGGAATCCCCTCGTGTATTTGATGCAGTAACTTTTTTATCTTCGATTAAATTAGTTGCAAAATCAGCTTTTACAGCATCTGCAAGTTTTAAAACCTGCTCTGCATCCTTTTCATGTATCAAACCTCTTGTATCTACCGGGAAATTAATTAATAACGAAGCATTTCTTCCAATTGAGTTATAATATATATCAAGAAGTTGCGGTAATGTTTTAACCTGGTGATCTTCCGATTTATGGTAATACCAACCCGGACGGATAGAAACATCCACTTCAGAAGGAACCCAGTGAGTACCGTCAATTTGCCCTTCGCGTAATTCTTTGTAGTCAGGTGTGCCCGGGTAATACTCGTCCTTGCGTATGGAAGACCAATTTGTTTCCATTGCCCAACCTTCTTCATTTCCAACCCAACGAATATCGGGCCCATTGTCGCTAAACATGCAGGCATTTGGTTGAAGTTCCCTTACAATTTTATGTGTGTTTTCCCAATCATAGTACGTTTCGCGGTCAATCCTGCGTTCTTCATTAGCACCGCCATAATAACCTGTTCCACCATTGGCGCCATCAAACCAAACTTCGTAAACTTCACCGTAATTTGTCAACAATTCATGCAATTGTTTTCTGAAATAAGTAATGTATTCAGGTTTTCCATAGTCGGCATGATTCCGATCCCAGGGAGAAAGATATATTCCCAGTTTTAAATCATATTCCTTGCAGGCATCTGCCAATTCACGCACTACATCACCTTTCCCATTTTTCCATGGCGAATTTTTAACCGAATGTTCGGTATAAGCTGATGGCCACAAACAAAAACCGTCGTGGTGTTTTGCTGTTAAAATAATCCCTTTCATTCCGGCATCTTTACAAACCCTTGCCCACTGGCGGCAATCCAATTCGGTTGGGTTAAACAATTGTGGACTTTCGTCACCCAAACCCCACTCCATGTTTGTAAACGTATTCATATTAAAATGAACAAAAGCATAATATTCCAGTTCGTGCCATGCCAACTGTCGTTCCGCGGGTAAAGGTAAAACAGGCACTGGGGGTTCAACTGTTGTACACGAAAAAGTGAATATAATGAAGGCGATAAAAACTAACGGTTTAGACATTTGGTAAAAATTAAAATGTAATTAATTAAACAACGAAATAAAAGTATAGATTTTAACATAAGAAACAAACTTTTTAAGATTTGAACTGATTTCACGGCAAAACAACGCTGCAGTTATTAGTTATTCATGCGAATCAAGAGTTGAAATAAATTGGATTTAAATGCCAAAGGCATGATATTAATATAGCAAAAATTGATATAAATTTCTTAAAATGCCGAACGTATGACAGAATTATTACACCTCCTCTTGGTTTCAGAGCCATCGTTCCTTATTTTTCTTCAATCATTTCAACCTTCCAGATATTAAGTAATTAGAACAATTTGTTGTCGTATTTTAAACAGAACTCACCCCAAGCCCGCAAGCGGACTTCCCCCCTCTCATTGCAAAGAGAGGGGAAGAGCATCGCAGATGCGAGGGGTGAGTTTAAACAAAAGTGACAAATAATATATGACATTATTTTATTCCTATTACTTAAAAAGCAAGCCTTAATCCGAATGATTTGTAAATTCTGATGGTTGGCTGTCATTCAAACTGAGTTATAATTTCCCCGCAACTGCTGGAAGTTTGCTAACCGATAATTTTCGGAATTATTTCACAAAAAAAGCTGAACAACAAATTTTAAAATTACAGCTTCTTTCATGCGGCAATTGACATGCGAAAATTCCAATGGAAATGAAGCAAAAATATGAGGAAACACCGGGGCAGATTTTCGATGAAACAGCCAATTTTATTAACATAATTCAACACGTTTTTTTTTTCAAATCCGAAACTCATTAAGTGCATATATATTTCAAGTCTAAGTACCACGTTATGTAGATTTTAAGGTACAATTAATGGAAAATGCCAACCAAATTGAGTAACCCTGAAATAATAAAAGCCGGTAAGGTTACATAAATCCGGACGTTATTAACAATCGTAAATTACATTGGATTTAAGTCAGTTAAAAAATATTTCAACTAACTTATTAATATTGATTGGCTTATGTATTGTTTTTTCAAAGAGAATGATTACATTCGACCCGCCCTTTATATGAAACTAATTGTTAATAACATGAAATACAGAGGTATTTATTTGGACAAACAAGCAGCAGTACGCTTTTTAAATTCGTATTTGCCTGCAAAATGTGGACCCCCGGGAATCTATCGTTACATAATGCATTTGCTATGCTTGGGTTGCAAAAAAGCCGGATTTCTTCTAAAAAATCAATGCAACCAGCCTAAAAATCATTTTTTTAAAATGAAACTTCAAAACGCTTTATGGGAAAAGCTGTCCCATATTGAAACCAAAAAATTAAATAATTACATAATTTATAATTCTGAATTACAGCAATTTATATTTAATGGTATATAAATTGATTTCAGTTTTATACGCTTTTTAATTAAAATAATAAAAATACAGAAGTTGCCAAAATGCCAAAAAAAATTTTCGATTTTGTTTTGCCTGGTAATTAGGTTGCAGTTAAAAATTAAAAAACAGGAATTTTTTTGGAAGACAATAATCAGCACTTACGCTAATGTTATTCAGCAAAAATTCCAAAACATAATTTTGAACTTAAAGTTAAGTTTGCTAGTAAAATCCGATATTAAAAGAAATTGAAATGAAAAAATATCTACTCAACCAAATTATTGCATTTATAACCTTAAGTGTGCACTTGATGCTACATTACATTAACAAACCAAGGTTAAAAAGTTTTGGAAAAACGAGAACTATTGCATCAATTTTCGTGGTGTTTTGTTTATTGCCTTTTGTTTCTTTTTCACAAAGCAGTTTTAATTTATCACCTTCATCAGGTGTAATTATTGGATATCCTGCAACGAGTGTCCCCGATTCAAAATGGTTTGATTTTACTGTTACCAACACCGGAAGTGTAAGTGATAATTATCTTCTTTCGATTGACATAAGCACGGAGTTGTGGCAAGTTGATTTGTACGATGCAACCGGCACAATATTAATTGCCGAAGATAATAATACAAAAAATGGCGCCTGGGATATTTTTCCCAAAACAGGTAATATCGCTGCCAGCATGGGAAAATCATTTAAACTCAAAATTACATTCAAAACAGTGGCCAATCAATTTGATGAGATGATTACACTCAGGTTGAAGTCATTGAATAACGGGACTGAAAAAGTCTCTAACATATTTTTGGATACGGAGATAGCTTTTATATGCTGGAAAGCTAACGCTGATTTGGAAATTAGCGTTTCGCATAATGTTATATTAATAGATCACAATAAAGCCAACCAATTGAAAGGACCACTTGCCGGGTTTATGGCAGTTAAAGTAAAAAACAAATCCTCAAAAACCATTTCGGGGCTCATTGCCACGATTTCGAATTTTAAAGTTAGTTCTATCAATAGTCCTACATTAAGTGGAATGGATAATTTTGGATTAGTCGGCAGTCAACCTGCAAATATGGCGATAAACACCCTTGGCCCTTATGAGTCGGATGTTGTATTTTATTATATAAAAAGCCCTGTTCCCTCTAACGTAAATTCGTCGTTTGCTGCAATAGGAACATTTGATGTTTCTGTTACTGATAATTTTTGTGGTACCATGGCCAAGACACTTCCTATTAGCAGCTATGCAGGGGTTTCAACTTCACAGGGCTCTGCGCCTTCTGTAAAGTCGGTAACACTGTTTGGCGGAAATTCATTAGGTTCAGTAGCACTTGTTGATATAAAATATTCCTTTGCAAAATCATCGAGTTCGGAAACTCACGTTGTTCAACCTGCTACAAATATTGATTTTGGAGCCGGTTGTTTTCGTTTAGTTGCAACGGAAGTGATTGATGTGGTGGCGGGTGGTACAATTGCCGATGACATTCCACTGGGGACAAAAGATATTTTATCGTGGACAGGAGTTAACAACTCCGAAGAAGTGACAATAAGATATTATTTTAAAAGCACCTGCGTTAATTCTACTACAACAGGTTATCCGCTCGGCTATGTTGGCTTGGAATCAAGCTGGAAATATGCACCAAGCGATCTAAAGTTTGAATCACCAATTGCAAGTGAGAATTTAATTATTACAAAATTTGCAACACCAACAAAGGCTGTTGCAGGCGACTTTATCAAATATAATGTAAGTATAACAAATCCAAATGCTGTTGCAGTTGTGGTTGACTCAATTATCGATGTACTTGATCCTGGTTTATCATATGTTTCATTGAATATTGCAAGCAATGTAAACAGCACAAATGCGAATAAAATTCCGGCAATCGGGTCAACAGGCACACTTGTTTTTGAAGGTAAAACTGCAAGCGCGTCAGATCCGTACGGTCAATTTTTAATAAATCCCGGAAGCACTATTTCGCTTATTTATAACGTTTTAGTTAATACCTCAGCAAATAACGGAAATTATTCAAACGCCGCCCGTTTCTCCATAGGAGGTACACGCAGCGCTGTTGTAACCTCCTCAGTAGAAGTATGCAGTGTAACCCTGTTGGGGAAAAATTCAACCGCCCCCAGTAGTTGTGTTGTTGATAACGGAACAATAACAATTTCAGCTACCGGAGGAAAGTTAAAATATGGCATCAACAGCGGTGCCGGAATGGTATGGAATAAAACAGGTATTTTTACCGGGTTAGCGCCAGGCACTTATAATATAACGGTTCTGGATTCAATTAAAACAGATTGTTTTGTTACTGACAAAATCACCCTTGAAGCTTCGGATACCGCACCAATCAATGGCAATATTTCAGGAACAAGCTTGATAAATTGTTTTAATCCAACATTAACATTAACTGCATCGGCAACAGATGTCGATGGTACAAACAATTTACAGTATTTGTGGTCAACAACTAACGGATCTATTGTTGGGGCTGTTAACTTAGCTCAGGCAACAGTTAGTAAAGCTGGAATTTATACAGTTAAAATAACCGATCCTGATAATAGTTGTTCGGTTACTTTAAGTAAAAGTATTACTGAGGATAAAAATGCACCGGTGGCCACATTAACTACTGTTCCAACAACAACAGTTTTGAATTGCTTAAACACTTCAATTGCCTTATCAGCTTTTACTTCAAAGGATAATTCTTCCACAAACAACCTCACTTTCAGCTGGTTAAACACCGGAGTAGGTTCAAACGACCTGTCAGGTGAAACGGGAAATGTTGTAACAGTAACCAAGCCGGGTACCTATATCGTTACAGTCACTGATCCGGATAACGGATGCAGCGATCTTACAAGTATTACTATTACTGAAAATATTGCTGCTCCTACTGGCGGCAGCGTAAATGGAGGTGGCCTTTTAACCTGTTTTGGAGATAGTCGTACACTTACGGCTTCTGCAGTCGACAATTCAGCTGCCAGTAATTTAAACTATTTATGGTCAACTTCTGATGGAAATATCGTAAGCGGGGGATCAACTACTTCCGCAGTAGTTAATAAGGCAGGTGCGTATACTGTAACCATAACAGATCCTGACAATGGGTGTACACTTGTTCCAACTTCTGTAATTGTTACAGAACCAGCTGAAATAATTGTTTCAGCTGCAAAATTCAATGACGTTTCCTGCAACAATGGCAGCGATGGAAAAATAACTGTAACTGCTTCCGGTGGAACAGGGGCACTTCAATACAGTAAAGATAGTGGGTTAAACTATCAGTCCTCAAACATTTTCGAAGGTTTGGTTGCCGGAACTTACGCTGTAACTGTGAAAGATGTAAACAGTTGTACTAAAGTTTCAAATTCGGTTGTAATTATGCAACCTGCTGAAGCTTTAGCAGCAAACATCAGCGCTCAAACCAATGTAAACTGTTTTGGCGGTGCTACAGGTTCTGCAACTGTTACTGTTACGGGCGGAACACCAGCTTATACATATTCATGGAATACTACTCCGGTACAAACAGGAACTACTGCAACGGGATTGGCAAAAGGTACTTACACGGTAACTGTAACCGACAGTAAAGGTTGTATAACAACTGCTGCTGCATCTATTACTGAACCTGCTGCAGCTTTAGCCGCAAACATCAGCGCTCAAACCAATGTAAACTGTTTTGGCGGAGC
>JBFHJA010000218.1:0-7635 GCA_041596165.1 Draconibacterium sp. | reverse complement strand
GGTAGATCCGAGAACCTTGTCCAATGCCATCCATCTCTACTTCAAGCGCATGACAAGACTTGTAATGGCTATGAAAGTTTGAATCTTTCGCTAACACTCCAATCATCCTGACCGTATGCACTGATTTTGTTCGTTCTTACCCGTGCTGCAGGATTCATTTCGCCATCGTAACCATAAGTTAAGTTCACAATTTCAGGTGTTCCTTCGTTTAAGAAGTCATCGAGACTAGAGTAGCGATAGTAACCAGTACCGTTACGCATATAAGAGTTATCTGCCATCTTATATTCGAAAGCTATTCCACCAATAACTTTATGATTACCTAAATAATAAGTCAACTCATCTTTAATGTTCATTACATTATTGTGAACACCATTGTTCCAGGTAAAAAGCTCGTACCCTAAAGAGAGGTATGCCTGGTTGTCTTTCAAAATGTCGATAAAAGGAAATTCATTAGAATTTGTTCCGCGAACATCATCAAGTTTAGAGAATGTTGCCAGGAATTGGTTGGAGATTTTTTCCGATAACCGACTATTTAAGTCAAAAGAGAATGAATGAACAAGATTGTCCATCGAATACATGGAGTTGGCGTATGACATTGAAGCCTGCGACATTCTTGCCTCAGACATACGAGTACCACCATCCATAGAACTTGCATTAGGAGATGACCAATAACGGTTTTTTGTGTAGTTGTAACGCAAAGCCAGACGATGTTTGTTTGTGATATTCCAATCCAAACGGGCAAGAAGTTTGTTATTGCTTTCATCTGCCGGGAAATTGGTGTAAGATCCCGTTTCATATCCATATTTACTACTTACAAAATCAGAAACAGTTTTAAGATCGCTTTCTGTTGTGCGGGAGATATAATTATCTGCATCAGCAACACCATCAATTGAAGCTCTCCAACGATTGGCAATTGTTGGCGTTTTAGCCATTTCACCATTTACGAAGAAAAACAATTTGTTTTTGATAATTGGACCACCCAAAGTGAAACCGTACGTAGTATTACGGTCTTTGTCTCGTGCTCCTGCGATTTGTTGGCCTTTAACAGCATCACCGCGTAAGTTTTCATTTCTGTGATAAGTATAAGCACTGGCTTTGAAGGTATTTGTACCGGATTTTGTTATAGCGTTTACACCACCACCAATAAAGTTCGTTTGACGCACATCGTATGGAGCGATTACAACCTGCAATTCTTCAATAGCCTCAATAGAAATTGGGTTGCCTCCACCGGGAAGAGCAGAACTCAAACCAAAATTATTGTTGAAATTAGCTCCATCCACTGTAAAGTTAGCCGTACGACCATCTGTGCCGGCAAAGCTCATTCCATTTCCTCCATAAGGAGAAAGACGGGTAATGTCCATAATGCTACGGCTTACTGTAGGCAAATTATCTATCTGGCTGTTTGTGATGTTGGTCACTGCTCCAGTTTTCTCATTAGAAAATTTCGTGCGGGCTGCCGAAACAATAACTTCATCTAATGTTATTAATTCTTCTGAGAGTGCAACATTCATTACATAGTTTTCACCTAAACTCAGCGTAATGTTGTTTTGAGTGTATGCACCATATCCGATGAAAGTAACTGCTACAGTATAAGGTCCGCCTACACGCATACCGTTTAGGTTGAATCGGCCCTCCACATTGGTTACAGTGCCATAAGTTGTTCCTGAAGGGGTGTGTGTGGCAATCACCGTTGCACCTATCACAGCTCCTTCAGCATCAGTAACACGTCCACTCATACTGGATGTGGTCACCTGTGCTTGCATAATAGTAGCTGATAAAACAATGAGTGCTACTAATAAAAACCTGATTTTTTTAATCATAGAAATTGGATTTTAATTTGAAATAAATGATAGTAATTATGTTAATATTTTGATTTATATGTTTAGGAAGTAGTTTTGGTATGTATGATAACATATTGTTACTGGCCATTGAAAATTTTACAATTATCTTGTTCTAAAATATTTAAGTTCTAAAACCCAGTAGTTACCTTTGTTGTCGACGTTTAATCCGGCTGCAAAGAAACTTTTTTATTTTAAGTTGTGATTAAAAATCGGTTAATTTTAATCTTGAATTAATAATACAATAAATCAAAAAACGGCACCCGTAAGTGTTAATGTTTGTTAATGAATGACTTAGAAATATTTTGTTAGATTCTTACTTTAACCTTATTGTTTTACGCGATAAAATGCGGAAGTTCACCATATTTGAACGTTCTGCCAAAAACAACAAAAGGTTTTTATTAAACATCTCAGCATATTTTTGAACAGGTTATTACGAGGTTATCAACAAAATAAATTGACAAATGGTTAGCTTGAAATTTTAAAGCCGTTATTTCTTGTATTGGACAAAATCAACCCTAACATAAATGAACCAATGGTAAAAATTAACAGTTTTTTGAATCAAATAATTTCACGTGGCTTGGCACGGAGTTTAATTATAGTCTTTCTATTTCAGGAGAGGTATCGCTTACAAAAACAAGATGGCCAAGTTTTAAGTATTTAAAAACACATGCGAACCAGTGTCAAGTCAAGTCTCTATATTCGGGTACGGCTTTCCGTCGCGAGTGCTGGGACCGGAACCTGTTACTACCAATAAAGATGGTTAAATATATCCGGCATGACGACAAGATAAATCATGTTTGACTTGACACCATTTTTGCTCCTTCTATCTTCTAAATCAGAATTAAAAATGCATTTAGAATTTATTTTTTCATACTTAAATTTGAAGAAAAGAGGTCTACAAACCTTTATTTAATATTTTAATATAAAAAAATATAATTTTTTATTTTGGCTATAGGACTGATAATGTGGCATTAATAAATTATTTTAAAAATATATGGTACTTTGTGTTGCATAGTACTAATTTTATTACATATATTTGCATTACCAATATCAGTGTTAATTAAGGTAGCGGTTTTTAAAAAGTTCTTTACAAAGTGTAACATTTATAAACAAGCGGCGTCTTAAAGTCGAAACAAGCAAAACAATTCACTTTCGAAATAGAAAAACAGAAAACAGAAACAATTAGAATCATAAGCGAAAGTAGATTGCAGATGCAAAAACAGAAACAGAAACAGAAACAGAAAACAAAGTCATTAAAACAAGCAAAGCCATGAAAACAAAAAACAATGTTCAGAAAACAGTTTTACGCACAGGAGCGGTTGTAGTAAGTTTTGTACTTATTAGTTTTACAGTAGCAGCACAGGATTTTTGGAAAACCCTTTTAACCAACAGCAGTTTCAACCAAATTGCTTTGGCAATGGTTGAAACTTCAAAAAAGCCGGATATTAAGGCTACAGAAATAAAAACCAGCACGGCAAATTTTATTTATGAAAATGAATATGATGCCAATTTAGTTGTTGAAGATTGGATGAAAAACAATGCTTATTTTAAACCAGTTATTTTTCAGGAAGTAGAACCCAGTTTAAAGGTAGAACATTGGATGAAAAATGAAAAATTGTTTGCAATTGCCTGCGAAACAGAAAGTCCGTTAACACTTGAAAACTGGATGATACAAAGCAAGGTTTGGCAAAACTAAACAGCTGTATGCCTTATTGTGAGTGGAATTATTGAATTAAAAAAACCAGAAAAAATACTGCAATGAAACGAGCCATCAAAAAAAGTCTCTTTAAAACTCAAATGCATAATTATGGCGAGTTCCATGTGTTACCATTAAAAAACAATAAATTATAAACACATGAAAATAGAAAATGCAAAAGCACAGATGAGGAAAGGAGTTTTAGAATATTGCATTCTGCTTGTTCTTGACGGCAAACCTCTCTATGCAAGCGACATCATACAAGGTCTTAAGGAAGCAAAAATGATTGTGGTTGAAGGAACTCTCTATCCTCTGTTGACACGTTTAAAAAACACAGGATTTTTAACTTATCGCTGGGAAGAATCAACTCAGGGGCCACCACGCAAATATTACGAATTAACCGAAAGTGGGCGGAAATTTCTTGGTGAGCTTGAAGAATCGTGGACTGAACTCGTTGACGCAGTAGCCAAAGTGAGAAATAATAATATTTAACTTAACCTTAGATTAAACAGAAATCAATTTCAAAAAACATAATGAGATGAAAAAAACATTCACTATAAATATCAGCGGCACAGTTTTCCACATCGAAGAAGATGCCTACGAAGTGTTGCAGAAATACCTGATTAACCTTAAAAATCATTTTGGAAACAGTGAAGAAGGAAAAGAAATTCTGACTGACATTGAGGCCAGGATTGCTGAAATATTCATCGAAAAAGCCACAAATAATCAGAAAGTCGTTTCAATTGAAATGGTAAATGCCGCCATTGAAATAATGGGAACTCCAGAAGATTTTATTGAAGATGAAGATAAGGAAGAAGTATATCAGCCAACAGAAGAAGCCAAACGCAAACGGAGGCTTTACCGAGATCCCGATCATCGTGTTATTGGTGGTGTATGCGGTGGACTTGGCGCCTATTTTAACATGGACCCTGTAATTTTGCGTATTATTTTCGTAGTTCTGTTGTTTGCTACATCGGGGGCCGGATTTCTTGCATACATCATACTTTGGATTGCAGTTCCAAAAGCTAAAAATACAGCTCAAAGACTTGAAATGAGAGGCCAGGAAGCCACCGTAAAAAATATCGAAAAATCGATAAAAGAAGAGGTGAGCGAAATGAAAGAAAGCTACAAAAAATTCAAAGAATCTGATACGTTTTCAAAAGGGAGAAAATCAGTAGATGCAGCTGGTGATGTTACCTACAACTTGTTCAAAGTGATATTAAAAGTTGCTGTAGTTATCATTGGAGTCTTTCTAATTATTTCAGGGTTTGTAGGTTTACTTGGCTTTATTTCCTCAATGGTAATTGGCCATTCATTTGTGCAGGGCTGGCCATTGATTTGGAGTCCCGAAGTTCAGGTCCCCGGATTTTTAAATCATTTTGTTAGTCCCGGAACTGTTACTTTTGGTATGGTTGCAGTTGGAATCCTTGCCGGAATTCCTTTGCTAGCTATACTATTTGTAGGAACAAAATTGGTTTTTCGCTATAAAACCAACAATACAGCAATTGGTTTAACAATGGTAGGCATTTGGCTAATTGCACTTGTTTCTTTAATCGCTGTTTCACTCGGACAATTGGGAAATTATAAAAACCAATCAACGGTAACCGAAACAAAAACTATTTCCTGCGATTCCTGTCAAACATTAACATTAAAACTCGGTGCCGACAAATATGAGAATTATGCAAAAATGGATTTCGAGATTGACAACGTGAAGGTTGCAATGGTTGATGGTGAAGAAGTTATGCTCGGAAATATTTCTCTTGACGTTGAAAGATCGGGCACCGACGATTTTACTATTCTTGTAAAAAAATCATCACGTGGAAAAACGCGTGAAATAGCAAAAGAAATAACAGAAAATATCATTTACCGTTTTGATTTGAAAGACTCAACAGTGGTTTTCGATCCGTGGTTTATTCTTCAGAAAGACGAAAAATATCGGGGACAGGAAGTTGACATAACAGTAAAAGTACCTCAGGGAAAAGCTGTTTTCCTAAGCAATGGAATGGAGAAAATTATCGACGACATAGAGAATGTGTCGAATACCTGGGATGGTGATATGGTTGGTAAAACCTGGGTAATGAAACCCGAAGGATTGACTTTAAAGGAAGAGTAGAGGAAACTGAAAGCATGGGTTTCGCGAATTCTGATTCCCGATTAAAAGGCCGGATTAGATTGTGCGCAACCCTAAGCAACTCTTCAGACTTGTCAGCATCGCAGATCCGACAACGTAAAACCGAAAAAACAAATAAAACAATAAACAATGAAAACAATTACAACACTTTTCACAATAGCTTCTATTCTTGTTTCGCAATTAATTTCAGCACAAAGCAAATCGGACAAAATGTATGATGCATTTTCAAAAGACAATGCGATTACAAGTTTTACATTTTCAAAGAACATGATTGATGCCATTGATATTGATTTAGGCGAAAATGGTGACGAGAAAAACGTGACAGGAGATTTGCACGAAATTCGATTCATGTCATACAACCCCGAAAAGGGTGATTTATCCGGTTATGAATTTCTTGAAAAAGCAAAAGGTTATTTGCCAAAAATGTCGTACCAAAAATTCGAAGACGAAGACGATGATTCTGATGCTGAAATTTGGCTGATGGGCGGCAAAAAGAAGTTTCAGGAATGCCATATTTTTGTTCGAAATGAATCTGAAAACAACATGCAGTTTGTTGTTTCTTTTTACGGCGATTTCACAGTAAACGACCTGGAAAAACTGCGAAAAACCGGCAAGGATTTTTCTGAGAAATAATCCGGGAAATTATTCAGATTATTATATTTTTTATAAATCAATTATTTTTCCCTAAAATAGGAAACAACAAATTCATTAAATAAATCAAAACATAAGAAAACAGTCCCGCTTGTATTCATCAATAGGAATATTTGTTCTACCTTCTTTTGAGATTGGATTCGACCTTCAAATTCGACTGGAAAAACACACACAACTAAATCTACACCGCTAATTTTCTGTTTGTTGTAAAACAATAACTTACAATGCGTATTGAAATTTATTCTGATTGAAAGTTAGATTTTATGGAATTCCAAATCTGCTTGTGTCGATTAAAACAAAAAATAATTCTCAATTTTTAAAGATATACTTGTACTTTTTCCCAATTAATAATCCTTTATTCCCAAATAAAGACAAATATGTTAAAAATGTAATCTATATCACTGAAATAGAATGATCTTGTTATATTTGCCCCGATAATTTGATGTGTGGGGAAATTGTGATAATATATCGTCATTTTTAATGTTTATATCAACCTAAAAGGGACGCTATTTAGCAAAAAATATTTTGTTGTTTGATTAAATTGCTAAAATATAAGGTTATAATTCTTGTGTTATTCTGGACCTATGTAAACACTTTTGGTAAAAAAGGATTCTTGATTTTTGATGCATTTCGAAAGCTTTTTGTTTTCTCATTATGTTTAATCCTTATTTTTCTTTCGGTAACTATTTCAGCTCTTGCCCAAACAACATCTTTTACATTTAATGCATCGGGCACATGGACCGCACCTGCAGGTGTTACAAGTATTACAGTCGAAGCGTGGGGAGCAGGCGGTGCCGGGGGTAAAGGGGACAAAGCGGGACAAAGTTCAAATATAAGTGGCGGCGGCGGCGGCGGCGGCGGTGCTTACCTGATTCAATCTCTTATAAATGTAATTCCAGGGAATTCCTATTCCATAACGGTAGGTCAGGGTGGCTCATCGTCAAACCCAAATGGAGGGGCATCAAGTGGAACTTTCGAATCGACTGTGGTAACCGCTTTAGGTGGAACAGGAGGAATCGCAGGTCAAGGAAAAAATGGAGGAAAAGGAGGAGAAGGAGGAAGTGGAGGCACGTATCAGGGAGGAAGTGGAGCTAGTGGAACAATCACTATTTCAGGTGGTGGTGGTGGAAGTGCAGGTACCGGTTCAAATGGGAACTCTGCTGTCGGAATTACCGGAGGAACTGCGGTTACTGGCGGTGGTGGTGGCGGCAACGGAACGAATACTTTAGATGTCTCGGGTAAGGATGGAACATTTCCCGGTGGTGGTGGTGGCGGAGGTTACAGTGCAAATGGAAACGGTGGTAATGGCGCAAATG
>JBFHJA010000217.1:0-7636 GCA_041596165.1 Draconibacterium sp. | reverse complement strand
TTTGCGTTAATTAACTCGTCTTCAACAATTAAAATGTTTTGTTGCATTGCCTTTTCAATTATTTGGTATTTTCTTGAGATTGGTATATTTCACTTGCTTTGCCTGTCAAATATTTAACCTGTTTTTGATAATATACCAATCAGTGACTCTGGTTTCATTAGTATAATGGTTCTTTTTTCAGTATGTAAGTAAGTGAAATTAAATATTTCTTTATTAAAATACCCATTTTATTTCAATCATGTTAAGGTTTTGTTAGTGTTCCAATTTTTTTGATTATTTAAAATGTGTGTATTGAGAATAAATTATTGGTGTACTTCTCACCAGCAACCCCCTAAAGCGGCAATCGGTTTTGCTCCGTTCGATTGTTACATGCAGCGTAAAGTCAACTTAGGGGATTTAGGGGTAATAAAGCAAATACGACATTGTTTCATTTCTAATACTTATTATTATTGTTAACGGAGGATTAAAAAATTTAAATTTGGTTTAAACCGGTTAATTTTAAACCGATTCCAATTACTCTTTTATCCTCTTTTATTATGGAATGAGCATAACGCAAAAGCGTCTTTAAATTCTCAAAATTCTTCACCATTTTCCAAATAATGATTATTAAAATAAATTTTGTCCAGTGTCAAATCATTTTAACTAATTCAACTTATACCTGATTCCACTCTAAAGGTTTAAAATTTATTGCCATTAAAACAGATTAATCTATATTTGAAAGATGATCAGTTTCGAATAATCAATTTATAACATTATGTCTAAAATATATAGTTTAATCATGGCAGGTGGTTCAGGAACCCGTTTCTGGCCACGGAGTAAAGCTGTAAAACCAAAGCAGTATTTAAATTTGTTTGGTGACGATTCATTACTCCAATCAACAATAAAACGATTCTCAACTTTTACCCCTGTTAATAATATTTATATTGTTTCGGGTAAAAGTCAATCCGCTGTTTTAGAGCAGCAAACCACAATGTTGCCTCCAAAGAATCTGATTTATGAGCCTGTTGGAAAAAACACGCTTCCATGTATTGGGCTAGCCGCCATGTTTGCCGAGAAAGAAAATCCTAACGGAATTATGGTTGTAACACCATCAGACCATTTAATTGAAAATGACAAGCTTCTCGAAGAAGCAGTTATGGCAGCCGTTAAAATTGCTGATGAGCGCGATGGTATTGTTACCATTGGGATTAACCCGACTTATCCGGCAACTGGTTATGGTTATGTTAAAACCGAGAAGGATATTACCGGCACAGAGAAAATAAAACAGTTTAAAGTTGAGAAGTTTGTCGAAAAACCAAGCGAAACAATAGCTGCTGAATATTTAAAACAAGGCGGATATTATTGGAACAGTGGTTTATTTGTATTTAAAATCTCTGTGTTTCTGGAGGCAGTTCAACAGTTTGCACCGGCTTTGTACACCGATTTAAGAAAAATTCAAGCCGAATTTGGGAATCCGACTTTTGAAGAAACATTAGATAGAATTTACCGTGCAGTAGAAAGTATTTCTGTTGATTATGGCATTATGGAACATGCCAGAAATATTTACCTTGTAGAAGGTAATTTTGTTTGGAATGATTTAGGTAGTTGGGAATCAGTGTATTTAACAAGTGAAAAAGACGAAAACGGAAATGCCGGTTCGGGTGAATCCATCATCATCGATTCTAAAAATTCATTTATATATTCTGAAACAGGCTTGATTGCGTTGGTTGGATTGGACGATGTAATAGTTGTTCAGGACGGTAATACAACTCTTGTGTGCAAACGCGACAAAGCTGAGGAAATAAAAAAAGTTGTAGATCAATTGAAAGCAGGAAATAAAAATCAATATTTGTAATAATAAAAAGAATTAAATCACATAATCTGAACCTAACCATGAACGATACTAAAAAAGTAGTTGTAGAAAAGAAAATCCTTTTACCATTTATCCTGATAACAAGTTTATTTGCAATGTGGGGCTTTGCAAATGATATTACAAACCCAATGGTTGCGGCGTTTAAAACTGTCATGGAAATATCGAATGCAAAGGCGGCCATGATACAATTTGCATTTTATGGAGGATATGCAACAATGGCAATTCCGGCAGCATTAATTATAAAACGTTATACATATAAACTCGGAATTATTATTGGACTTGCTCTGTACGCGATAGGAGCGTTACTTTTTTTTCCAGCAGCGCAGTTCGAAATTTTTGGATTCTTTTTGGTGTCGCTTTATATTTTAACATTCGGATTGGCTTTTTTGGAAACTACAGCAAATCCGTATATTCTTTCGATGGGAACACCGGAAACGGCAACACGAAGATTAAATCTGGCTCAATCATTTAATCCTATGGGCTCAATATTAGGAATGTTTGTTGCGTCTCAGGTTATTTTGCCTGCATTGGATTCCGATAAAAGAGATGCAGCAGGAAACCTGCTTTTTGATACAATGAGTGTCGCAGAAAAGGCAGCGGTTCGTACACACGATCTGGCTGTTATCCGCGATCCGTATGTTATACTAGGATTTTTTGTAATTGCAATGCTGGTTGTAATAGCTGTTTCAAAAATGCCTAAACGAGCCAGTGCCGATCACGAGGTACATGCAATGGATTCTTTTAGACGATTAATGAAAAATCCGAATTATCGTGAGGGTGTAATTGCACAGGTATTTTATGTGGGTGCTCAAATAATGTGTTGGACATTTATTATTCAATATGCTGATAATCTGGGTATAGCAAAAGCCGAAGCTCAACGGTACAATATAGTTGCGATGGCTATCTTTATTTGCAGCCGTTTTATAAGCACATTCATGATGAAATATTTAAATTCGAAATTAATGCTCACGTTGTTTGCAACTGGTGGAATTTTAACAACAACCGGTGTAATTCTCATTCAAGGAATGCCTGGATTGTATTTGCTTGTTGCAACTTCAGCTTTTATGTCGTTAATGTTTCCAACCATATATGGAATTGCACTGGAAGGTGTTGGTGACGATGCTACAATTGGAGCCGCTGGTTTGGTAATGGCGATAGTCGGTGGTGCGCTTATGCCTCCTTTGCAGGGATTAATTATCGATCAAGGCACAATCGGGTTTTTACCTGCAGTCAATTTCTCATTTATTCTACCGTTTATTTGTTTTGTTGCAATTGCCATTTATGGATACAGGACTTTAAAAGTGCATAACAACTGGGTACGCTAAATCTGCAATTATTTGATTTTTTATTTTGTTTTGCTTATTTATCCAGAATAAAACGATCATACATTTGATTGATGGAATTGGTTTCACCAATTATTGTAATGATATCGTTTTCAAGAAGTTTCGTTTTTCCATTAGGAGCAAATGAAGTAGTTTTGCGTTCAATAAAAATTACAAGTACATCATTTGGCAATTGTACATCCATAAGTCGTTTATTGATAAATACTTCTGAAGATGAATTTTTAATCAACTGAATTGAAATGTACCGTTTATCATGAAGCAGATATTCAATAACTTTCTGCTGATTTTTTAAAAGCAATACATCTTTTACAAAATAATCCCGCTCCGCAATATCCAGAATACCCGTCAGCATTCGAAGTTGTTGGCGAGGGTGCTCTGCTGCATTAACAAGAAAGAAAAATACATTTATTTTGTCTTTCGAGGAAATACCATTTTTGTTTACTTGTTTGGCAATGCCTTTTTCTGAAAGTAAAATGTGAAGTGCAGGATGCTTGATTTCCGGTATTTTCGCATAATGGATTGAAACCTGTGGGATTATAAACACAGGATCAACCTGGTTTGATTTTAGAAATTCCTCTTCTAAAATGTTACTATCGATATTTATTTCGGTGGAAATTGAATTTGCAACCCGCTTAATGAGGTCGCCAAATGACAGATTTTTGGCAAAAGAAACTTTTGCTCTAACAATTGTCTGATTAAACGGATCATCGTGCCGCAGTCCTTTTTCCCTCAAAATGGTTAGGAATTCGTTTTCGAGATCGTCGTGCTGATATTTTCCGAGTAAGGCAAACCAGTGAAATATTGCTCCTTCGCGTTTTACTTCAGAACGAACAAAGAATACATACCAAACATAAGCCAGAATAATTGTTAGCACTGTAAATGCCACTGGCCACAGTCCCATGAAAAACATTAATACGATCGACGATAAAATTCCAAAAATTTGCATCCATGGATAAAAAGGTGAAAGATAGCCAGGATCATACGAAGTAATTTTGCTGTTACGGAAAACGATAACAGAAAAGTTTATAACCATGAAAATAAACAACTGAAATGTACTTGCAAGTTTTACAATTCCCTCTTCAGAAAGAATAACAATAAAAAGTATTATTAGCCCGGCCGTAAGTAAAATAGCAGGAATTGGAGTACCGAAACGACTTATCGCAGTAAATTTACTTGAAAACAACTTGTCTCTTCCCATGGCAAGCGGATATCGCGAAGTGGCCAGCATTCCGGCGTTACCTGTTGACGCAAAGGCAAAAATGGCTGCCACTACAATAATGTACAATCCTGTTTTTCCTGGTAACCAGGTAAATAACTTTTCAACGGCAGTGGCAGCGGGAGCCAAATTGCTGGCAAGCGATTCATTACCGATTACAGCTACCATAACAAATACTCCCAATACGTAAATTAATCCAGTAACAATCAACGACAGAATCATTCCCAAAGGAATATTTCTTTCAGGATTTTTAATTTCCTCGGCAACACTTGCAATTTGAGTGAGCCCTAAATAAGAAACAAATACAAATCCTGTAGTAAAAATAAGTCCTTCGAAACCCTGTGTTAAGAATGGATTAAAGTCATTTCTGTTAAAGCTAACAGTTGATTGGTTTCCCGAAAAGATATTCCAAAACCCGTCAGCAATAAATGCCCAAAGAATTGCCAGCAGTATAATTACAAATATTTTTTGGATACCTGATGATTTTCGGGCGCCAAAAATATTCAAAACCGCAAATACAACTGCAAATGCAACCGCAGTTTCTTTTATAGGGATATTCCAAAACAGAGCTGCATAAGCTCCAATTCCAACCAATGCAAATGCGGTTTTCAGAAGCAGTGCAATATAAGTGCCTATACCTCCAATTGTACCCATTAATGGGCCTAAACTTCGGTCGAGGAAAAAATAAGCGCCACCTGAACGGGGCAGTGCTGTTGATATTTCGGCAATACTAAACATCGCAGGCATGATCAGCAGGCCTGCCAGAAAATAAGCTAAAATTACTGAAGGTCCGGTGTGCGATGATGCCAATCCCGGCAACAGGAAAAACCCCGAGCTAAACATAGCCCCCGTGCTGATGGCAAAAACATCAAATAGTCCTAATTCTTTCTTGAGTTTCAATGTTTATTTTTGTTTTTCAATATAGCGAAAATAATTTGTAATTATTATCCCGGGAAATTGTATTTGTCATTTTGAGCAACTGCATTCGTTTATTATCCTGCCAAAGAACATTTTTATTACACAAAAGTTTTAGTTGAAAGTTCCATGTTATTATTATTTTTAAACACGTATTATATTTCTGATTATTATAAGCTAATCCAATGAAATTCTTGACAATTAAGGAATCTCACTATCAGTCAGATTTAGTAGTTTTAAAAAGCCGGCTTGAATCAGAAGGGATTTATTGCCGGTTTAAAAATGAACTTACAACGCAAGTACTCAATCACATTCCATCATTTTTGGTTGAATTACAAGGGGCCGAACAAGATGTACCCCGCGTTAGGGAAATTTTATTTGAAACAGGAGAACAACTACTGGAAAATTCGAAATTGATTTGTCCCAAATGCAGTTCCGAAAATGTAAAGTTGAAGATGAGTTTTTTAAAAAAGATTGGTTTGTTATTCTCTGTTTTATTTGCTTTTGGTTTCAATACACCGATGGACAATTTTTTTAAAAATGCTAGATATTATTGTAGGGACTGTGGGGAGGAAGTACCCTTATAAGCGCAATCTCCTTTGATTTTTCCTTCTTTTAATTTCATCGTGACAAATTTTAAACCCATTTTTGCCATCAACACAAATCAATTATTTTGGCGGAAAATCTTCGTAAAATAATCCATATCGATATGGATGCATTTTTTGCATCTGTTGAACAATTGGATAATGTTGAGTTAAGGGGTAAGCCGGTTGCAGTTGGTGGTTCCGGTGAAAGGGGAGTAGTTGCAGCAGCCAGTTACGAAGCCCGAAAATTTGGAGTCCGTTCAGCCATGCCTTCAAAAATTGCTAAAAGAAAATGCCCTAATTTGATTTTTGTAAAACCCCGGTTTTCGCGTTACAAAGAAGTTTCTAATCAAATCCAAAATATCTTTTTAGAGTATTCCGATTTGGTGGAACCGCTCTCCCTCGATGAAGCTTATCTTGATGTTACTTACGCCAGGAAAGGGAAGCCGTCAGCTACATTAATCGCTAAAGAAATTAAAGCTCGAATTTTTGACGAAACAAAACTCACTGCTTCTGCAGGTGTTTCGTATAATAAATTTTTGGCAAAGGTTGCTTCCGATGTTAACAAACCAAATGGCATCTTTGTGGTAACTCCTTCACAGGCACAGGAATTTATAGATAATTTGGAGATAAGAAGATTTTACGGAATAGGAAAAGTAACTGCTGAAAAGCTTAATAAAATTGGAATCTGGTTTGGTCGTGATCTAAAAAAAATGGATAGGTTGGAGTTGGTCAGGTTGTTTGGAAAGTCTGGGAACTACTATTACAAAATCTGTAGGGGAGAGGATGATCGTGAGGTTCAGCCATCCCGCGAGAGAAAATCAGTTGGTGCAGAGGAAACGTTTCATACCGATATTTTTCAGATGAATGATTTGGAAAACGAGATGCTTAAAATTGCCGATACATTATGGCCTCGCATCGAACGCTCGAATGTAAAGGCTAAAACATTAACATTGAAATTTAAATATGCAGATTTCGAGCAACATACACGCAGTAATACAATTAATGGATTTTTTTCTACTAAAAACCTGTTAATCGAGGAGAGTAATAAATTATTAAAAAAAAGTGGTGGTTTTTCAAAAGGAATTCGATTGCTGGGGTTGACTGTTTCAAACTTTATGCAGGATGAAATCCAAAAACCTGTCCAGTTGGTGATTGAGTTTTAACGACCTGTGTGGCGGGTTCGGCGGATTCCAATCCGCCGGATAAAAAAATGCGGATCGGAATCCGCATCACCCAAATGCATAAAAAAAGGCGACTTTTCAGCCGCCTTTAGTACTATCCCAAATATGTTTTTAATAATTTGCTTCGCGAGGTATGTCGCAAACGCCTTATTGCCTTCTCCTTAATCTGGCGCACCCTTTCACGGGTCAATCCAAATCTTTCCCCAATTTCCTCAAGTGTCATTTCCTGGCATCCGATGCCAAAAAACAACCTGATAATGTCACTTTCTCTTTCTGTCAATGTAGCTAAAGCCCGGTGTATCTCTTTGGCAAGTGATTCCATGATAAGTGCGCGGTCGGCATTTGGTGAATCGTTGTTCACCAAAACATCCAAAAGACTATTGTCTTCACCATCAACAAATGGTGCATCAACCGAAACATGTCGGCCTGAAACACGCAATGTATCTGCTACCTTATCTGCAGGAAGGTCTAATGATTCTGCCAACTCTTCGGGCGACGGTTTGCGCTCGTGTTCCTGTTCGAACTTCGAAAATGCCTTGTTT
>JBFHJA010000216.1:0-7636 GCA_041596165.1 Draconibacterium sp. | reverse complement strand
TACAATAATCCGTATGTCATTTCTTCAAACGAATTTGAAACCGTTTTGAAAGGCGGAATGGTGGATAAATCGAGCGGTGTAATGATGTTTACTACAAATGCAATTGCTGAGGATGAAGGGAAGATCGAAGTAGTGAAAAAAATTTATCACGGGATTTCGCAATAATTGGGAATCTGACTTCATAAATTCCTGCGCGTATAAAATAAAATACAAAAAGCTCCGATTTAACCCTGTCTTTTTTGAAATGTTCTAAATAACATCTATTTTCAGCCTCTTGAAATTTTTATAAATCTACGGACTACGTTTTTTAATTCTTCAATTCTCCACTTAAAAAAGGGAGATGTCCAAAGGACAGAGGATTGAACTGACTTCCGGCTAATTTTTGAAGCATGAAAAAATTATTCTCTTTCATAACCTCGCTACCAGTAATGGCTTTTTTGTTTCTTGCTCTGGCATTTTCAATGGCAATTGCAACTTTTGTCGAGAGCAGTTACGGCACACCAACCGCGCAGGCTTTGATTTACAAAACCCGCTGGTTTGAGCTGATTTGGTTTTTACTTGCCATCAATCTCGTGAAAAATTTTATCAAATACAGGTTTTACACGCTGCAACGGATTTCGATGGGTTTGTTTCATATTTCGTTCCTTGTGATTTTAATAGGCGCTGCAGTTACCCGCTACATCAGTTACGAGGGGGTGATGCACATCCGCGAAAACACAAGTTCAAACTTTATTACTTCTACCGAAAGTTATTTTTATGCAGGGTTTGAAAATCAGCAAAAGGAAAAGGAAGTTTTATTTTCGGAACTCGCGCCAAAACAGTTTTCTTCTAAGTTCGACGTAAACGGGAAATCGGTAAAAATAAAAGCTGTCGGGTTTATCGAAAATGCCGAACGAAAAGCGATCCCTTCTGAAAGTGGTGAACCTGTTATCGATTTTGTTTTTTCGTCGCCCGCTGCACAGGGAATGCAATCGTTTATGTTCAACAAGGGAGACGTACTTGAATATCCCGGATTTACGGCGGGTTTCCAGTCGGGACAACAAACTGCCATTAAGTTTTTTATGAAGGAAAACATGTTGTTTGTTACCGCTGTTGATTCCCTTGAAGAAACAACTATGGCGACTCAACAATCGGTTAAATTCGCACCTGGAGACACAATACCTGCAAAAAATATGTTTTTATATGGATTTCGGGGATTTCGGTTTTTAATCCGGAATTTTTTGCCGAACGCATCTTTTACTGCTGTCAAAAGTCAAAACGAAACCCGTGAAGACGCAGTGATGATTCAGATTACTGACGGAATCAACCAACAAACTGTACCTGTTTTTGGTCATACCGGCGTTTCGCCCGACACAATTTCAGTGCCGCTCGGAAACAGCAATTTGCGTTTAGCATACGGTTCGGTGCCAATTGTTGTACCATTTAGTATTTACCTGAAAGACTTTCAGCTGGAGCGTTATCCGGGTTCAAATTCCCCGTCTTCTTTTGCTTCTGAAGTTGTTTTACAGGATGACAATATCGGCATGAAAAAAGATATTCGGATTTATATGAATAACACATTGAATTACAAAGGGTACAAATTTTTCCAAAGCAGTTACGACACGGATGAAATGGGAACTGTACTTTCGGTAAACCACGATTTCTGGGGAACTTGGATTACATATTTCGGTTATACTTTATTGGCACTTGGTTTTATATTGTCGCTCATTAATAAAAACTCTTACTTCCAGTTTTTAACCCGCAAACTAAAACAGGTTTCAGCAAAAACTGTGATGCTTGTATTTACAGTTGGCGGATTGTCATTTGGCGCTTCTGCACAACCCGGAACCGGTGCTGCAATTCCTGATATAAATGATGCAACGGTTCAGGAATTCAGCAAATTGTGGGTGCAGGGAGTTGATGGGCGTATTGAACCGATTTCAACATTAACAAGCGAAATTGTACGAAAAGTGAGCGGCAAGTCTTCGTTATACGGATATTCGCCTGACGAAGTGGTATTGAGCATGATGACCTATCCTGAAATCTGGCGGACTTTGCCAATCATTAAAGTTTCAGAAAAACCACTTGCCGATGAACTTGGTGCTGACGGAAAATACATAACTATAGAACAAATTTTTGATGCGCAGGGAAATTACGCCATTTCGGATAAAGTGCAGGCGGCGTATGCAAAAGCACCGGCAATGCGTAACCGGTTGGAAAAAGAATACATCAATGTTGATGAGCGGATAAACGTTTGTTACATGATTTTTCAGGGGTCAATGTTTAACCTGTACCCACGTGACACAAAAGAAGCTGCCTGGTATCCGCCGGGTGCGGATGCAAAAGAATATTCAGGTGGTGATTCGATTTTTATAAAAAGCGGATTTCAGCTTTTATTGCAAACCATTGCTGAGCAAAACACAGTCGATGCCAACCAGATTCTGCAGGCAGTGGCCAATTTTCAGGTAAAATATGGTGGCGATTTAATTCCTTCTTCTACCAAAAAGAACATTGAAATACTATACAACAAAGTGAATCCGTTTAAAAGGATTTTCCCATTCTATCTGCTGTTTGGGGTCTTGTTACTTTTTGTGTTGTTTGTCAATATTTTCAGGCAAAAGCCACTGCCAAAATTTCTGCGCATCACTTTCTTTGGGTTGATTTTTATCTTGTTTCTCGTTCATACGGCGGGTTTGGTTATTCGTTGGTACATTTCGGGACACGCACCATGGAGCAACGGTTTCGAATCGGTAGTTTATGTTGCCTGGGCTACTATGTTGGCCGGTTTTATTTTTGGCCGGAAATACCCAATGGTTGTGGCAACCGCAGCCTTTTTATCGGGGATTTCGCTTTTTGTCGCTCATCTCAGTTGGATGAATCCTGAGATAACACCACTTGTTCCTGTGCTAAAATCATATTGGCTGGCGATTCACGTTGCCATAATTACAGCCAGTTACGGGTTTATCGGGCTGAGTTCTTTGCTCGGTGTTTTGGCCCTGATTTTAATGGTACTTCGAAATAAATCGAACCAGGTAAGAGTTACAGGATATATTGAACAACTAACAACTATAAATGAAATGTCGGCGACAGTTGGTTTATACTTCCTTACAATCGGTACTTTCCTCGGTGGCGTTTGGGCCAACGAAAGCTGGGGACGATATTGGGGCTGGGATCCCAAAGAAACCTGGGCTTTGATAACAGTTGTTCTTTATTCCTTCATCGTTCACATGCGTTTAATTCCGCCATTGAAAGGTGTTTTCAATTACAACATGGCATCTGTTCTTGGTTTTGCTTCTGTGTTAATGACCTATTTTGGTGTAAATTATTATCTCTCCGGATTACATTCCTACGGAAAAGGTTCGGCTGATGGTGTAAATCCTGCTGTGCCAATTACATTCATTCTTTTTGGAATTTTAATGGTGTGGGCATACATTAAAGAATCGAAGTTTGAAAAGGAAAATGCAGCATGAGAAAAATAAAACTCTATATCGCAACTAGTTTAAATGGAAAAATAGCCAGTTCTGATGGTGGTGTTGACTGGCTTGAAAGTATTCCAAATCCTGAAAAAACAGATTACGGATATGAGGCGTTTTTTAATTCAATTGACACAACAATTCAAGGTTATAACACTTACAATCAAATAATAAATTGGGGTATCGATTTCCCGTATAAAGGAAAAAAGAATTATGTTCTTACAAGGAAAAAGCAAATAGAGAAAACCGAATTTGTTGAATTTATTAAAGAAAACCATATTGATTTTATCAAAGATCTAAAAGCACAGGAAGGTGGAGATATTTGGTTGGTTGGTGGCAGTCAGGCAAATACTTTAATTCTTAATGCCGGACTTTTAGATGAAATTCAGGTATTTGTAATGCCAATTATTCTTTCCGGTGGAATCGATCTTTTTGATGCATTTCCAAACCATACCCAATTAAAACTTCTTGAGACAAAATCGTATTCATCGGGTGTTGTTGAAATGAAATACGGTTTGGGGTAGTTTTTATTTTTTGCATAGTTGTAGCTTCACATTGAGTGAACCCCACAATTGGTAAATATTAAAACCTTATTGATTATTGGAATTATTCAAACGGATAATCGATAAAAATCAAGTCAATAGGTACAATATCAGTAGTTTAGTACTATTTATAATGATTAAAAATTATTTGAATGTGCTTTTTCGGCAATTGTATCTGATTCATCCGAAAATCAAAACAATTATATTTGGGCTCGAACTAAATCAATAAAATATGGCACAGGAAGTAACCCGTACTTTTGATATCCTTGATCGTTACCTAAGAGAATTTCCACGAAAAGATGCCCTTGGAGGTAAAAAAGACGGAAATTGGTACACATTTTCAACAAAGGAATATGTTGAGAAGTCGCACCAGTTTGCTTTGGGTTTAATGGCGCTTGGACTCAAAAAAGGAGATAAAATTGCCACTGTTACCACAAACCGTCCGGAGTGGAATTTTGTGGACATGGGAATGGCAATGACAGGCGTTATACACGTGCCAATTTACCCCACGATTGGGGAAGATGAATACAAATACATATTGCGCCATGCTGAAGTAAAATATGTAATAATTGGTGATCAAAAACTTTTCGAAAAAATTAATCCGATAGCTGGTTTGCTGGATCATATTGAGCAGGTTTACACTTTTGAAGAAGTAAAAGGTGCAAAAAATTACGAGGAAATTCTGAAGCTGGGGGAACAAAAACGGGATCAATATCTTGCTGAACTTGAGGAAATAAAAAAATCAATTCAACCCGGTGACTTGGCTACGTTAATTTACACTTCTGGAACAACTGGTGTTCCAAAAGGTGTGATGCTGACGCAGAAAAATCTTGTATCCAATTTTGTCGCCCATTCGAAAATGCACAATTTAGGGAAAGATCACCATGTAATAAGCTTTCTTCCGCTGTGCCATGTGTACGAACGAAGCGTAAATTACCATTTTCAATACAAAGGTATGGGGATTTATTATGTGGGAAATTTGAACCAGATCGTTTCAGCAATTAAGGAAATTAAGCCACACATGTTCAACTCTGTCCCGCGCTTGTTGGAAAAGGTTCATGACGGTTTTGTCACAAAAGGGAAAGAGTTGACGGGGATAAAAAAATCGCTCTATTTTTGGGCGCTTGATTTGACACGGCATTTTGAATACAACAAAAAGTACGGACCACTTTTAAGCCTGAAAATTAAAATCGCCGACAAGCTGGTTTATTCAAAATGGCGGGCTGCTTTAGGCGGAAACATTGTTTATGTGGTTTCGGGTGGTGCGGCGTTGCAACCTAAAATTGCCAGGGTTTTGGGAATGGCGAAAATGCTGAATCTCGAAGGTTACGGTTTGACTGAAACTTCGCCGGTAATTGCTGTGAACAACCCGGCTTCGGGCGAAATGAAAATCGGTACGGTTGGTGCAGTGCTGGAAGGTTTTGAAGTGAAAATTGCCGAAGACGGCGAAATTCTTTGCAAAGGCCCCGGAGTGATGAAAGGGTATTACAAAGCCGATGATTTGACTGACGAAGTAATTGACAAGGAAGGTTGGTTTCATACCGGCGATATTGGCGTTTTCGAAGATGGTAAATACCTGAAAATTACAGATCGCAAAAAGGAAATATTTAAACTCTCGGGCGGGAAATACATTGCCCCGCAAATGATTGAAAACAAGTTAAAAGCTTCAGAACTGATTGAACAAGTGATGGTAATTGGTGCCAACGAAAAATTTGCCAGCGCACTTATTTCACCTAATTTTCCCCTATTACATGACTGGTGTGCCGAACATAAAATCCATTTCGAAAACAACAAAGAACTGATTCATAAAACAGAGGTAATCGACAAAATTCAAAAGGAAGTACAGATAATTAATAAAACATTGGGCTCGCACGAGCAAATCAGCCGGATCAGATTGGTTTGTGCAGAATGGACACCGGGTAGCGGTGAACTGTCGCCAACCTTAAAATTGCGCCGAAATATTGTTGCCGCCAAATATCAGCATCTGATTGACGATATTTATTCGGTGGGGAAGAGTTAAAAGTTGAAGCTGATATGGGCACATTGTACTCCGCCTGTTTTTCCCTGAATTAAAGGAGTAACATTACTTTTTGCAGCAATCCGAAACTGTGATGACCGTGGTCGAAAAGCACTTTATATTTTAGTTTTTGGCTGTTGAAAATTTGTTGAAAGATTGAGCAGATGAACAAAAGTCACCTGCTCAATTTCTTGGGTGAAGTTTATTTTGCAGGAACATTCTCTAAAACATTCAAAAGAAAATCCCAATATTTTTGTACGGTTGCAATATTTACTTTTTCATCGGGTGAATGTGGGAATTTAATGGTTGGTCCAATTGAAATCATATCCCAGTTGGTATAAGTAGCACCAAGGATTCCACATTCCAAACCGGCATGCATTGCCAGTAACTCAGGTTTCTGTTTGAACTGTTTATGATACAGTTTCTTCATTACTTCCAGAATTTCGGAATTTACATCCGGTTTCCAGCCAGGGTAACTTCCGTCTAAAGTTACACAAGCACCTGCCAGAGAAAATACCGATTCTAATCTTGACGCAAGCGCCATTTTAGCTGATTCAGAAAAACTACGTACCAAACAACTTATTTCAATTTTATCTTTTGACGATATAACTATTGCCAGATTCGAAGAGGTTTCTACGGTGCCTGGCATCGAATCGCTCATGCGCACCACATCGTTTGGCGCGGCCCAAATTGCATTTGTCAGCTTGTTTTGCAGCGATTTCGACATGATTTTTTTTGGCATTTCAGCAGCTTCCAATTCAATGGTTAAGTTGGGTTCAACGTTTTCCAGTTCGGTTTTAATGGTTTCGGCTAATTTTGTAACTTTTGCAACAAGCTTTTCTGCTTTTTTTGTTTTTACGATTAACAAACCAAAAGCTTCACGCGGAATAGCATTCCGTAAACTTCCTCCCTGAATATCGGCTAACCTGACATCTGATTTTTTGTTGAATTCTTTCAATATTCTGAAAAAAACTTTATTGGCATTTCCCCGGCCTAAATGAATATCTACACCTGAATGGCCACCTTTTAATCCTGTAATTTTCAATGTAAAAGCAGTCGTTTTTTTGGGAATATCTTTTGTGAGTTTATTTTTAAACGAGGCTGTCACATCAATTCCTCCTGCGCAACCAATGCTAAAAGTACCTTCGTCTTCGGTGTCGGTATTTAACAGGATATCTCCTTGTAAAATCCCCGCTTTTAATCCTTGTGCACCATCCATTCCGGTTTCTTCTGTGGCGGTTAAAAGTACTTCAACAGGCCCGTGTTTAATGGTTTTTGATGCCAAAACTGCGAGAGCTGAGGAAACACCAATGCCGTTGTCGGCTCCCAAAGTTGTTCCATTTGCAGTAACCCAGTCGCCATCAACTATAGCTTCGATAGGATCTTTCGTAAAATCGTGTATTTTGTCGCTGTTTTTTTGTGGAACCATGTCTAAATGACCTTGGAAAACAATGCCTTTGCGGTTTTCCATCCCTTCGGTTGCGGGTTTGCGGATAATCACATTTCCCACTTCGTCTTTTATTGTTTCCAAACCAAGTTTTTCGCCAAATTTCACTGCCCAATCCTGAATCTTCTCTTCGTGATAGGATGGGCGAGGGATTTGTGTCATTTCATAAAAAATTGAC
>JBFHJA010000215.1:0-7638 GCA_041596165.1 Draconibacterium sp. | reverse complement strand
ATCATTATTTGGCGAAAATCCTTCGGGAATAAATAATTCACAGTCAATCGGATTTGGATTTTCCATACTACAATCAACATTTATGTAAACTGTTGCAGTATCGCGAAGCGATGGTATTCCGTTATCCCAGATTTCGTATGCAAAACTGTCAATTCCGATAAATCCGTCATTCGGATAGTAATTTATTGTTCCATCAGGATCGATTATAAGTTCACCATGATTTGTTGGATAAAGCGGTATTGTATTGATATTCAGATTTTCAGAACCATCATCATCAGTATCATTATCCTGAACTACATTCCAGCTAACCGAGAAACAACCGGCATTTAAATAATCGTCAACAGCAACTGGTTTTTCGTTAATCGCATAAACAGTTATAAATACATAAGCCCAGGCATGTTCCGGTTCACAAGGTATTCCGTCGTCACTGATTCTGTATTTAAAAATATCAAGGCCAGAGAAATTTTTGTTGGGAGTGTAGGTAATCAGTCCATTAACAGGATTTACTACTGCTACTCCGTTTTTCGGTTTAATATCAATTATTATTGATGAGCGGTTAACACCCGTTTTTTCATCCCAATCGTTTGCTGCAACGTCAATAACAGCAAATGTATTTTCTTGTATTGTGGCGCTGTCATCTTCGGCCAAAGGCGGAATGTTACCATAAATTCTAACTATCGTCTGGCAAGAGTCGATATTACCATTTATATCTTCGCTGTACACTGTTATGGTTGTACGTCCAATATGGTCGCAGTTTAATTCACGCGGGAAAACATACGAAGTATCCATACCACAGGCGTCCATATTGGTTTTTATAATTTCAGCCACAGTCAGGGTATATTGTGCATTAATATCAAGTTGAATTATTACCGAATCGCGGCAAACAACAACCGGTCCCATTGTGTCGAGTACAGTAACTGTTGCATCGCAATAATCAGTTAAACCAACCCCATCAACTGCGGTAAGTGTTACAGGATTTTTTCCAATATCGTCACAATCGAAATCATATCTTGACAAGAAAAGTGTATCCAGCTTACAATTATCTGACGAACCGTTATCAATTTGAGCAGTTGTAATTGAAGCTTTTCCATATGCATCCAGGTAAACTGTAATATCGCGGCAAACTGCATCAGGTATAATTTTGTCTGAAATATCGATACTGAGTTTAACCGGAACAGCACACTGTCCTGAATCAGGCGTGAATGTGAAACTGAAAATACCCTGTTTTTTTGTTTCGATAAATGCAGGATTCCAGGTTCCGGAAATTCCGTTTTCAGAAATAAGCGGTAAATCAGGAGCTTCGGTATTTGGACATTGCGGACTAAGTTTGGCAAAAACCGGCGTTACAATATCGAAAACTTCAACTTCGGTTGTAAACGGAATTGCACACTGGCCTGGATCGGGCGTAAATGTGTATTTTGTTTTTCCAACTTTGTTAGTCAGTATTTTTGCGGGACTCCATTTCCCTGAAATACTATTTTCTGAAATAATTGGCAATTCAGGCACCGGGCTATTTAAACAGAACGGACCAAACGCTGCAAACACAGGATAAATTTCATCGGTAATTTCAATTTCAATGGTTAAAGGTTTTGAGCACTGTCCGGGATCGGGTGTGAATGTATATTCATCAAAACCAACCGTACTGGTTACAACCTTTGCAGGATTCCATTTTCCTGTAATCCCATTATCCGAAACACCCGGCAATGCAGGAGCAGCACTGTTTAAACAGAATGGCCCGAGGTTGGCAAAAACAGGTACAATATCATCCGTAATTTCAATTTCGATGGTAACAAAAGACGCACACTGATTGGGATCAGCAGTGAATGTGTATTCAAACACCCCAAGTGCACCGGTTTCAATTATTGCAGGATCCCAAGTTCCTGTAAAACCATTTTTAGAAACAGAAGGTAAGGCTGGTGCAACACTATTTAAACAGAAAGGTCCAAGCGCGTCAAACAACGGCACTGTTTCTTCTGTAATTTCAATTATAACAACAACAGGAATAGCACACTGATCAGGATCGGGAGTGAATGTGTAATCAAATTTACCTGCCACGCCGGTTTCAATTACCGAAGGTTCCCAGGTTCCAGTAATATTGTTGTCGGAAATGAGTGGTAATTCAGGTGCAACGCTGTTTACACAAAATGGTCCGAGTGCAGCAAAAACCGATTTAATTTCATTTGTTACTTCAATGTCAATGGTAATCATTGCTGGGCATTGAGCGTCAAAGGGTGTGAATGTATAAGTTGTTGTTCCTTTTGTTTTAGTGTCGATAACTGCAGGATTCCAGGTTCCTTTGATACCATTAATGGAAGTATCAGGTAAAATATCTGGTTCAGCATTCAAACAATATGGACCAAATGGTTGGAAACCAAGCATGGTCAAATTCAGTAATTCAATGAGCTGAGAACATTCGGCACTGTTACCGCAGCCATCATAAACAGTAAATGTGCGGGTTACAATTATCGGACAAATGCCTGTTTTGGTGTCTTTGTAGGTTACCTTGTCCAACATACAATTGTCGGATGCAGAGATTCCCACTCCTGCGATATTTGAAATTGCTACTGGGAGCGCTGTTTCTGAATAAGTCAATCCTGTGAGGTCTTTCAAATCATCGATTCCGGCATCAAAAGCAACCGGAGCCGGACAAGTAATTGTTGGTGCAATTGAATCGTTTATAACAATTGTTTGCGTGTAATCATTGTAATTTCCACAAAGATCGGAAATACGATATGTTCTGATTATTGTTGACGGACAACCATCGCCAACAGGATCACTGTCGCCGAGGTGTGATATTAAATAATTTCCGTTATTACAGTTTTCAACAATATAGATACCACTGTTAGTTTCAAAATCAGACCTGTCTTTATAGGGTGCGGGTGCTTCGCAGGCAGAAGTTAATTTCTTCATCGGCCTCATAGCGTAAGGTTTGATTTTGTCTTCAATAACGATGACTTCCATTGACTCTGTCCGGTTACCACAAAAGTCTTTAATTTCATACCAACGAACAATTGTTAACCTGCAAATTCCATCCCTGCTTTCACTTTGCTTTCCTGTAAATTTAAAGGTACTCCAATCCAACTCGCAATCATCACTTGCATCATTTCCTTTTTCCTTATAGAAATCGGTTTTGCTTGTGTAAATGATTGGCATATCTTCCTCGCAATCCCTGCTCTTTTGTTTCATAGTAAGCACAGGTTTCACATTATCATCTACAATAATCAATTGTTCGCAAATAATCCATTCGCCATTTACATTTTGAATAGTATAGGTTCGGGTAAATGTTTCAGGACATTTATTCCCGTCAGAAACATCGGGTCCGGCAACTGTAAAAGTCTCTTCTTTGAGTTTTATGGTACTTTCCAGACTCCCCCCGCCAGCTTCATACTGAGCCAAAGTTGTAAAAGGGGCAGGAGCAAAATTGATACTGCAATTCACATATAAAGGAGGCGGGCAGGTCATTCCATATCCTGAAATAACAAAAACAAGTATTTCGACACAACCATTTGCATCGGTTACTTTAACTGTATAATTTCCTTTTGGAAGATTTTTTATGTCCTCAGTGGTTGCTGTAAATGCATCGGGACCAGACCATGCAAATGTGTATGGTTTTGTACCTCCACTTACCGAAAGATTTATACTTCCAATAGGATCAGGGGAGTCTCCTACATTTACTTTTGTTCCTGTTAATACAAGTTGGGAAGGCTCAGTAATTATAACCTGAAGATTTTTAAATGCACCCCTCGTATCCGTAACTTTAACAGTATATGTTCCGGCTACAAGATTTGAAATGTTTTGAGTATGTTCTCCATTGCTCCAATCAAACGTATAATCCGGAGCACCTCCTGAAACATTTAATGTTATTGCTCCTGTATTATCTCCGTAACACTCAACTGGTATTGGAATAGCTGCAACTATTATATCTCCAAGATCAGATGATACTGTAACTTTTAAAGTATTTGTACAACCGTTAACATCGGTAACAGTAACCAAATAGTCGCCTGCAGTAAGGCCGCTCAAGTCTTCGGTGGTTTCGCCGTTGCTCCAGCTAAAAGAGTAAGGTGATGAAGTTCCATCAACTGTAAGGTCGATGCTTCCTGATGGTAAGGGGGTAGCCCCGTCATTTATGGTAGTTGCAGTTAAAATAATTTCATCACGAACATGGAGATTATAAGTGATTACTGAATCGCAACCATATACGTTTTTGATGATATTTTCATACGTTCCGGCAAGGTCGTAAACCGAACCGTTCCAGGTATAAGGCAAATCAGATGGACAGATTGTATCAAAAACAGTGTTATATGTTATTGGCCAAACTTTAATATCGATTGTTTCGGTGGCAACACAACCATTTTTGTCGGTAGCAGTGAAAATAAGATTATAATCTCCGGCCGGGGCATCTCTAAATTCAATTTTTGTACCGTTTGCTGCACTTAAATATGGCGCTCCGGTTCCGAGCCACAAATATGTGTGGCTGCCGGTTCCGCCAGAAGAAATTCCTTCAATAGAAATGGTTTCAGATTCGCACATTTCCCTGTCGCCGGGAGCAATTGATGCCAGTATTTCTTCAGGTTCGAAAAGTTCAAAATCCATATCGATTTTACATCCATTGGCATCGGTAGCCAAAACATGGTATTTACCAGCGGGAATATTTGTTAAATCTTCTGTTATTTGGCCGGTATTCCAAATAAAAGTGTAAGGCTCGACACCGTTGATAACCGATATATCAACAGCACCATTTGAATCGCCAAAACAAAGAATTGAGTCAACTTTTTCCACGATAATAAGCAAATCGTTTTGTTCGTTTATGAATATGGAAAGAGTATCAAAGCAACCAATTGAATCGGTGACCACAACCGAATAAAGCATATCACCGGGTAAGTTGGATATGTCTTCGGTAGTGCCAACAACAACGTTTGTTTCATCGGTCCATTCAAACCTGTAATACGGTTTGTTTTTATAAGGTGTTCCGCCCGAAGCAGTCAGGTCGATAGAACCCAGCAAACCACCAGTACATTTGGCGTCAATGCTGTCAGCTGAAAGCACAATCTGCGGTGGTTCCTTTATTGTGACATTATCGTTTGCCCTACAATTATTTGCATCTGTAATCGAAACTGTGTAGTTACCTGAAGTCAACCCGGTTGCTACTGCTGTTGTTTGTTGCGGGATTGAATTCCACTGGTATGAATATTCTTCGGTTCCGCCGGTAACTGCAACCTGAGCCAAACCATCATCACCACCGAAACAGCTAACATTCAGCCAGCCGTTGATTTTTGCAACAAGTAATTCGGGTTGCAACACCTCAACAGTATCGGTTGCCTGACATCCAAAATTATCGGTAACAGTCAAATAGTAAAATCCTGCAGCCAAACCTGTAATTGTATCCTTTGTTGAAGTAAATCCGGCCGGGCCGGTCCATTCATATGTATAAGGCTGGTTTCCATTGGTTATTCGCGGCCATATCTGACCCGAAAAATCGTTAAAACAACGCAAGTGTCGCGGGATTAAAGTTATCATTGGATCGCTGAACCAAATTTCAACCGAATCGATTGCAGGAACACAGGTTGAGTTGCTGGCAAGTCCCTCGGCGGTGAGAACAAGCATCACACTCCCGTTAAATTTATCTTTTCCCCCGGGAATATAGAACGGGTTCATTGAAGTTACATCTTCGAAAACGCCTTCGCCGGTGGTTGTCCAAAGTAGACTGCGGTAGTTTTCGGCCCTGGCCTTGGTTAAAAATATAGTATCAACATCACAAACAAACATAGAGTCGCCGGCAAAGGCAAAGGGTGGCGGGAAGACTTTTACGTTTCCCTGCTGAGTAGTGTCGCAGCCATGAATTGAATACTGAATTGTAGTGATGAGATAATTTCCGGGAGTGTCCCAAATCACCGGGAACTCGCTGCCGTAATTATAAACTCCGGGAGAGATGAGGTCGTTAAAATCATTTCCGGAAGATTGAGTGATTGTATCGCCCACCTCATTTGTAACTGCCCAAATATAAGTTGAACCCAATTCGCCATCGCCACGATAAACTCTTTCGGCGCCAATACAAACTGAATCGATGACATAGTTCTCCTGTGCCGCAACGTTTGTTGCAACAAACAGGATCAATAATATGTACATCAATTTTTTCATTTTATTTTTTTAATGCCGCCTGCTTTAGCCGACGGACAAGTTGCAGAACAGCGAAATCGGCCTTAGCCACATTTTAAAAATATGGCGCCGAAGCCCGAAAGAATTGTTGCTTCTTTTCCCTTGGATGAAGCCAACTACATTACAGAAATCAACAGCCTGTCCCGGTTTTTCGGGAGCAATACTTTGATCTTCGGTGTTTCTTCCATTTCTATATTCGTTGTTCATTATTCGATATTGGTTTTTTTCAGTTTTCTTCAGTCTGCCTTCCTGCCTTTTTACCGACCCCCAAATCCCTAAAGGGGCTTTAAGAAGCTTCGCGCGTTGGCTCACCCACCTCACCTTTCGGGGAGTGATTCAGTTCCGCGGTTTTGTAATCGCGAATCGAAATTCGCGATACCCTGCCAAAAATACCAGTTCCATTCCATAAGCTATTCATCTTTTAAGTAAATCTTCGATTGTGATGGTTTAGGATAAATCATAATCCTCCCTTTGTCCGATGGTAGCATATTTATTGTACACTGCGTGATTATTTCATCCACCCATAATTCGGTAAGTCCTACTGGTAGCGCTGGCATTTTAATGATATTTTCGCTATCAGGCGTATGAAAATTAACACTTACTATGTTATTTCCATTGCCATCTGATGAATAGGAATATCTAAGATCCCACGGTCCATGACCCGATAAAACAATACGTACAAACGATGGATCGCCAATACAAGTTGAATCGCCATACACTTCGGCCATGGGAATAACTTCGGTAACATCCACCAAAAACAGTATCAGGTTATTTGTACACTCAACTTCATTCCAAACCATAACACGCAGGAAATACCTTCCGGTGTCGAGCCAGTTAACACTAACTGTAGAACCCTGATACATGCCTTTTTCGAAATAGCCCGCAGGGTCCACATCGCCTTTTGTTTTGGCGTAGTTTACCGTTGAGTCGCGGTACAAATCCCAGGTATATCTGTCGCCCGGCCAGTCGACAACGCTAAATTCTATTGTTTCGCACTTTTCTACCTCAATAAGCTGTATCGGTTTCTGGGCCATGGCAGTTGCCACGGTCAGCGCCACCAGGAGGGTTCCCAGTGTCCGGTACATTATATGAAGTAAAGTGTGTTTCACGTTAGTTTTTAGTTATTGTTTTTCCCTTGACCTGACAGCGTCCCCCAACCTGTCAGCGTCAATTTTAATTTCAGTTTTGTCCGCTTCAATATTGACGTTGTCCTTCACCATTTTGACGTTGTCTTCCAATATTTTGACGTTGTCAGGGGCTTCGCGCGCTGACAAGTCAAAATCAACAGCCGCATCTTCAGACCAGACAGCGTCCCAAGACCTGTCAGCGTCAATTGTTGACAAATCAAAATCATGCAAATCCGACGGTGCGATTTCAAGCCAATTTTCAATTTCAGCAACGTCAATTTCCTTGTTGTGTTGTTGTTTGAAATTTTCAGTGTCGTTAAACAATTGTATTACATCATCGCGTTTCAATTTTGTT
>JBFHJA010000214.1:0-7638 GCA_041596165.1 Draconibacterium sp. | reverse complement strand
TGTGTTTTTGCCATACCCAGGCTGCAGAATCGTTGTAATGCAACCAAACGCGATGGTAAAATTCGCGCGAAAGTCCGCCAATAACCGATTTATTTCCTGTGTCAGTGTAACCCAAACCACCAGAAGTTAAACCGCCCAAATGTTTATCGGGTGAAACTACGATTACCGATTTGCCGGATTGAACGACTTCAACGGCGGCGGTTATTGCACCTGAAGTTCCGCCATAAATAATTACATCGGCTTCAAAAGAATTTTCAGTTTTTGGGGGAGTTTTGCATCCGAAAATTAATGTAGCTATAAGCAAAACTGACAGAATTTGTTTCATGATATTAAAGTTTAACTGGTTATTTCAGATTATAAATATAAAATTCTTTTTTAAAGGGAATAGAATTGTTTTTGAGTCCACTAAGGTTGATGTTGTAAAACCTGTTTGTCTTTGAGTAGAATTGTTTTAAGACTTGAGTAATTAACGTTTTGTAAATCAACGCCCTTGTCGATAGCCAAGGCTGCCGCAGTTGCCGCAGTTTGCCCAAGCACCATAAAAACCGGCTCCATTCTAATTGAACCAAAAGCAATATGTGTTGCACTAACACAAACAGGGACAACAAGATTTGTACATTCTTCTTTTTTAGGAACTATCGAACGATAACTTATGGGATATGGACCCGGAACCGAAGCTTCAACATTTCCTTCGTTTTGCACAAATCCGTTGGCATCAACATAACGCTGTACCTGGTGAGAATCCATTCCGTATGCACCAAGACCTACCGCATCATTTGCAATTTCGAACCCTTCACAATGCTTTTGGGTCATGACATAATCGCTGATCATACGTCTTGCTTCCCGCACATATAATTGCTGCTGCCAACCGTCTTCTCTTTCGTACTCATCCTTACAGGTTCCCCATTTTGAAACTGCTTCCCTCACTTTTTCAGGTATGCGAGGGTGATACGCCAAGGTCCACATTAATCCTTTTTGATAAGATCTGTGGCGTTCCAAAATCTTTTCCCGCTCCTCATAGGTCGTTTCCGGGTAATCCCAGTTCTGACCAATAAAATCAGTAGAAAATCCTTTTTGATTGTTTGTGTCGGTTTTCCGGTTGGGCATGGCCGAATTTATCCATGGAACCAGTGGATCACCATAAGCATACATTTTTTCTATTGGGCCTTCTGCAGCTTCGTAATTTCTAAAGAGAAGTTCATATTCCTGCTCATTGTAATTGTCGGGTTTTTGAAATGGAATGCGGTTTTCAGGATGATCTGTAAGTGTCATTCTAAAGCAATAGGCCTGAATACCTTTGTCGCCCCGTCCGTCAATTCCGGGGCCCCCCTTTGTAATAAAAGGCAATAAACCACTTGAAGGATCGCCTTTGACAATGTGCGGGTCAACTCCGTCAATAAAATTATGATTCGCGCTATTCCTCGAAACTGTTCCGCGCAGTGTAATGCTAAAATCGTTTGCCTGAACGCCGTTTAAAGTTTCGCCATATTCCTTGTTTGATTCGCGCCCTACAGCGTAACTCACTCCGGCTGTGGCCAGCAAATCGCCTTCATAGGTAGCATCGATAAACATTTTACCTGTATACGAATTTCCATTCTCCATCACGATTTCAATGATTTTTGTGCCCTGTTTCTTTACCCCGTTTTTACGGTTGAGTCGTTCGCCATAAACCAGCGTGATATTTTCAGCATCAATCATTTTTTTATAAACTTTTAAAGCAGCGGAAGGCTCAAAAGTCCACATGGCATCTTCTCCGACTGATGTTCTGGTCTGACCACCATCACGATATTCCTTATTTGTTTGCCATTTCCAGTTAGCCGGGTCATCGTAGTATTTTTTTATATTCTGATAAAACTCGCGCGAAATTCCCCCGATAGCCTGTTTGTTTCCGATATCGGTTTGTCCTAAACCACCAGTTGTTAATCCTCCAATTCGTTGGGTCGATTCAATCAGAACAACAGATTTACCCATTCTTGAACTTTGTATTGCAGCTGAAATTCCGGCTGATGTACCTCCGTAGATTACAATATCATATTGATTTTGTTTAACTGAAACGATCCCGAATACCTCAGAAATCATGGTCATTAGCACGACCAAAACTATAATTCTCTTTTTTGAGTCCATAAGTTTTTAAATTAAGTAAATAACTTTCCAAATAAAATATGCCTTTAAACCAAGCACTGTCAGATAATTATGTAATATCTGAAATTGAGCAGGAAATTCCGAATAAAAAGTTCCCCTGGGTAACCCAGAGGAACTTAAAACTAACAAAACTATTAATATCCATTTCCCGGATTTTTCCAAGCCATAAATGACTTCACATCATAAATGCGAATTATTTTTATGCCCCAGATATTGAAATCCAGGATTATGGATTTTCTTTTAATCAATTTTCACCTCCCGGGATTTAATATTTTAAAACTTATTCCCAGTTTGGATTTTGTGTTAGGCTCGGATTCGTTTGTCTTTCGATATAAGGAATTGGCCATAAATAATCCTTATTTGGGTTAAATACCCGCTTATCAACCGTACGCATTGATGTATTAGGGCTATTCACGTCGGAAGCTATAGGTATGCCGGCAGCAACATAGTCAGGAGTACCCCATTTATCAATCACCGGCGCCTTGGTGGGGTACGATTTCTGCATTCTTCCGAGCAAAAACCCGTTCATAACATTTTCAGCAATTTTCCAGCGGCGGATATCCGATAACCGTTGACCTTCGCCCGACAATTCGTGACGGCGTTCACGTGCTATTGCAAAAAACAGTTCGTCAGAACTCATCTGTTCAATTGCCGGCATTCCAGCACGGGTGCGTATTTTGTTCAGTGCGGTATAAACTGAAGCGTCCGCCTGACTGGCTTTCAACTTAGCCTCGGCGTAAATCAAAAGCACTTCTGCATAACGAATTACAATGATATTGTTGTCGCAGTTATTCACATCTCCGTAATTTCTGTCATTTACAAACTTACGCCAGTTAATTCCGCTAAAGGACGCATAAGCGTTCAAAGCATCCTGGTTAGCAACATAAGAAGCGGGTGTTGTGTGGTAATTCCAGCATTTGACACTATCCCGATGGGTTTCGTACTGAAAGCCCATAAAAATACAACCTGGCTCATTTTTCCAGTTGGAATAACCGGAAGAAGGTAATGCGAAAGTCCATGCCAAACGAGGATCTCTGTTATCCCATGGTTTAGCCGGATTATACAGAGGTGACTTATCGATTGCAAGTCCATCCTTACATCCATAAGAATCAACTAATTGGTAAGAAGGTACTTTATTGGCATGACCACCGCCGGCGCGGCTACCGAACAGACGAAAGATAGGATGTACCTGCTGTCCAAAAAGATACTGAATCGAGAAAAGTATTTCTTTTGAATCCTGACCCTCATATGAGAATAGATTCGGGAAACTTGGATCGAGGTCAATTACAGAGCCTTCTAATTTCATAACCTCGGAAGAAGCTGCAATTGCCACATCCCACTTTTCATTATACAAAGCAATTCTTGCCTTTAGAGCCAGTGCAGCTTGTCTAGTAGGGCGTCCTGAAGTCGGTTTGTTTCCAGTACTGAGAACTGCTGCGGCTTCATCATAATCGGTAAAAACCTGATTCAACACATCTTCTTTGGGAGAACGAGGAATTTCAGCGTTATCTAAAGTAATCGTTTCCAAAATCAAAGGTACATCACCATATAAATCAATTAAGTAGGAATAGTAGTATGCTCTTAAAAATTGTGCTTCTGCTTTAGCCTGAGTTAGTACTTCGTTGCTGACAGTTCCTTCAACCTTGGAGAGGTTATTAATTAAATAATTGCATCTTGCAATGCCACTGTAACAAGTACTCCAGACAGTTTTAACAAATGAACTATTCGCATCATTAGCGCCCTGAGATAGTTTCTGTACGTCGTTTGTGTTACGATCCCAACCGTTGTCCGATAATTCTTCGAAAGCCAGATAAAAAGGCATTCCCTCCCAGCTGGTCCAAAGATTTGTATAACAACCAACAAGGGCCATTTCAATTTCCGTTTCGTTAGCTAAAAACGTTTTATCAGAGGGCGAATCCATTGGAACTTTATCTAAAAAATCGTTGCATGACGAAAGCCATAATATGCTTATTGTTAAATATATAAACTTCTTCATAATATCAATATTTTAAAAATTAAAAACTTAAATCAATCCCAACGGTGGTTGTACGCATAATTGGGTAAAAATTCCCGTAACCAGACAATACAGGAGATTCTACATCGAAATATTTCCAGAATTTAGAAATGGTAAATACATTATCCTGGCTAACATAAAATCTCAAATTGGAAATGCCGATTTTGGAAAGAATATTTTTAGGAATTGTATATCCGAGTTGTAAGTTTTTTAAACGCAAGTATGCTGCGTCTTTAATCCAGAATGAAGAGCTTTGTTGATTGTTGCTATTGTTGAAGGCTAACCGTGGGAACATGGCGTCGCGGTTTTCAGGCGTCCAGTAATCCTTGCCTATTTCAGGCATTGATCCACCTTCGTAGAATGAACCTATCGAATGCCCCCATACATAACCATCGGCTTTACCTACACCCTGAAATAAGATATTAATGTCCAGGCCCTTATACTCGCCGAACAAATTCAATCCAAATGTATAACGCGGAATGGTACTACCTATAACTTTTTTGTCGGAGGTGTTGATGATGCCGTCGGCTGTATCAGGGATATCGTCGCCGTCGGTATCAATCGTCAACTGGTCTTTGTATTTTATGTCACCGGCACCATAATTACCAATCTGGGTTGCTCCCAAATAAACTCCAGCATCATCATAATCTTCAGGAACAATATAGCCATCGGCTTCATATCCGTAAAGCGACGACATTGAATATCCCTCGCGGTTCACGGTAAGACCTGTCTCGTTAATACCCCTCAAATCAAGAATTTTGTTTTTGACATCAGAGATGTTAAACATTGCGCTAAAGTTGAAATCGCCGAACTGATCATTATAGGTCGCTCCTAATTCCCAACCTTTATTTTCTACTTTCCCAGCATTCTGTGCAGGTGCAGAAAGTCCTATGATCAAAGGGATATCGAGATTCAGAAGAATATCATCGGTAACTCTGGAATAATACTCAGCTGTGAAATCAAGTTTTCGCAGCAAACTGAATTCCACTGCTATATTGCTCATTGTTGTTGTTTCCCAGCTAATTATTGAATTTGCCATTGCAGTAATTGCTGCGCCGGAAGTAATGTTCTTATCAAAAATATAATTAGTACCTAAATTTACAGTAGACTGAGCCGGATAATATCCGTTTAAAGTGTTCTGATTACCCAATTGCCCCCATGATGCGCGGATTTTAAGATTGTTAATCACATCTTTATAATCGCTCCAGAAAGCCTCTTCGCTAACACGCCATCCTCCTGAAACGGAAGGGAAAGCCCCCCATCTGTAGCCATCTTCAAAGCGTGAAGAACCATCGTATCTTAAATTTACTTCAAACAGGTATTTCCCATTAAAATCATAATTAAGCCTCCCAAAAAATGCCTGCAGAGCATAATCTGAAGCAGAACCACTTGATTTTTGGTTTTCCTCTCCACCGGCATTTAAAACAGGGTAATCCGGGAATGGAAATTCCTCACGATAGCCAGTGTGCCATTTATTCCAAAAAGTTTCCTGCTGATATCCAGCCATCATCTTAATATTATGCATATCGAGAAACGATTTGCTGTAAGTGGCGCGTCCTGTCAAAAGGTTGCGCAAACTGCGGCTTGTTGTTTCTGTAAGGGTAGATTTAGACTGAGTCTGAGGATCAGGGGTTCCATCATTTAGATACAACTGTACTCGCTTATTCCAGTTTGTATTATGGCTTTCCCAGTAGTTTAACGCGTATTGCCCTTGTATTTCGAGATTTTCTATCGGTTTTAAAGTGGCTATAAAGTTCATAATACCTGAAGGTGCCGAATTTGTGACAATACCGCCATCCTTATAATATGCGACAGGATTAACACCTTGCCAGCCGGGGCCATAACGTCCGTCAGCCAGATATGCAGCTTGATTAGCAGGAATACGACCAACAAAGTTGTAACCGCTGCCTAATTTGGAAGGTTCTTTAGCATTGGTGGAAATAAGAGATATATCTGAACTTAGAGAGAACTTTGATGATATCTTAAAATCGGTGTTCGACCTAAGATTATATTTTTTATAATTTGTATTCTCTGTAATACCATTTTGCGAAAGGTAGCCAGCCTGAACCAGAGATTTAATTTTCGATGTACCCTGGCTAACCGTAACAAAGTGATTTGTCATTAAACCGTTATTTGTTGCAGTAGCGTCAAACCAATCCACATCAGGATAATTCGGATCATTATTGGCCACTCCAGCTTCATATTCACTTATGTATTCTTCAGAATATTCCGGAGTCATACCTACTGCGCGTTTAGCTATAGAAATATATTTCATAAAGTCAACTGCACCTACATATTGCGGAACATTTGTAGGAACGCCCTTTGCTACATAACTATTATATGAAACAAATGCCTTGCCTTCTTCTGCGCGTTTTGTGGTTATAAGGATTACACCGTTTGCTGCGCGGTTACCATAAATTGCAGATGATGCAGCATCTTTGAGTACCGAGATTGATTCAATGCTCCTTGGATCAATGGAGTTGATGCTTGATTCGACACCATCAACAAGCACCAGCACATCATTATTTCCCAGAGTAGTTTTGCCACGAATGCTTATAATACCTCCATCGCCTCCTGGCTTACCACTGCGTTGAGTTACGGTAACACCCGGCACCAAACCCTGCAGTGCTAATGAAGTTTGCGCTACGGTACGTTTTTCCATCTGTGGCAACGAAACAGTTGAAACAGCACCCGTTAGATTCGCTCTCTTCTGAGTACCATATCCGATAGCAACAACCTCCTCAATTCCGATAGCATCGGCTACCATACTCACATTTATGTTAGTTTGGTTACCAACAACCACTTCCTGAGAAAGCATCCCAACAAATGAAAATTGCAGCACGGCATTTTCCGGAATATTAAGGATTGAGTATTTTCCATCAACATTGGTTACTGTTCCCTGAGTTGTTCCTTTGATTATTACAGTTACTCCTGGTAAAGGCAGGCTGGCATCGTCGGTAACTGTTCCTGAAATTGTTTTTTGCTGCTGAACATCGCCAGGTGTAATCACGATCAGGTTATTTTCCATAATCTTATAGGTAAAATTCGATGATTCAAATAACTTATCCATTACATTATCAATGGATTCATTATCGATATTAAATTTTACATACCGATTAAGATCAGTAAATTGCTCGTTGTAAAAAAAACGAAATTCACTCTGATTTTCAATGTCCAGAAGAACTTCTTTCACGGTTCTATTTTTTGAGTCAACAGACAAACGAGTTTGCGAATACACGTTTGCCGAAAGTTGAACTACAAAAAACAGGCTCAGAAAAATAGTTAGCTTCGTCATAAGTAATAATTTTTTAATGTCCCCCCGCAAAGGCCGGGACAATCCAATACCATTTTTTTTCATAAATTTGAATCGTTAAAGTTTATAAAAATGTTGCAGCCATACTGCGAATATGTTGCAACGTTAATTAACACAAGCTAATTGGGAGGTCGTTAAAGATCTCCCAATTTTGATTTGTTGGTTTATG
>JBFHJA010000213.1:0-7645 GCA_041596165.1 Draconibacterium sp. | reverse complement strand
GGCAGACGCATGTTTGTTGAATGAGCCAATTCACCTTGATTATAGTAATCAAGGTTTGAGAATCCCCATATTAATTCTTTATTCCATGGTTGGGTAATGGAAAATCGCAAATCATAGAGCCTTTGCACATTTTCCGGATTTTCGGCATATACTTCACGGTCAAAGATATAAACGGGTGCTTCGTATTTATAAAGTTGAATACCATTTTTATCACAGGCAGCAATTGCTTCGTCAATGGCATCAATCGCTTTTTTCCATTTTTCTTTGTCGTATGTCATTGGGAAAAATGGTTGATTTTCTTCATTAAAGAAATCGCCAAAATATTCCTGGTTGCCATTGTAAAACGGACTTGCCCTGAATAAAAGTACACGTGCTTTAATTGATTTGGCAATTACCTGATCCACCTGGCCTGCAAGCGTAGCACCAACCCTTTCTTTTAATTCGGGGATGGCTTCGTCCATCAGGTTAAGAACAAAGTCGAAACTTTCATCCACGGTAGATCTTTTTTGCGATAATTGTTCTTCTGTTGCATCCGGAGTTATCATATCGTCTGCAATTACAATGGGACCGTATTGTTGAATCAGTAGAAAATGATAGTAGGCTTTGAGGAATTTCACCTGTGCTGCCCATTCTTTTCTCTCGACGTCAGTCATATCCGGTACCCGATCAATGAGTGAAAGAAAAACATTGGCTTGCCGGATAGCCGTATAGTAACGTTTTCCGTTGCCTGTTCCAGACCATGTACCGAGTAGTGGACTGGATGCGGATTGCAAACCTCTCATAATTCTTAATCCACGGAGGTTTCCGGTATTTTCATTCAGGTCTAAACGACCAAGGTATTCATCGCCAAGCGTCCACATTGACGAATGTGTTGCATCAATGCGCGGCATATAGCTATACACTTTGGCCAGGGCATCCCAGGCTTCTTCCTGCGATTTAAACAAATCTTCCAGAGTTATTGTATTATCGGGTACTACATCCAGGTAATCGGTACACGACGGAACTACTGCAATAAGGAATATCAGTAATAAAAAATTTCTTAATAATTTCATCTTCATTGTTTTTTAGGTTTTAAAATGACAATTGAACTCCAAAATTAAACCTACGGTTTGGTGGATAGCCTAAGCCACCGCGTCCCATTTCCGGATCCCATAAGTCAAAGGGGCTGAAAACCATTAAGTTTTCACCGCTAAAATAGAAACGGGTATTTTGCAGCCCAATCTTTTTAAATGTTTTCGGAAGGTTATAACCAACCTCAACAGTTTTCAAGCGAAGAAATGCGCCGTTGCGCAACCACCAGGTGGAAGTTTGAGTATTGTTTGCTAATGGTTCGGTTGACAACCGGGGCCAGAATGCATGTACATCCGGATCGGTTTCTGTCCAGTAATCATCACCAATAAGCGTCAAAGCATTGCGACGGTTTGCAAATGGAGCAATTCCGTTGTCATCGGTACCGGGATTTATAAATAAGGAAACGCGTGCATTTCCCTGAAAGAAGAAGGAGGCATCGAAATTTTTAAACCCGCCGGATAAACCAAATCCATATTGAATTTCGGGAACGGTAGGAAAACCCAAAGCAACCTGGTCGTTTGAATTGACTACACCATCGTTGTTTACGTCCTTGTATTTAATGTCGCCGGCTTGATAGGTGCCAAAGTCCTGTTTTGGAGAGTTGGCAATTTCAGCTTCGTCAACAAAAAGCCTTTCGGCAATAAGTCCCCACCATTGGTTAATAGAATAACCTTTTCGTTTAAGGTATTCGTCGGCATAGTTTTTCTCGTCGAGTTTCACATATTCGTTGGTGGCATAAGTAAAGTTGGCACGGCCGGTGAGCCACCAGTCTTTTTGAGAAATGTACTGATAGTCGATAGAACCTTCGAAACCACCGGATTTAACTTCGCCTACGTTACCACTAACTGCTGCTTCCAGACCTGCAGTTGCAGGAAAATTCTGGCGTTCCAGATATATCTGGCTACGTGTGTCTGTAAAATAATCGCCCTGAATTTTAAGTGCATCGTCAAGGAACGAAGCTTCAAATCCGAAGTTCATTTTTGTAGAAACCTCCCATGTAATATCCGGGTTTGCATAACGTGAAATCTGATAGCCACCATAATCGTTCATGAAAGTCGTACCCCAGCGATAGCCTGCTCCCCCTTTAGAAATGTTGGATAAATAAAAGAACCTGTCAGCCCGTTGAGCGATAGCATCGTTACCAACCTTACCGTAAGTTGCCTTTAGCTTAAATGTGTTTATTGTTTTTTTCAATGGTGCCCAAAACGATTCGTTTGACACCAGGTACCCAGCACCAAACGATGGGAAGAAACCAAATCGTTTGTCACCGGCAAATTTCTCTGATCCGTTATATCCGTAGGTGAATTCAAAAAAGTAACGTGTATCATAATCGTAGGCAACACGTCCTGAATTACCCATGTTTCTTTCGGGCAGTGTTTCATAAATAGAACGGCTATTTCCTCCGGTTATAAGGTATTCTTCGAACATCCCCACGGTCATCAGGCCTAAATTGTGGTTCCCAAATTCGCGTTCCCAATTGAAACGGCCTTCATAATAATAGTGTGCACTGGCGTCTCTTCCTGGTTCCACATCGCCGAGGTAGGATTGTCCGCTTTCAGGATTCAGCCCGTAAAGAGTATATTCACCGGTGATCTGATTGTACGTTTCCAGATCGTAAAAATACGGATTATACGTCCGTTTACTTGAATATTGACCCCATGTATTTACTGAGGCTTTTCCCTGGAATTTTAATCCCTCGGTAATGAATTTTAAATCCTGTGAGAAAGTGGCCATAGCTGTAATGGAACTTTCATTTCGGTCTTCATATCCCCGTACCATTTCGGCATAAGGATTTTGTTTAAGCGAACCTGAAACAAAGGTGTTCCCAAAAAGAATATGGTCGGCAAATTCATGTTTTTCGTCGGCTTCAAACACCGCCGGAAAATCAACAGGGTTTGAGTTCATTACCATATTGAAAATGTCATTTGCAGAAGAACGTGGCCCGGTATAGCGTTCAAAACGCCCTTGTAAACGCACGTCCAGTTTTGAAGTAGGCGTAAGTTTAATGATAACGTTATTTCGTATTTGCACCCGGTTGATGTCGATATTGTTGTTGAAGTTGTTCTTTTTGTCCACTTTCAACAATCCTGTTTCGTTTTCCATTGTTCCGGCAACAAAATAAGTGGCCACTTTTCCACCACCCGAAATATTGAAGTTGGCTTTTTTGTTCCATGTTGATTTCTCAAAAAGTTGATCATACCAGTCGATATTCGGGTAAATCATCGGGTTGACTCCGTCCATTGTGGATTGAATTTTTTGTTCGCTGTAGTAGGTTCCCAGCAAAGGATTCCTTGATACACGGGCCTCGTTGTAGAGACGCATGTAGTCAACACCGTCTAACAAATCGTTCATTTTCGTAGGGGTGGCGAGTTGAGTTTCTATACGTACATTTACCTTGGTTGGTCCTTCACGTCCGTCTTTGGTCTGAACGATAATAATACCGTTAGCACCTCTCGCGCCATATAAAACTGTTGCCGAGGCATCTTTTAAAATAGAAAAACTCTCGATGTCGTCGGGCTCCATGCGCGCCAAATCGTCGGTTGTAGCTTCAAACCCGTCAATTAATATTAAGGGATTTGTTTTATACCCGAAAGTAGTAACCCCGCGAACGAAGAACTGTGCGTTGTCCGCGCCGGGTTCTCCAGTTGTTTGGTAGGAAATAATTCCAGGAATCCTCCCTGCAAGGGCAGAGGTAAGGTTGGATGACGGCTGTTTTAATTCGCCCGGTTTCACCGTTTGAATGGCTGAAATCACACTCTCTTTCTTTTGAACCCCGAAAGCTACAACCTGAACCTCTTCAAGTTGTGTTTCATCGTCAAATAAGGTTACATTGATAATGCTTCCCGTTCCAATTACTTGTACAACAGGCTTTTTTCCAATAAAGGAAAACTGAAGTGTGTCTCCTTGCGAAGCACGAAGATTGAATTCTCCGTTAGCGTTACTAACGGTTCCTTTAGTGGTTCCCTTAACCAGAATTGCAGCTCCGGGAATTGGAATGCCATCGCCACCAGTAACTACCCCTGACACTGGTTTGTCGGGCTGCTGTAATACAGCACCGGAGTTTTCACTCGCCCAACCAACTGCTGTTGCACTTAAATGCACAACCAAAACAATAGTAATTATCCAAATTGTTTTGAAAACAGCAAAATACTTTAATTGCATTCTTCGAAAAGAACTTTTTAAAATGTTTTTTTTCATTAATTTGTATGGTTTATGTTATAAAAAAAAAGAAGTTTGGAATCGTAAAATACAACGATACCAAAAAGATCAAGTTTTGTTAAAAGATGCTAAAATAAGCCGTTGTAGTTAGTAGCGAGATTAGTAAAGGGTTAATGCCGGGTTAATATTTAAAATAAAATATTAATCCTGACTCTTTTCATTTATAATATTTTGTTTACTTTTAAAATTGCAAAGGATTTAAGATGAGAAAAAACGTTCGACCCCCTTTTATCCATTTAAATTAAGCAACAAAATTAACTAGGAACCTAAATGAAACTTATAATTATATTTCTTTCCATAGTAATTACAATTTTTGCCATGCAGGCGAAATCGCAAGGACTGGGTTTTCGTTCATCACAAACAAACACAATTGAAAACCGGACTTCCTATAATGTTTTTGCCAACGGTGCACCTGAGATTCATGGCGAACTAAATATGTCTTTTGAGCTTTCTATTCTTGAACCAAACTCGTTGGGATATATTTGTACGGTTGGCGAGGATGTTTCAAAAGCAATCTATTCATTATCTTATTTTAACAGTGGGAATGATAAGATCAGATATTTAAAATTAAACCTTGAGGGAGAGAAAAATCTACTGACCTTGCCCATACTAGTTTCAGAGCTTGGAAAGGGCAAGTGGTTGAGCATTGAAATGCATTTTGACGTGAATGACAATGTTATCCGTCTTTTGATTAACAATAAACAATATCAATGTCAGGGAGAAAAACTTAATGAATTAATGCTGAACAAACTATTTTTTGGGAAGCACAAAAATATTATTGATGTACCGTCGTTTGCTATCCGTAATCTGGTTATAAGCAATAACAGACATAAATTTCAATTTACTTTTCAAGAAAGTACAGGGAATACTGTGTTCGATCAAGAAGGAAATCCAATGGGCAAGGTTGAGAATCCCATTTGGCTGATAAACGATGCCTTTCATTGGAAACATCGGTTTAGCGGTACTTTCAAAGAATTTGAGGCGGTTACCTACGACCACAATAACAACCGGTTGCTGATGGCAGGAAAAGATTCTATTGTGTTTCTTGACATGGTTAACAATACGATGGAAAAAAAGCCCTATTTAAACAGCCTCCCTGTTCCTGTACGCTTAGGGATGGGTTTTGTATTCAATCAGCAATTATTTGTGTATGAAGTAAACGATGTTGCTGAAAACTCCCCATCAATTGCATCCATGGATTTGAATAACCTTTTATGGAAACCCAACAGTTACCTTACGCTTGACAAACAAAGTCATCACCACAATTCGTATTTAGATAAAGAAACCCAACAGTTTTACATTTTTGGGGGGTTTGGCCAGCAAAGACTGAGCAATTCATTTTTTTGTTACAACATTGCGAATGACACATGGAACATCCCAAATTTTGAAGGGGATACAATTACACCTCGGTTTTTTGCGGGAATGGTGGCGCAAAATAATCAACTTCTGTTATTTGGCGGTGTTGGTAATGAAACCGGAGACCAAAGTATTGGGAAGAAGTATTACTACGACTGCTACCAAATAGATATTAAAAACCACCGGATTAAGAAATTATGGGAAATTGAACGACCCAACACATTCTTAGTATCTTCCAGAAACATGGTTATTTCCTCTGATTCAGTTTCGTTTTATACACTATGCTACCCCGAATACATCCCTAAAACCCACGTAAAACTGCACCAGTACAATATTAAAACCGGGGCATTTTCTGTTTTAGGCGATTCGATACCCGTTACATCAGAGTATATCAGAACCAATGTAAACTTATACAGCAATACACAGACGAAAGAAATGTATTGCGTGGTTCATGAAATTTTGAATGACACAAATTCAGCGGGCAGTGGTTCAACAGTCAATGTTTATTCCATTGATAATCCGCCTGTACCGGCGGTAGCATATTTTGCACCTTCCATAAGAAAGGAGAATAATAAAAGCTTTACAAAATGGATTGCATTTGCTGTCTTGCTGGTGTTAACTTGTATTGTTTTATTAATAAGGATTTTATTAAAGCGCAAAAAACGTCGCTTTGCAGAGGAGCCTATTCAAAAGGACACGCATCAGCCCACTATTGCTGACAAAAATGATCGGCCACAAAAGAATTCAATGTATATTTTTGGAAATTTTACTGTATTCGACAGGAAAGGTACAAATATTAGCCATTTGTTTAGCCCACAATTGAAGCAACTGTTTTTATTCATTTTGTTAAAAGGAAGCACTAAGAGTGGAGGAGTTACCTCGGAGGATATCTACAATTCGATTTGGCCTGACAAACCTGTAAGAAATGCAAAAAACCTTAAAGGGGTAGCTTTAAACAAACTGCGTATTATATTAGAAGATATTGACGGAGTTGAAATTTTGTTTGATAATCATAAATATAAAGTGAAATCGTGTGTTCCTTTTTATTGTGACTACCTGGAATACAAATTGGCCTACCAGGAGATTAGTAATGTGCTAAATGATTTCAATATTGAGCGAATTGAGGAGATAACCGCCAGGGGGCAGTTCTTAAAATCGGTGGACAATGATTTTTTCGATATTTTTAAGAAGGAAGTATCAGAACAAATTGTTGGAATTATCCCACTTATATTAAAGCAAAAATTCACTCAAAAAAACTACGCCAGAACTATTTCAATTGCCTCAATTTTATATTATGCTGACGAGCTAAATGAATGTGCCTTCTATTATATTTTAAAATCGAATCTTCAGTTAGGCAACAAAACTGCCTCTAAAAAGCATTACATTGATTACATAATCCGGTACAAAAAAATCCAGGGAGAGGATTATAGCGTACCGTATATGGAAACAATTGCAAAGGCAGAAAAGTATGATTAACCCACATATTAGTGTGGTTTACATTGCAATGTGGGTTAATTCGTTAAGTTGCAGGAGTATTTTCTATAGTTTAAATATTAATAGAAGTATGACCACAATTACTGCCTTAAACGAGTTGCTCCGTGCCTGTGTATAGAAGATGTGAATATTTGATTTCTTTACAAACCGAACATGATTTTTACACCAATCCGGAGGTAATTAACACCACCAAGAGTGTAATATCTAATCATTCGCGGCGTTAAAAGTAGGCACCGACCATTCAAAATCACCTGTTGCATTTGGTTTGCGAGCCCAGGATTGTTCAATCAATGTTATCGGATATTTAACTAAATTAATAACTTGTAATTTCGGATCAAGCAAAACAACGTTTTCTCCATCGGCTGAAAGTTTATAATTTGTGTGCAAACCAACTTGCGTGGAATCGCCATCAGCCCAAACAATAAGGTAACTTTTTGCATCGATTGTTGTACCAATCGGGAATTTCCATTTTGTCAAATCCTTTTTACTGTCGGTGAGGTAATAG
>JBFHJA010000212.1:0-7649 GCA_041596165.1 Draconibacterium sp. | reverse complement strand
ATTTCCAATACCGCAACAAGCCATATTAACTTTGTCGCTGGGTGCAACAATTCTTTGTCGAATTATTTCACCTGCCGCATTTCTTATTTCATCTTTTGCAAATAAAACGTGGGCAGGAATAATAGTTAAGGCACCAATTGAGGTGGCTGCCTTTTGTATAAATTTTCTTCTTGAAGTCATTTAGTTGTATTTTTTAAGTTGATTGATGAATATTTTTTTGTAAAAAAGAAAAAAGTCCAAGGTTTTCACATTGAACTTTAAACTCTGAATTTTTAAATCTATAAAGTAGGTTCCCAGCCCGGTGCATAATCGCGACTCCACAATTTCATTGCTTCGCGATCAAACATACGACCTGTTTTATCGTCAATGTCAAATCCTTTTCCAATTCGATAAGCAATATTTGAGTAGTGAACCATTGCCTGACTGTTTGTTGCATCATCAATTGGTGCGTTTAGTTTTTGTTTTCCACGAATGGTTTCGAAGAAATTAATAACGTGACCGGTTGTCATATCTCCACCGCCACCAAGAGCGGTGCCTGCTTCGTTTGATCCACCTTTGCTTTCCTTAATAATTTTCCCGGCACGGTCATACAAAATATACTTTCCACGATCAACAAAAACAGTTCCTTCACTTCCGTAAATTATTGTACCACGATCACCCAGTCCGTAGGTATTTTGCCCAGAACGGCTTCTTCCATCCCAATTGATTACTTTATCTCCCTGAAAGCGAAGAGTTGAATACATAGTATCGTACATTTCCCAGCCATCGTTCATGAAATGGCGTTTCCCGGCTTCCACATCAACTCTCATTGGTAAATCAACTTTCAGCGCCCAGCGGGCAACGTCAAGTTCGTGAGTAGCATTATTACCGGTTTCAGCAGTTCCATAGGCCCAGCCATACCAATGCCAGTTGTAATCCCATGTTTCAGAAGTATATTCGCGACGTGGTGCCGGCCCTTGAAATAATTCCCAGTCGAGACCTTCAGGTACCGGTGCTTTTTTCTGTAATGGCACTTCTCCGCGCTTGTTCAAATAAAATGCAACAGCACGGTAAGGAACACCAATAATTCCATCATGAATACCCTTTATAATTTCTTGTGTATGGTCTGATGAACGTTGTTGATTTCCCATTTGCACAACTTTATTGTACTTTTTGGCAACAGCAACAACAAGTTCATTTTCATACATATTGTGACTGCATGGTTTTTCAAGGTAAACATGTTTTCCACCTTTCATCGCCAAAATTGCACCAGGTGTGTGCCAATGGTCGGGAGTAGCATTAAATATTAAATCCACATTTTTGTCATCGATTACTTTGTGTATATCATTTTCAAGTTTGGGATTGTAATCTATAAATTTCGAAAACTTCTTAGCAGCTGATTCACGCTGGCTTTTCTTAACATCGCAAAGATAAAGCAACTCAACGTTGTTTTCTTTCATTGCAATGGGTTCATAATATGCACCCAGGCGACGGCCAAGGCCAATAATCGCCACATTTAGTTTTTCGTTTGCACCAATAATGCGGCTATAACTTTTTGCCGACATTCCCATGGCCGAGCCACCCACAGCAATACCTGCAGCGCCGGCAGTAACTTTTTTTAAAAAATCTCTTCTATTCGCAGTCATGTTTTTAGTATTAGTATTATTCGTGATTTTTATACCTATTTTTTTTTATTCTGTTCAGCAACGTTGTTTGCAAAACGATGGATATAAGAAGGAAAGCAAATATTTAAACCTCAATATTTGTTGATTATTGTTTTAATTTCTACATAGTAGATAAAATTCCTTTAACATATCCAAATGATTCCATCATTCCGGGCAGTGGATCTTTTCCTTCAGCTTCATATTCCAAAGAAAGTGTTCCTTTGTAACCAAGTTTATTCACTGCTTGAAGAAAAGAAGGAAAATCAATAACTCCTCGTCCAATTATACATGTTGAACCATCTTTTTCGGCTTTTGTAACGTCCTTAATGTGGATGTCAAAAACTCTGTCAAAGTAATCTTTTAAATCCTGTTCAGGATCGCGACCGATGCGTTTGGTGTGACCAATATCGATGCACAATCCCATTCTTTTATCCAGGTTTTTAATCAACACAAATGCACTTTCGGCACTTGGGTACACCAAATCGCCCGGACCATGGTTATGTATTGCCAGTTTAATATCATATTCCTTTACTTTACCTTCAACATATTCAAGTAATTCATGATTTGGCACACCGATAATCATTTCCATTCCCGCCATTTTTGCATATTCAAAAGCCTGATCTACTTCAGCTTTTGTTTTCATGTAAATAACTCCGCCACCATAAAGTGTTACTCCTTTTTTCTTGCACAGTGCAATTGCTTTTTCAATGTTTGCTTTATTCGAATCCAGTGGCAAGTGCATACTTTTAAAAGAAATTCGATTCACACCACAGCGTAAAGTCATATCCAGTGCCTGTTCCTGTGTGAATTCGCGTAATGTGTAAGACGCAACCCCCAACTTAAAACTAAACTCCGATTTTGAACCAACCGATGATGAAACCGAGGCTTTTGTCAATCCCGGGACAGTAGCTGCTGCCAGTCCAAGTCCTGATGCAATTAAAAAATTTCTTCTGCTTGTCATGATTATAATTCTCTGATTTTTATACTTCTGTAAAATACCTGATCATGATGGTCAGTGAGGAGGATTGGTGTTGGAGAAGCCATTCCAAAATTTTCATGTGCGGCATATTTGCTGCGGGCTACAAGGGCTTTATAAATATTGCCTCCGCGTTTGTATTCTACAACTTTTCTGCCATTCAACCAATGTTGAACAGTATTATCTGGTAGCACAACAATTCTTCCCTGGTTCCACTCGCCAATTTTATTTACAAACCGACCTTCCTTTTCTGCGGGAATTAAATCATACAGCGAAGCCAAAGTTCGATTTCCGACAACACCTTGTTTTGCATCAGGGTGTTTTTCATCATCAAGAATTTGGTATTCAAGACCGATGTGTGGTCCGTTGTTTCCAATTCCGTATTTTATTCCGTTGTTAGCGCCTTCTGTCAGTTTAAAATCGAACTTCAATTCAAAAGGGCCAAATTCTTTTTTTGAAAGAATATCACCATCACCTTTAACCTCTTTGTTTGCATTTAAGGTAAGTTCGTTGTTGATAACTTCCCAACCTTTTTTTACAGGTTCGCCAGTTTCTGCAACTTTCCAGTTATCAAGATTTTTACCATTGAAAAGCAACTCAAAACCTTGTTCTTTTTCAGCATCACTTAAATTATTAGGCAAAAGGTTTACAACGTAAATACCTTCTGATGGTGAGGGTTTCAGGTTTTCAGTTTTAATCCTGACATTTCTCCATTTAATTTGGTGTCCCTCTTTATCTTTTGAAGTGCCAATACCGTGAACCTGCAGAGCAATTAAACCAGTTGGCGTCATATCGTCGATTACATGTGCACATGCTACTCCATTCAACCATGTTTTGATTGAAGATCCAATACATTCGATGCGATATTTATTCCATTCGCCCATTTTTAAAGCCGATTGTGCATCAGGGTTTAAAGTTAGCGGATAAAGCCAGCCCCGGCGTGCTTCATCGTAAATTCCCCCACTCCATGCACGGTCTGAAGGATCTACTTCGCACTGATAACCATGTACGCGACCGTTGTTATAATCTGCCTTACTTTCACTGCGGAACTGAATACCTGAATTCATGTTTTCCTCCACAAGCAATTCAACTTCGAAAATAAAATCAGAATAATTTTTCTCCGTGCAAAGAAATGAATTTGGTGTGTTTAGTACTGTTGTACCGACAATTACACCATCGACAACTTCGTATTTAGCCTTTCCGTTTAACTGTTTCCAGCCTGTTAAATCTTTGCCGTTAAACAAATTTGTCCAACCATCATTTTGACTGAATGCATTTCCGCCAAGCAATACTAATGCTAATACTAAAACCAAAATCGATATTTTTCTCATTATGAATCTATTAAGTTATTAATAAGTGGTATATTAAATTCTCCGTGTACGAACACGATGTACAAATTTAATTAATTTTTGGAGTGTAGGGTAATATATTATAATAAAAACTCAACACTAAAATCCTAAACGATACAATATCAAAGAACTTCCGACAATGTAATTTTGTGGCTTTCTCTTATTTGCTGTTTTGAGAAATTAATAGTTTACTTATTCTCGAGGTAATAAAATAGTACTGATTTTATACTACAATAACATAGCTTCATCCTATAAATTATTGTTTTGAACCTTGTTTTCCTGCTTCTCGATCTTCACCCTGGCATCAACAGCCAAAATTCCCCGTTCATTTCCCAACAATGGATTGATATCCAACTCTTTAATTTCTTTGGCAAAGCGTAACAAACTTGAAAGTCGTACAATTATATCTACAAATTTCTCAATATTTACACCGCCCTGTTTGCGAAATCCTTTCAGAATTTTATACGATTTCAGGCTTTTTATCATCGATTTTGCCTCTTTGTGTGAAAGGGGTGCAAGTCCCGAAGCTACATCCTTCAACACTTCAACATAAATCCCGCCCATGCCACAAAGCACAATATGCCCGAATTTCTCCTCATATTTTGCGCCAAGAAACAATTCAAGTCCTGTAGCCATTTGTGCAATCAGAACACCTTCAGCCCCATCAATTCCATATAAATGATGAAACTCTTTTCGAACTTGCGCTGTATTCCGAACATTAAGAACTACACCGCCAACTTCGGTTTTATGTAATGGTCCCACCACTTTCATCACAACCGGAAAGCCGATATTGGTTGAAGCCAAAACAGCTTCAATTTCAGTTACAGCAACAATTTCATTTACCCTCGAAATTCCTGCAGCATCCAGCAAACGATGGATAATTTCGGGGGATTGATAACCGTTTTTAGCATTGTCGATTATCCTCCTGATTTCGTTTATATTAATTCCCTCAACAACAATTTCGTTATCCGACGGAACTTGTATATTCATCACTTTTGTCAATGCGCGCCCGAGCAGAACTTCATCGGGGAAATTCACGTTTCCCTGTGCCAAAAATACAGCAACATCTAATTTTACATTTATCAGCGATGGCAAAATCGGGTAAATTGGCTTTTTACAGGTTTTCATTTTGTTGTTTAGCAGCTGATAAACATCGCCAATTGGGAACAAACCAGGACTGCCAAAAATTACAGCCATACCATCAATATCAAAATTATTTTCACAGGTATCGATAATTTCACCTAGTTGCTGAGCAGTTCCTGTTGCCAAAAAATCGATAGGATTTTCGACAGAAGATCCTGCAAATAATTTCTCTTTTAATGCAAGTTTTGCAGGCGAATCCTCAATCCGTGGAATTTTCAAACCACCATCTTCCAGCGCATCAGTAAGCATAACTCCTGGACCGCCCGCATGGGTTATAATGGCCAATTTTCTACCCAAAAGCTCCTTGCACATAAATACACAGGCAACTGTTGTCAGCTCCTCCCTACCATAACATCTGACAATGCCAGCCTTACTAAAAAGCGCATCAACAGCGGCATCGGAACTGGTAAGTGCTCCTGTGTGCGACGAAGCTGCCCTACTTCCTGCATTCGTACTCCCGGCTTTTATTGCAGCAATTTTACATCCTTTGCGAATAAGCGACGATGCATGATAAAGCAGTTTATCGGGGTTTTCAATATTCTCGATATACAACAATTTTACTTTTGGGCTGATTCCGTCTTCATAGTTTTCATCCAGATAAGCCAAAACATCCTCAACACCAGTTTGAGCGCTGTTACCAACTGAAAAAACGTTGGAAAAACGTAAGCCTTTTGGAATTCCTGATTCGATAATAAAAACAGCTGTTGCGCCCGAACCTGAAATAAAATCGCACCCGTCGGTTGTGAGTTTCGGAATGGGTGTGGTAAAAACACTTGCATGTTCGGGTGTCATCACACCTATACAATTAGGGCCGATTAAACAGGCTTCGTGTTTGTTTACAACTTCTACAATCTCCTTTTCAAGCATCTTTCCGGCTTCGTTTAATTCGCCAAAACCCGCTGAAATAATGATAAATGCTTTTGTATCGTTTTGCTCTGCCAGAATTTTAATAGCTGGCAAACAAAATTGTGAAGGAATTGCCAAAACAGCCAAATCAACTTCAGGCAATTCTTCAACAGACGAAAACGAAGGTATTCCCTGTATTACTGATTCGTTGGGATTTACTGCATACAAATTCCCGTTAAACTGATTATCGATTAAATTCTTGACAATTTTTCCGCCTGGTTTTGAAATGTTGTTTGAAGCACCAACAATTGCAATACTTTTTGGATGCAGTAATTTTTCATTTATCATGTATCTGATTTTTTTTGAACCGCTAAAATTAACCATTTTTGTACCAATCAAATTGACAAAGTTCAATTAAACGTTGTTTTGTCGCTAAAAATATAGATTGAATGGAAGAAGTCAAACAACAAAAAATTGTGGTCCTGTTATCACTTTCAGAAACTGATAAAAACCTAATATTAAATGGGATTCGGCTTGCCAGTATATTTAATAAGGAACTTTGTTTGTGTTACAATTATTCGAAAAAAGAAAACCATGAAAAAAATAAGCTGAAAGAAAAACTTTCCGATTATTTAAAGCCTATAAAAAATGAATTATCCAATTTAAAAATCTCCACACTGCTAATTTCAGAAAGATTATATAATTTACCGGAAAAACTTGCTGATGATTTTGAAGCTATATTATTGATTTCGGGGGCAGGAAAGTTTAAAAAATATGCCACTTCGCTTTCAGAAAGTCCTGTTCCATTCATTTTTTTTGATGAGAAAGAAAATCAACTTTCGGAATTTAAAAAAGTAATTTTGCCCGTTGATTTACGACGTGAAAATAGCGACAGTGTACTTTGGAGTTCTTATTTCGGGAGGTATAACTCTTCTGCAATTGTGGTGGTTGCTGCATCTGACAATGGAAAAGATGCACAAAAACAAGTTTCAGTAAATGTTGGATTAAGCAGAAAACTTTTCGGAAAATTCAAAATCGAACATAAAATATTCAGGGGAACTAAATCGAGTTTTCAAAACTCGTTTGAAGCACTTGATCTTGCACTTTCATCGGAAAGCGATTTGCTTATTATCCTTGGTAGTTCAGTAATTACTCCGCTTGATTGGTTAATTGGATTACCCGAAAAAAAAATCATAAAAAGAGCAGGAAAACTGCCGGTTTTGGTTATCAATCCGCAAAAAGACAATTACATTTTGTGTGATTGATTTCAGAAAAACACTAAAAAAAATTCATTCAAAATAATTTATCTTAGTAATCAGTATATTAACTTAATTTTAAACGTTGCGTAAAAAAAGATGAGTTTCTAATATATTGTAAATTAAGTGAGTAAAAAAGTATTATTCTTGCATTGAATTTTAACAACATTTAAACATTAAAATTATGGCAACAAAGAAAGTTACACCCGCAGCGGCCAAAAGCACAACAAAAAAAGTCGCTGAAAAAAAGGCTCCTGCTGCAAAAGCGACTAAAACAACAAAGGCAAAACCAGTAATTACAGAAGATGATATACGCAAAAAAGCAGAAGAAATCTACAATGCAAGAATCGCATCAGGTAAAGATGGCAATTCGGACACTGATTGGTTAGAAGCTGAAAAAGCGTTAAAAGCTGGTAAAAAGTAATTCACATTTATT
>JBFHJA010000211.1:0-7649 GCA_041596165.1 Draconibacterium sp. | reverse complement strand
TTACTCAACACTGAACGATGCACCGGCACTGATCTGGAAAGCTGGAACAGATGCCCATTGTAACTGGTTCAATAAAGAATGGTTGGAATGGACAGGCAGAACAATGGAACAGGAAATTGGAAACGGTTGGGCAGAAGGCGTACATCCCGACGATTTTGACCGTTGTTTAAAAATATATCTCGGTGCTTTTGAAAAAAGAGAGAGTTTTGAAATGGAATACAGGCTAAAAAAAGCTAATGGCGAATATGGCTGGATTCTGGATATCGGGAAACCTGTTTTTCTAAACCAAAATGTTTTCAATGGTTACATTGGTTATTGTTTCGATATTGACGAAAGAATTAATACCTTAAATGCATTGGAAGAAAGCAAAAACAGGCTGTCAAGGGCTATTTCAGATTCCCCATTCCCAATTATGATTCATGCAGAGGGTGGGGAAGTGGTGCAAATCAGCAACTCCTGGTCCGAAATTACAGGTTATTCTCCTGAAGAGCTACCGACCATAAACAAATGGATATCTCTGGCTTATGGAATGGGAGAAAATGAAGTGAACAAGCAAATTCAAGAGTATTATATTTTGGATAAAAAAACTTCTGACGGCGAATTTGAAGTTATCTGCAAAAATGGCGAAAAACGAATTTGGGATTTCAGTTCAACACCCATTGGTAAAATGCCCGATGGACGTAAACTGTTGATGAGCATGGCGAATGATATTAGTGATCGAAAAATTTCGGAGGAAAGAGTAAAACAATCCGAGACTAATCTTAAAATTATTCTCGACTCTATGCCTTTCGGTTCAGTAATTATCGGGTCCGACAGAAAAGTACGTGCAGTAAACCGCACAGCTTTGCAAATGATGGGATACAATTCAATAAACGAAGTAGTGGGGGCAACCTGTACCCAGACTTTTTGCCCATCCTGCGATGACAAATGTCCGGTGTGGGATTTACACAAAAAATTGGATAAAGAGGATAAAATACTAATCACCAATAGTAAAACAGAAATACCAATCTTAAAATCGGCAGTTGAAATCAGTCTGGATGGTGAAAAGGTATTACTTGAAACCTTTATCGATATTTCGAACCTTAAAAAATTGCATATTGAAAAAGAGGCCGCCTTGCGTAATTTGGGCGAAAGAATCAAAGAAATGCAATGTCTTTTCCGCATTAACGAACAATTCCGAAAGAATGATCAGGATATTGAACAGATTATACAAAATACTGTAAATATTATTCCTGAAGGATGGAAATTCCCTGATAAAACTTCAGCTCGAATATTATTCAATGGTAACGAAGTATACAGTGCAGGTAGCATATTTAATTCAAATTATTTTATTGAAGAGGAGATAATTATAGATAATCAGGCAAAAGGAACGATCAGGGTAAATGTTGAAAACAACGAAAATAGAAGTGCCGATGACATTTTTTTTCCTGAAGAGAAAGAATTATTAAAGGAGATTGCATTCAACTTCGCTCAATTTATCAATAAAATTGAATACGATAAAGCATTAAAGGAAAGCGAATTAAAGTTCAGGAATTTAATCGAAAATTCACCAATGCCCAAGGTGGTAATTGATTTGGAAGGTAAAATAGAATTTATTAATAAAAGCTTTTTGAAAGTTATTGGTTATTTGTCCGAAGATATTCCAAAAATTGAGGATTGGTGGCCAAAAGCATATCCTGATAAAATCTATCGCGATAAAGTTCTTTCAAAATGGAAGAATTCCTTGGCAGTTGCATTTGAAAACAATGAACCTTCAGAACCAGTGGAAGCAATAATCCGCTGTAAAGATGGGAAGGATCGTAACTTTTCTGTAATCGGGAATAAAATAGGAGACAAAATCCTTATTATTTTTAATGACATTACTGATCGATTAAAAGCGGAAGAAGAACGTGACCGTTTTTTTACCGTTTCGCTCGATTTACTTTGTATCGCCGGAACCGACGGATATTTTAAACGATTAAACCCCGCCTGGCATGAAGTGCTGGGCTGGTCGATTGATGAATTAAAGGCGAAACCTTTTCTTGACTTTGTGCATCCCGATGATATTGCTGAAACACAGAAAGAGGTGGGGAAATTAACTACTGGTGTTTCTACCATCAGTTTTAATAACCGATATCGGTGCAAAGATGGTAGTTATAAATGGTTATCATGGAACACAACTCCTTTTGGAGATATTTTATATGCGGCGGCAACCGATGTTACCGATCTGAAAAATGCCCAGCTTAAAGTTGCAGATTTAAATGAACGGTTAAACCTGGCATTGGATGGCGGTGAAGTGGGTATTTGGGAAGCTATATTGGATACAGGGGAAACAATTTGGGACAATCGCATGGAAAGTATGTTTGGCCTGAAACACAATAGTTTTGATGGCTCATACAATGCTTTCAAAAATTGCCTGCATCCTGATGATGTTAAATTAACAGAAGATGCATTTCAAATGGTAATGGATGGTGTAAAACCGTACGATATTATTTATCGTTCCAGATGGGAAACCGGTGAAATCAGATATATAAATGCCAAAGCAGATGTTATAAAAGATGAAAACGGAAATAATGTAAAAATGGTTGGTGTTTGCATTGATGTTACCAACCTGAAAAATGCAGAACATAAAATTCTGAAAATTGCGGATGAACTAAAACGCTCCAATCACGAACTGGAACAGTTTGCTTATGTTGCTTCCCACGATTTGCAGCAACCGCTTCGAATGGTTGCCAGTTACACCCAACTGCTCGAAAAACGTTATAAAGACCAGATTGACGAGAAAGCCAATAAATACATACACTATGCGGTTGACGGTGCAAGCCGCATGCAAACACTGATAAACGACCTGTTATCGTATTCAAGAATTACAACAAAAGGCGAAGAATTTAAAAATTGTGATTCTTTGCAGGTGGTAAAAAACAGCCTTGCAAATTTGCAGGTTTTGGTAAACGAAACAAATGCAAAAATTACATTTGGCGAATTGCCTGAAATTAAAGGAGACTCTTCTCAATTGGAAAGGTTGTTTCAAAACCTCATTGAAAATTCAATAAAATTCACCGTTGACAAAATCCCGGAAATACATATCTCGGCCACAAGGAAAGATAAAAAATGGTTGTTTTCTGTCAAAGACAACGGAATTGGTATCGAAGAGAAATTTAACGAGAAAATTTTTATAATTTTTCAACGATTGCATGGGCGCGAAGAATATCCGGGAACCGGAATTGGGTTGGCAATCTGCAAAAGAATTGTTAACCGACACGGTGGAGATATTTGGTTTGAATCGGAAAAAGAAAAAGGAACAACTTTCTTATTTACTTTACCTTTAGATACTTATAACGAATAAAATGAAATATGAATAAATCAGAATTACTAAAACCAGTTGATATTTTGTTGGTTGAAGACAACCAGGGCGATTCAGATCTGGCCATTGAAGCCATGTCGGAAAGCAAAATGAAAAATAACCTTTATGTGGTGGTCGATGGTGAGGAAGCCATGGATTTTTTATACAAAAGAGGAAAACATGCCGATAAACCACGACCCGACTTGATTATTCTCGATCTTAACCTTCCAAAAAAAGATGGCCGCGAAGTTTTAGCCGAAATTAAAGAGGATGATAAACTGAAACGAATTCCTGTTGTAATTTTAACTACTTCAAAAGCAGAAGAAGACATTATTAAAACCTATAATTTACATGCCAACTGCTACATTTCCAAACCCATCGACCTTGATAGGTTTATGGATGTGGTAAAAACCATCGAAAATTTTTGGATGAGCATTGTGATACTACCAAACGGCAAAGAATGAATAAAAACTTAAAAGTTATACTGGTAGAAGATGAACCCGGCGACGCATTTCTGATTGAAGAACATCTATCGGCAAGCACAGAATTCAGTTTTGAAATTGTTGTTTTTGCAACACTTAAAAAAGCTTTGGCTGATTTGAAGATCAATTCATACGACGTTATATTGCTCGATTTAGGTTTGCCTGACAGCAAAGGCCTCGATTCCATAGAGGAAATAAATAAAATGAATTTACGCACGCCTATACTTGTTATAACGGGTCTTGACAATGAGCAGACGGGGCGTTTGTCAATTAACATGGGTGCTCAGGGGTACATTGTAAAATCAGAGCTCGACAGCCGGTTTTTGGTTAATTCCATCTTGTATTCCATTGAAAGATACCAGCACCTTATCAAAATTAAACAAAATGAAAAAGAGCTTGAAGAAAAAAATATTTTACTTTTAAATGCCAATGCTGCAAAAGACCGACTTTTTTCTATTATTGCCCACGATCTGAAAAGCCCCTTTAATTCAATTCTTGGATTAATTGAAATGCTTCATGTAAACTACGAAAATTCAACTGAGAAAGAGATAAAAAGCTACATCAGCGCAATTTTATCAAATACGCAAAATACATATAAATTGCTCGAAAATCTTTTGCTGTGGTCAGCTACACAATTAGGCAAAATTATCTGTTCCCCCGAAAAAATATCCCTTGAAAAAGCGGTTAAAAAGAATATCGAAAGCTTTAATCAATTATGTAAAAATAAAGAGATCGAAATAATTGTAAAATTACCTCCGGAAATCGGGATACTTTATGATCAGGATATGTTCGACACAATCCTTCGAAACTTGATTTCAAATGCCATTAAATTCAGCAATCGCAATAGTAAAATTGTTATAGGCATTCAATATGCTGAAAATGAGATGGCTGAATTGTATGTAAAGGATTTTGGGATAGGTATCGAAAAAGAGGATATTCCAGGTTTGCTGTCCGGAAATGGAATTCTGACAACACTTGGAACTGAAAGCGAAAAAGGGACAGGATTGGGAATGACAATTTGTGCCGACTTTGTGGAAAAACATAATGGCAAAATTAGGATTGAAAGTGAAAAGGGAAAAGGGACAACCGTGTATTTTACGATTCCCACAATAGAAATGGGCGTTACGGAAGAAAATGTTGTATACACTGGTAGTGATTCTGAAACGGAAACAAAAACAATATTGATTGTTGAAGACGACAGAGTTATTGAAATATATTTGAGAATAATCCTTACAAATAGTAACTTCAATGTTTTGTCGGCGTTTAACGGACAGGATGCCATAAACAAGGTTATTGAAAATCCGGATATCGACCTCATTTTGATGGATATACATATGCCAGTTTTAAATGGAATTGATGCCACGAAACAAATTCGTAAATTAAGACCAAAGATTCCTGTTATTGCGCAAACAGCATTTTATAACAATATCATTTCAACCCAAAAATCAGGGGTTGAATTTGATGATTTTTTGGTTAAACCCCTAAAAAGGGATGATTTAATATCGGTAATAGAAAAATATATTCCGGTTAAAATTTGAATTAACAAATTAAGTTGAAATCTAATCTAACAAAACAACTATAGAAGTATAAACATGCATTATAACTACGGTGACAACCCGCATAAAGCGGCAAACTCAGTTAAACCTGTTGGTTCCCTTCAAAATCAATTTAATTTGTTGGACAATTTTATCGATTGTTGTTATGAAATGGTTTGCTATTGTAATTCTGAACTAATTATAGAATATGCCAACAAAGCTTATCACAATTTATTTGGAAAAAACGGACAATCGCTGGTTGGGCAATCAGTGAAGACAGTTTTAGGCGAAAAGGTTTTTAACAAAGCCCAATTATATATCGACAAAGTACTTTCAGGGGAGCAGGTTTTGTATTTCGAGCAATTGGTGCACAATGGAAATCAATTTAAATTTATCGAGGTTCGTTTAATTCCTGAAAAAGAAACTGAAAAAGGTAATACAATTGGTTATTGGGCTACTTTAAACGATTTGACTAATGAGAAAAAATCGGATGGAAATTTCTTAACCCACTCCTTGTTTTATAAAAGATTTAGAGAAGAATTATGGATGGCTGACCTGAAATTCCAATTTACTTATATTAGCCCTTATTCAAAAAATATTTTTGGTTTTGCTGTGGAGGAAAGATTAACCCAGTCATACAGGGAGATTTTGATTCCAGATTCGTTTTCGTACTTCTTGGAAGTTTTTCAGACCGAGATTGCAAAATGTGTTAGTGGTCAGCAAGGCAAAAAGCCTGTAATTATGGGGTTGGAAGCTTATCATAAAAATGGGGAAAAAATATGGGTTGAAATAGAGGCCGATTTTTTATTCGATTCATTGAATAATCTGGTAGGCATTTATGGGATAACACGTGATATTACAGAAAGAAAAATAGCCCAACTGAAAGCAACGAAGAGCCAGAATATTTACAAAGCCATTTTTGAATCAACCGGTACAGCCACTCTAATTGTAGAAGAAGATACTACCATTTCAATGGCCAACAGAGAGTGTTTCGATTTAACTGGTTATTCAACGGAAGAATTGGTTGGAAGAAAATGGGTTGATTTTGTACAAGAGGAAAGCCTTGAAAAAATGCTGCTTTATCATAACAGAAGAAGGTTAAGCACTGATAGTTCCCTGAAAAAATATGAAGTAAAATTAATCAACAAAAAAAGAGAAACCCGGGAGGCAATTTTAAGTGTCGGTATGCTACCTGACACTACGCAAAGTATTGTATCCATTTTTGATATTACGGAACAAAAACAAACTTTACAATTAAAGCAAGAGTTGGAAAATCGCTTTCAAAATCTGTACGAAAATGCATCTGTCGGTTTGTACCGAACCACGACCGACGGTCAGATTTTAATGGCAAATCCTACCTTGATTAAACTGTTGGGATTCTCTTCTCTGGAAGAATTGCAAAAAAGTAACCTTGAAAAGGAAGGGTTTGTTTCTCAAGGCAAAAGAGAAGTGTTTAAGCAGGCTTTTAAAAATAGTAACTTGATAATTGGTTTTGAGTCGGAATGGAAAAGTAAAAATGGCGAAGTGATTTATGTTCGCGAAAATGTACACTCTATTAAAGATATTAATGGACAGGTTCTGTTTTTTGATGGATCGGTTGAAAACATTACCGAGAGCAAAAAAGTTGAACAGGAACGTGAAAATGAAAGGATTTTACTGCGAACAATTATCGATAATATCCCACATGCTATTTACTTGAAAGATTTGGAATTACGCAAATTAATCGCCAATGACACCGATGTTAAAAACATGGGATTATCCCATGAAGAGGAGGCAATCGGGAAAACTGATTTTGAAATATTCCCTCATGCTCAGGCTGAACTTTTTAATAAAGTCGACCAATTGGTAATTAATACAGGGAAACCAGTACTCAGCCACGAAGAGAAAGTTATTTTAAAAAATGGTGTGGAAAAATGGATGAGCACATCAAAACTCCCGTTAATTGATGTTTCAGGAAATATAAGAGGATTGGTTGGGGTTGGTTTTGATATTACAGAAATTGTTAAAGCCAGAGAAAAAATAAACCTCCAGGAAAAAGCATTAAACTCAGCAGCAAATGCAATAATAATTACCAATAAAAACGGGATAATAGAATGGGTAAATAAAGGTTTTACAAAACTAACCGGTTATTCTGTCACTGATTCAATTGGTAAAACACCCGGTGATCTGGTTAAATCAGGAAAACACAGCAGCGAATTTTATAACGAACTATGGTCGGTTATATTGGCAGGGAAAGTATGGTTTGGAGAATTTATCAACAAACGAAAAAATGGGGAGCTTTATGACGAGGAAGAAACCATTTCTCCCATT
>JBFHJA010000210.1:0-7652 GCA_041596165.1 Draconibacterium sp. | reverse complement strand
TAAAAGGATTATTGAACAAATAATCTTTCATCAAAAGAAAATGGTGATTTACTTATTATTTTTATTTGATTGAAAAGTCTGTGTCGTGGATTTATCAGATAATTGTAATCGCCCTGAACTACGGCGGAAGGAACTTGCATTACCAAAATTTCATTCTGAGAAATAAACTTATCGCCAATATTTTGAGTGAATTGCGAGTGAGGAAGGCTGTTCCAGTCTGTTGAGAGCATTTCTTCGGAAACCATTGTTATTTCCAAATCATCCGGAATTTCAATTTCAATCATGAAATAATCCGCCGGAATATTGCCAACTGGCATGTGTACTGCAATTTCCACTAGACATAAAGCTCTTGACTGACTTGTGTAAAGCATTGGAGTTCCTTTGCTGTTCCATCTAGCACCAGCCAATTCAGCTCCCTTGCCCGAAAGATCTTCGGCATATTTTTCTTTTGCCAAGCGATAAACTTTCATGCCAACACTCCATATTCAATCCGGGTTAGTTCATCCTTTAGCATCATAATCCCAAAAGTGTTGTCCAGCAGCGAAACCGGATTTATACCACCTAAAGCTATGCTTCTGGAATTTAGCCAATTATGGAATTTCTCCAAATTGCCAAAAACTTCAATTCCTTTATTAAAAAGTAACTGAACCTCAATAATTCTTTCAGAATAAATTGGACCAAAATCAATCTTATCTTTTTTGTATCGTTGAAGTGTACGTTCTGATAAATGAAGTATCCTGCTCCATTCTTCCTGATTTAGTGGAATTTCTTTTTGAAGACTGTTAAATACAGCGTATTTTATTCCTTCCCGTGACTTTTTTATCAGAAATAAAATATTCCTGTCATCAATTGAATCGTAATGTATTTTTTGAGATGTATTTGCCATAACTGAAATTTTTGAATAAAGTTACGAAATATTTCGCAAAAATAACGACGATTGGCAAATACTGAGTTTCTACTTCTCTTTATTCGGGATGTTACCAGCTGATTTATAGTTGTCTATATTTTCCACAAGCAAATCTTGTTTTGAAATTTCAATTGCTCTCAGCAGCATATTATCGATCTTTTTAATTATGGGGTAAAAACCCTCTTCTCCAATAATATTGCGTGCAATATATGCTTTCAATTGTGTTTTTATAATTAAGGATGACACTTTTAACCCTGCATTATCACGTGGTATTCCTTTACCTGCTGCATAATTGATAAACTCTTCAAGTACATTTTTTCGGTCGAGATAACTTTCAAATTCACCGGCATCCGTAAGACCTGATAAATCTTTCCGGTGTTCATCTGCATATGCATAAGCAAAGGTGTAAATCAAGCCTTTCCGGTAAATGGAGTTGTAATAATCTGAGTTTCCCGTGGTATCAATCGGCACAAAAAAATCAGGCATTATTCCGCCACCTCCATAAACAATCCTGCCACTTTTAGTTGTGTATCTTAATGAGTCAGAAAAGTGTACACTATCCGCTACGAGTTGTTCCATACTATGAAAACGTTCGTAAATATTACTGTAATATTTGTCATTTCCGTCCTCGTATGAACTTTGTATGCAGCGTCCGCTTGGTGTATAAAACCGGGCTACTGTTAGTCTCAATGCTGAGCCATCGCTTAAAGGAATCTGCTCTTGCACCAGTCCTTTTCCAAATGAGCGACGTCCTATAATAAATCCCCTGTCGTTATCCTGAATTGCCCCTGCAAAAATTTCGCTTGCCGAAGCAGAGTATTCGTCAATCATCACATAAACCTTAAACTCTTTCCATGTATCGCTTCCCGATGCATTGTATGTTTTTCGGGGTTGATTTATTCCCTCGGTATAGAGGATTGGTTCGCCTTTACCCAAAAATTCGTCAACCATTTGAAGTACACCAACTAACGAGCCACCTGGATTTTGCCTTAAATCGATAATTACCTTTTTTGCCCCTTCATTCTTAATTTTTTCCATGCCTTCCATAAACTCGTCATAAGTTTTATTGGCAAACCGGCTAATTTTTATAAAACCTGTTTCATCGTCAATCATGTAGGATACATCGATACTGTTGATTGGGATATCGCCGCGTGTAATTTCAAAATCGAGTACTTTTTCAGTCGCATTTCGAATAATACCAACCATTACTTTTGTGTCTTTGTCGCCGCGCAATAGATTTAAAACTGTGCTGTTTACAACATTTACACCTGCAATAATCGAGTCGTTTACTTTCACAATCCTGTCGCCGGGCATGATTCCAACTTTACTTGAAGGTCCTCCTGAAATAACTTCGATAACCCTAACCGTATCTTCCATTATGGAAAATTGAACACCAATACCCGAAAATTTACCTGTCATTTCCTCCTGAACTTCTTTCATATCAGTTGGAGGAATATATGTTGTGTGAGGGTCGAGATTTTTTAGGATTTCAGGGATTGTTTTTTCTATAATTTCAGATGTATTAACGCTATCAACATAACCTTGGTTAATGTATGAAAGTATTTCGGAAATTTTGTTTTGGCCACCAAGATTCAGTCCGGCAAAACCCGCCTGGCTATTTCGGTTTAACAGGTTGCCTATTAAAATTCCCGAAGCTACTGATATCGCTATTAGAAGGGGAATTAAGATTATAGTTTTTTTATTCATTGCACTGTTTTTAATTGTCCGCAGCTTCAATTTGTTCGACCTGGATATTTGCCCGTTTTAATAGGTTTATTCCATCTTCGAGCCGATAATTTTCAGTAAAAACAACCCTTGAAATACCGGCCTGAATAATCAATTTGGAACACTCCAAACATGGTGACGAAGTAACGTAAAGAGTTGCGCCCAAGCTACTGTTACCCGATTTGGCAACTTTTGTAATCGCATTTGCCTCGGCATGCAATACGTACGATTTGGTTTTATTGTTTTCGTCTTCACATTCATTTTCAAAACCTGAGGGTGTGCCATTGTACCCATCTGAAATAATCATTTTGTCTTTAACCAAAAGTGCCCCAACTTGTCGTCTTTTGCAATATGAATTCTGTGCCCATATATCGGCCATTTTTAAATATCGTTGATCCAGTAAATGCTGTTTTTTCGTTGTCATCTTCAATTTTATAAAAATTGTTATTCTTTTTACTTAAAGGATTACAAATGTAATACTGAATTGTTCAGTTTAAGGAACATAGAGAGGAAAGTGGGTCTTATTAACAAAGATAAAATCCTGAAAACAAAAAACGCCACTAATCAGCGGCGTTTTTTAATATATTATTTTTCAGATTATTGCTTAATCAATAACCATAAATCGGCGTATTTTGGAAATGCCTGTCTGATTTCTCTTACCCTCGAGCGAGCTTCAGTCTCTCCTTTAAACGAGTTAACACAAACACGGTAATAACCAGTTTCGCTATGAAGGATTATTGGAGCAAATCCCTCGTTTAACAATGTTTCGCGGAAATTTTTGGCATTGTCGAGTTGTCCAAATGAACCGAGGATCACGAAAAAAGTATTGGCCTCATTGCCTGTTTTGTCGGCCGCATCAGTAAAAGTAACTGATTCCTTGCGAAGTGATACTGATTTTTCTTCTACAGTTGCAGCAGGTTTTGCAGCTTCAGTTGTTTCAGGAACTGTGAAAACTTTTGGTTGTGATGTAGGTGGTGTGTATTTTACTTCAGGCTGTTTCTTTGATGTTTTACATGCCGATAACCCAATAACAGCTACGATTACAAAAAACATTATTTTTTTCATCTCATTAAAATTATTTGTTCTTATTATTTGTATTCGATGCAACTCCAAGTTTTTTGATGCTTTTTTGTTCTGCATTTCAACATTGTCGTTTCATACTTTTTATCACAGTTTAATGCGGCTAAATTAGATAAAACAGATTACACAAATTCAGTAAAACAATGTAAGTTTTACACAAACTATTGTTTGCAACTATGAGTCAATTACATACGGAATATTGTTTAAAACGATTTAATTGCAAATTTGAGTGGTCTGAAAAACAAAACAAAAGTAATGTCGTAAACATGAATTAGTTACATTACTAATCCTTTATTAATGTTTCTATTTTACTGTTTCATTTTTCGATTTAAAATAAAAATATGAATAGCCGGACATCAAAAGAATATATCCGCGAAGCAAAATTTGCGGGTCAATTTTACCCCGGAAACAAAACTGAACTAAAAAATCAGTTAATTAAATTATTTGACCAAGCTGAATCTGCAACAAATTATCCTGATAAAAAACCTGATCTTCAGGCTATTGTTGTGCCTCATGCGGGTTATGTTTTCAGCGGATCAGTAGCTGGTGCCGGATTTTCTCAGGTGGATGAAAATAAATCTTATAAACGCGTATTTATTTTGGCTTCAAGTCATCGTTACTCATTTAACGGCGCTGCGGTTTACTGTTCGGGCAACTACCAAACTCCACTTGGTGAGATTATTGTCGACAAACAACTTTCCGAAGGACTTATAAATAGTTCTGAATTATTTATTGAACACAGTGAAGCTCATGAAAATGAACACAGTATCGAGGTTCAGCTGCCATTTATTCAACACAAACTCGGTGAAAACATTTTGTTGGTCCCGATAATTTTGGGAACTCATGAACCCGAAATATGCAAGAAAATTGCGGACATTTTAAAAAAGTGGTTTACACCTGAAAATCTGTGGATAATCAGTACCGATTTTTCCCATTATCCTGAATATAAAAATGCACATCAGGTGGATGATTTAACTGCGGATGCCATTTGCAGCAATTTTCCCCAAAAATTACGGGCAGTTCTAAAAGATAATAAAAACCTGAAAATCGATAACCTTGCAACTTCGCTTTGTGGTTGGACATCTGTGCTAACGCTGCTATACATGACTGAAAACCAGAATTTCGAATATAAAAGAATATGCTATCAAAACTCGGGTGATGCAAAATTGTACGGGAATAAGGATAGGGTAGTAGGATACTGGTCGATTGCCGTTTACAAGCAAACTGATGAATTCAGGATTTCGCAGAATGAAAAGGAAGAGTTAATAGGAAAAGCGCGGGAATCTATAAATTTTTATGTGGAAAATGGGGCAAAGGGGAAAATCAACCCTCCTGTTGGAGATGGAATTTTAAATGAAATAATGGGCGCTTTTGTGAGCATTTATGTAAAAAATAAATTGCGGGGTTGTATAGGAGGTTTTGCAAAGAATAAAACATTGAATGAAATGATTCAGCAAATGGCCGTTTCCGCATCACACGACCGCAGGTTTGACCCGATAAATAAAGATGAATTAAACAAAATGGAACTTGAGATCTCAGTGCTTTCGCCATTAAGGAAGATTGATTCCGTTGATGAAATTGAACTGGGGAAGCATGGAATTTATATAAAACACGGAAACAATTCGGGAACCTTTCTGCCACAGGTTGCCACAAAAACGGGTTGGAATTTGGAAGAATTTCTGGGGCATTGTTCGCGCGATAAAGCCGGAATTGGTTGGGAAGGCTGGAAAAGCGCTGATATTTTTATTTATAAGGCAATTGTTTTCAGAGGATAAAATAGCAACTCTTTGAATTTGGCAGGCATGCGAGTTATTTGAAAACTTCGCGCAAAACATTCAGGGATTTTATTTCACCCAAATTATCGAAATGAAGTTGGTAATAATCTACAAGCACAGTTATTAATGTATCGCGCATAGTTCGGGAGATTGCTAATTCACTTATTTCATGAAGTTTAAGTGACGCAAGTTTTATTAAATATTCTGTTGCTTCTTTGTTGGCATAAAACGGGTGCGAGGGCTGAGAATGTACAACTGCACCTATTTTCATATCGAACCAATTTTGAAAACCCACACGATTTGTTTCCGGGAAAAACCCCAGATATTCGGTTAGTCGGAATAAAAACCAGAGATGAAAATTGCTGGCTCCGGTTTCCATTAAATCGAAATAAAGCAACGAGTTTTTAATAAAATCATACATTTCAGGATAACTTTCCTGTTCGTTGATTGATTTATATAAAACTTCAGCCAGAAAAATCGCGAGTGATGATTTCGTAATACTAAAGGGTATATTTTGATATACCTGATTACTTTTCAGCTCTTTGATGCGATGCAACTCGCGTGTTTGTTTTTGGTAGGCAACCATATCAACAAGAAAAAGAGGTTGCAATAAACTCGATTTATTTTGTGCTTTTTTACTGCGTGCTGCATTTACAAGGTAACTTTGCCGACCAAAATCGCGGGTGTAAATGGTTGCTATAACACTGCTTTCGCCGTATTTTATGTAGTGAAGTACTATTCCTTCGGTTGTAACAAGCATTCTACAGTTTAAAGTTTTGAGTTCAAAGTTTAAAGTTCCGTGTTTTAAAGTTTAAAGGATATTCATGTTTCCAGACTCCGGGTTCATGTATATTGATTGTGTTCTTTAAACTTTGAACCTTAAACTCTGAACTTCTTCTGCTAATGTATAAACAACAATTTTGTAATATGAGTTTCTTCACCCAGTTCATCGTTACAGAATACAAGGTAAACCCCTGTTTTTACGCGGTTTCCGTTTAAGTTTTTACCATCCCAGATTGCCTGTCCGCCAAGGGAAGTTGTTCTGAAAACAAGATTTCCGGCAATGTCGGTAATTTTAACTTCCGAGTTTTCAATGAGGTTGGTAACAGTTACAGGTCCATCATAGGTTTCGCGAACCGGATTTGGATAAACATAAACGCTGTCGTAGCTTGCTTTCCCTTCAATTGCCTCACCTATATATGAAATCAATCCCTGATCAGTTCCAATAAAAACCTCGCCGTTTTTTTGATTAATTGCAATGGAAGTAATATTGTCAGAAAAGAGCGGACTGTTGTTTGTTGTAAAATGCAAAAGCTCCTCTGTACCAGTTTGAGAAACCAAATAAACACCTGAATTTTTGGTGCCCAGCCACTTGCGATTGGCGCCATCAACTGCAATTGCTGTAACCGTTTCATTTTCTAATAAGGGGTGGAAAATATCATCGTTTAAATCTAGACTGGGCTGAGTAGCATAAAAATTGTCTGCTTCCCAAATTCGGCCAGGATTATTGTATACACCGACTCCTGCCGATGAACCTATCCAAATTGCGCCATCATTATCTTCAACAATCGAATAGATATCATTCATCCGGGTATATTTCTCCTCAACACCATTATTAAAATAAGCTGTTACAAGCAAACGTTTTTTCTTACTCCCATCTTTATTAACAACATAAGCGTCGTTTCCGCCTAATACTATCATCCATTTATCATCGTATTGGTTTACAATTAATTGGCCAACATTCAAACTGTTTGCAATTTCAGGGAGTGCAAAAGAGGACCATTTTCCATCAGGAGTCAACATGTGCAGGTTTTGGGCAACCTCTGAATTAGTTATCCATAAATTTCCATCAGAATCGAAATCCATACCTGCCACCCTTACATATGGTTCGTCAGGTTGGGCAGGTAATGCAGTTTGTAGCGGGCTATTTTTATTTGTATACCTGTTTACAAACTGATCGTTATTATATTCCAGGAGCCCTCCTCCCCAACTTGCAACAAAAAAATGGTTCGTATTGGCCGGATCTTCTACGATAGATAGAATATTGTGAAAACCATCTAGTTCAGGGTGATTGTTTTTTGCAAAGTAAACCCACTGTTCATTTATCAGGCGCTGGAATCTCGGAAGTTCATAACCCATTGTACCTCCGGGAGCAATCCACAAAT